>DYCH01000033.1 GCA_019418235.1 Sutterella sp.
GACCACGGGACTTTCACCCGCTAGAACAGCACACATGTCGTGCGCACAAACAAAACCGCCGCTACTCGAAATCTCGAATAACGGCGGCGGTTAATTAGCGTTAATAACGCTTAGAACGTGTAGCGAACGTTACCCACGAAGCTGTGGTTTTGACGTTCATCACCACCCACGCCCATGCGATAGTTCACACCAAAGGTCATATTGCCCTTCGTGCCACTCACGCCAAACGTGGTGTTGACCAAGGCCGGATCCAAAACGTCTTGCTTGAAGGCTGCGCCCGAATTCCAAACCTCTGCCTTCTTATCGGCAAATTGCGGAACAACGGAGATATCAAACTTGGGCGTCAAGTCCCAACCCTTGGCTTGAACCTTACCCTTCACAGCCACGCCAAACGGGGCTTCTAAGACGTGAACGTCATCGGTAGCCGTTTGGTTGATCGTGTCCATCTTGAAGTTGGCATAACGCAAACCAACGTGCGGCGTCACAGAAAGGGTCTTGCTTTCGTACATCTTCATGTCAAAGCGAACACCTGCCGTCCAAACCGACGTATCACCCTTACCACCGTAGTTAACATCGGTCTTGATTTCGTTATCAACGTTCATGTAACCGATATCACCAGAGACCGTAGCGTTGTCAGCTAAGTTGTGAGAAGCGTAAGCAAAGAGACCATAGAAGTCGGCATCGTTATCGATTCGCATCGTAGCGCCCTTACCTTCACCATCGGCCTTACCCAAGGTCACGGCAGCACCCACCAATGTATCCTTCGTCAACCACGTATCGGTACCCAAGACACCTGCGTAGAGGTCAGCGGCATAGCCCGAATGACCAAAGAGGTTATCGGCCTTATTGCGCGTTGCCAAAACATCGGCCCAAACGGACGTGGACTTCGTGGTGTCAACTTCAAGCGTACGGTTGGTGAGCGAATTGTTCATTTGGCTCATCGCATCGTAGGCAATGTTAAAGACGCCTGCTGCGACCGGTAAGCCTAAAACGTCCTTGAGGCGTTGGTTACCGTAGTCAGAGACCACCCAATTGCCCTCTGCGTCTTGCGTCATGAAGCCCGCATCCTTAGAGAAGACTTCGTTGACAAGTTCTTGCTTACGGGCATTTTCAGAACCGTTAGCGACCACGGCATCCACCACGCCACCGAGCTTACCGTCGGTACCGGCGATAGAACCAGCGCTTACGCGATTCATACCCATTTGCTTATCTGCATCCTTATACCAAAAGTCCACCAAAACGTTATCAGAATCCAACTTGCTATTGATGAACTCATCGATGTCCATACCAACATTGCCTAACGCATCGAAGTCAACCTTGAGCGTAGCGTCCGTGCTCAAGTTCCAATCACGAATCGTGATGTTGGCATCAGCCGCAACAAAGATACTGCCACCATCAACCAAAGAACTGCCTGATGAGAAATGATCACCTACGCTGAGGTCGAATTGAGAGCCGTTGCCCAGGTAGATACCCGATTGGTCTGTATTTGCATCAGACGGCATATCACCCACGAGTACCTTGGAACCCGAATTGAGAGTCAAGGTGTCGTTCATGAACAAGTAAGCTTGATCATCACTGCCCTTCATGCTCGAATCCATGGTAAGAGAACCGCCCTTACCAATGGTGATTTCACCCGTAACTACACCACCGTTTTCTTCGCCATCTAAGCGACCAAAGACGTGAGAACCACCATTTTCGTAGGCGATGCCTTTGGTACCAGCATTGATATGATGCGAGTTCGTACCGGAGCCTTCACCAGAGAAAGTGACCTTAGTATTTGCACCAGAGAAATCAATCTCATTATCAGCCGTAATGGAACCGTTAAGAATACCGTTGCCATCGACACCAATACTTGTTCCAGTATTAACAATGAAGTCCTTACCGGCATCCACCTTGGAACCTTGGCCCAAAACTAAGGAACCATCGACAGCCGTACTCGCATCAGTAGACGCGTTCACAAAGAAGCCGTTTTCGGTCAAATGCAAGCCACCGTTAAATGAAGCCTCACCAGACATCGTGACAGAACCACCGATTTCGGATTTGCCGCCTACGGTCAAATTACCACCAATATTGGAGACACTGCCTACATTGCTCGTGAAGTCATTAGTAACAGTCACATCTTTATTGGCAATGAAGGTACCATTGGTGCCCGTACCCATAAAGTCAGGATCGCCGACCTCAAGACTTCCAACTTCCGTCTTGCCCGTGATATTCGTATCACCCGTTACAACAGTGGAATGATTCTTGTTTGTGTAATCACCGCCAACATTGACAGTACCTTCAAAGTTGGAGTCACCACCTTCCACAGAAAGGTTGCCCCCCGTGAAGGTTGAACCCTGACCAACGGTCATGCCGCCACCCACTGTCGTTTCCTTTTCAACCTTAACATTGGAGTTACCCGACATCGTCAAGCTTCCATCAACATCGAAGTTGCCACCGACATTCACGTGAGCACCGGAGTTTTCCGTCTTCGTACCGCCAGAAAGGTTAACGTTTTCCTTGACAGTCAGATTCTCACCAACATTCAATCCAGTTGTATCACCCTTCATCGTGAGATTACCGGTATCAACCTTTCCGTCGACATTAACCACAGCATCCTTGGAACCATTGCCATCGAAGCGATCGTGAATTACCAAGTCACCGTTGCCTAAACCAATGTCGCCACCGATATTCCAATGACCGCCATTGACAGTAAGACTCGGATCTTTAGAGGTATCATCGGCCGTTTCACCAGGAACGGTTGCAACGATACTGCCAGAGATATCACCGCCCCAAGATGAGCCACTACCTAAGACCAATTCGGTCTTGTCTTCCAAGCTCAAATCACCAAACTTGTCACTAGTTGTGGCACTCGGATCGTTCGGACGAATAACATCAAAACCTTGGTCGTATTCATCCTTGGATTGAGCACCAGTAATAGTCACCTTGCCCGTGTCATTTTTACTTGCATCTGGTCCTGTAATTGTGATCGTTCCGCTACCAGATCCCATAAGGTAACTACCACCCCCGTGACCAATTTGGTCTTGCAAACGACCAGTATCAGCACTTTGAGAAATATTTACACCACCATTGGCAGAAACATTACCCGTACCAATCTTTTCATCCCACTGCTCAAGCGTCTTTTCTTCACTAACAAGACCTCCAATCGGACCAACAATCGTCGTTACCTTGTCCCCTGAAGGAAGCTTATTAATTTGATCATTAAAGTTCTTAAGTTGTTCTTCTGTTAACTCACCCACTTCAATGGTTAACTTACTGTCGGTATCAGAACCCTGTTCAACATCAAATGACAAATTGCCATCTTCACCAAACGGATTATCAAGATTGACATAACTGTCATTGTCAGTAATGATCACGTTCTTATCTGAACCCGTTGTTTGATCAAAAATCTGATCGGCTTCAAGCGTCCCACCATCAACCTTAATTTGGGTGTCGCCAGAAACGATCAAGCCGGGTCCCATGATTGTGGGCAATTGATTTTCGTCGGTACTGACATTAAGAGAACCACCCGTACCAACGCTAATAGAACCACCGCTACCCACGGAGATATTTTCACCACCAACAATGATCGTACCTTGACCATCATCCTCAACAGTGATGGAACCTCCAAACGGCTTATTCTCAGAAGTCTTATCACCGCCAACGGTAATATCACCACCCACAACAAGCTTGCCAGGGTCTTGATCCTGTGTTGAAGGGCCGGAGAAGTTAATAGAACCATTGTCTTTAATGAAAACATCAGAATCAGCATTGACAACACCGCCACCGCCAATCGTTAGATTGCCGCCAGCAATATTAAGAGAACCAGTCCCCTCAAGAGCTCCATTTCCCTTGTTAGATGTCATAGTGCTGCCGTTATTGACAGTCATATCAACACCAGAACCAATCGTGATCTTGCCATCAGTTGTTTCATTGCCTGCAGTGATGTTGGAGTTGTCGGTAACAACAATATTGACTGGATCTTTAGGTTCAGATGTGGAGTTATTGTTAAAGTTAATCTCATTACCAGTGATATCGGTATCCGATACGGTCAACTTACCGCCTGCACCTACACCGACATTGATATTAGAACCTGTAATGATAGAATCTTTGATCGTACCGCCAGAGCCTGTATCAAGCGTCACATCGCCCGTATTACCAGTGATCTTACTGTCGGAAATGGTAACTCTGTTACCACTAAGTACAAAAGAGCCTTGATCTTGGGCTTCAGTTTCCTCGTCTCCACTCCCGTCAGTTGTAGACCCATTAGGTTCATCCAAATGAATCTCTGATCCATTTGTCAGGATAATGTTTTCAATGCCACTACCCAAAACAATAGCGTCATCGTCAAGAAGACTCTTATCTAACTTGATAGTGCCATCTTCAGTCTCAATCAACTGTACGGTTAGCGTTCCACGACCAGCCTCGTTATAAGCATTGTCCATGACTTGAGAGTTGATTAATGTAATATTTCCGCCCTTAGCAATCAAATCAGCTTTGCCACCTTGACTGTCAGAGTAGTTAATATAAGTATCTGTCAATGTAAGATCACCGGTACCTGCGGTCAGCACAAAATCGTACTTTCCACCTGTGCTATCACCCCAAGCATAAAACTTAGAGTTTGAAATCGAAATAGAAGATTCGCCAGGATTTGTCTCATGACCTAGATAGGCACGATTAACATTAAATTGGGAGTCTTCAATGGTGATATTGACTCCCTTTGCATAGTCTAAAGCAGCTACACCTGTCCCATCATAACTACTAATATTTGCACCAGATATCTGGAGGCCACTAAATTGATCATCTACTGTAATATTATTGAGTGAAATATCTCCACCAGATGATAACTTTATTGCGTAAGATAAATCCTTAAATCCCGATTTAATACTTGTCCCTGTCATGGTAAGATTTTTATCACCATGCACCACAACAGAGGAGGTTAAGGTTTCAATTTCTCCCCCTGATATAGACATTGAGCCGGAATTTTCATCCTGTGCAATTGATATTAAGTTTACATACCCTTGTGCTTCAATAATGTTATCGTTTGCAAGGTTTAAATCAAAACTCTTCCCTTGCAAAATGACACCCTCCTCTGAACTAACGGAGAGCTTCCCACTATACGTATTATTTTTTCCAGCTGCTTTTACAACCCAAGGAGCAGTTAACTTAACTACCTGATCATTTTCTTCGACATTATCATTTATATGTAATGTAGAGCTCTCTGTGAAATGTAGCCAAGCTTCCTTGGATTCAACAGAGGCTCCATTATTTAAGTAAACCACTGCACCATTCTCTGCATCGAACTTACCTGTAGAAACAATGGAGCCATTTGAGTTAATGCGAATTGTTCCTTCACGCAAAGTTACCTTTTTGGCATTAATGCTTCCTTTTTCCAACAAATATTCACCACCAGCTACTGAGCTCAAATAAAAAGTTTCAGTCGCATCTACCTTTCCGTTTGTTTGAACAAAATCTTCCCCATTAAGATGGATTTGAATGTCTTTGTGAGATGTCAACGTCCCACCATTTACTACAAATTCCAACTCATTGGTATCTACATAAATCCCTTCTGAAATTAATCCATTGAGGCTTTCAATAGAATACCCCCCTGTGCGATGATTTTGATTTTGGAAAACGACTAATGATGGAATGGAACTGATATTAAAATACGTCTCTTTCAAATAGTCTGAAGGTAAAGGCATAACTCTATTGGTCAGTTCAATTTTTGGTGCGCTTACTAGCGAATAACCTAAGTAACTCAAGCCATATCCACCAATAGTGAACCCTTCACTAGCATTGACAGCAATAACAGCTAGCCCACCACCATTTTTACTATGATCAACAGGATGCGTTGGATCCGATGATGTCGTTTTTCCCGTCCCCCCTTTTAAAAAGATGGCCCCCTTGTTCGCCAAAGTTAAACCAATATCTTGTGCTACCTGGCCACCCTGTAAATTCCCAACGGCTAGAATTTTATCTTGAGCAATGACTCCAAATCCGCAGTCCACATCCCTAATATTTGAATTGATAATTTCCAAATTTTCCCTAGATTGAAAAACCTTATTACTATCCCAAGTGCTTCCAGCACCCCCCAACCAACCTTTATTTCCATTCAAAACCTTGCTAAGGTCTTCGTCACCAATTACGTTATTTGTCGGCTCTAAATTAACAAGTCCTGCAGCGAGACTTGTCCCAGATATACATCCCAAAACTGCTACCGCAGCCACTAAAACAGCCTTAGTATGCCCCCCCGTTGATGAGAGGCCGTTGCTTCGTTGACAACCATCATCTTGCCACGCAAGCGGTTGAAGACGATCTTAAATGTCTTATTCATGACAGAAATCCTTTAGGGAGAAAAAACTACTCGTTGGATTATTTCAATTTGTAAATACTTAAGCATTAGGTATAAACCCTTACTAGATGCCGTAATTTTCTGTCAAATCGCCCTAATTACTTTCAAATCCCCAAAATTTGCTTCTAACAACCCATTTTTAAAATCGAAGACATAAAAAAATTGGACCCCAATACAACTTGGAGTCCAATCTTGAGGAGTTCGTAGTGAACTCCTCGTTCCTTGGCGGAAATTCCGAAGAATTAACGCTTGGAGAATTGCTTACGACGGCGAGCACCGCGAAGACCGACCTTCTTACGTTCGACTTCACGAGCGTCACGCGTAACGAAGCCAGCAGCAGACAATTGAGCCTTCAAACCAGCATCGTAGTCGATCAAAGCACGGGTAAGACCGTGACGAACAGCACCGGCTTGGCCGGATTCACCGCCGCCGCGGACGTTGACCATCACGTCAAACGTTTCAACGTTTTGCGTGAGTTCCAACGGTTGCATAACGACCATACGGCCCGTTTCGCGGTGGAAGTATTCGTTCAAAGGACGACCGTTGATAACGATCTTGCCGGAACCACGCTTAATAAAGACGCGGGCCACGGAGCTCTTGCGACGGCCAGTGCCGTAATTGTAATTGCCGATCATGCCGAATCCTTATTAGATGTCGAGGTTCTTGGGTTGTTGAGCCGTATGCGGATGTTGTTCATCAGCATAGATCTTCAACTTCTTAATCATTTGGTAGCCCAACGGGCCCTTCGGGAGCATACCCTTAACAGCGATTTCAAGGGCACGGCCCGGGAAACGATCTTGCATGTTGCCGAAGGTCGTTTCGATGATGCCACCAGGATAACCCGTGTGACGGAAGTAACGCTTGTCCGTAGCCTTGTTACCGCTCATCTTCATCTTGGAAGCGTTGATAACGACGATGTAATCGCCCGTGTCAACGTGCGGCGTGTATTCAGGCTTGTGCTTACCACGAAGGCGAGCAGCGATTTCAGCAGCGAGGCGACCAACGATCTTATCGGTAGCGTCAACGACGTACCATTCGCGGTTCACTTCGAGCGGCTTAGCCGAGAAGGTCTTCATTATAAATTCACCTATTAATTGCAAACGCACGAGAGACTATCTCAAATCGTGCATTTAAAGGATTGCCGCTTAGGCCGCAAGCACCAGCGACAGAGTCCGAAAAATTCTTTTCCTCTTTATTGGGACGGGTCAACAGAGAATAAACCTACCCAATAAAAGGATTGAGGATTTTACATAAAAAACTGACAAAAAACAAGTCTTTAAACCAAACACGTTTTTTGTCTTTTTATTGAGCCAAAAGCGCCTTTTTCAACCCAGAATCAATCGCCTTTTCGCCCAACCAAATGCGCAAAACGGCGTCATAAAGCGCTTTTCCGCCAATTCTCTCGCCAATCAAACGGCCATTGACAAAAACGCTCACGCCACGTGAACCGCTATAGTCAAAATCCACACTGTCATTTTCATGCACGTCACCGATTTTCTCCATCACGGCAACCAACGATTCAATATCTTTTTTGATCGCCGTGCGTTGAGCTTCTGTGGAGTTGTCTTTCAAACCGTCGTTTAACGCTTCAACAAAGTCTGCCGCATCCACATTGCGTCTTAACACCAAACGTACGCGTTTACTGCCGACTTGATCCTGAACGCCTTGGGCGTCTGATGCACTCTTTGGTAAATAAAGCCCAGCAGCATAGACCTTCACAAACAAAATCTTACGAAGCCCTGCCCCATTGAGCACTAACGAGTCTTTGCCCATCGTCAATTGTTCGGCGTAGTCCACATTGTCAATCGTCTTTGCAAAAGCCACTGTGGCCAAACTCAACGTTAAACCCAAAACTACCAAACCTTTTTTAAGCATTTTTCTTCCTTTTCGAAAATGAAGAAACAGTGTGCCAAAGATATCTAACCCATTTCCGTGGCTCTTTCTTGGGAGTTTCCTTTAACCGATATACGTTAAGTCTTTTAGAGGAGGGAGGAAAATGAAAGACAAGTTTCGTCCAATTTGCAGGTCATTTTGGACGATACCTGAAAAGGTTGGACGATTATCAAAAATGATTGAATGACTAAGCAAATTGGTTAACACCAAATTTGATGACTCACTTTTCTACAAATCCATCTTATTTAGTAAATCAGATCGAACATAAAACGTTGATCTCCCCGATCCCATTTTCGTTATCAAACCTTCTTTTACCAAACGGTTAAGAGCACTCAAAACAGAAGACCGACCTCCTGATGGGCAGGCAGCAACAACCTCCGCTCCAGTGAATTTTCCAACTCTGTCCATAACAAAGACCTTCACAACATCATAGACGGTACTGTGAGTGCGATCCGACACCAATCCGACTCTTTCTTCAAACTCTCGATAGCAAGAAAGAACGATTTGAAGCAGGTACTTAATAAAGGGGGTGGGATCATTTTTGGCTTCATGCCACCCGTGATCAATTCGCATTAGAACATCGTAGTAAACATCCTTTGTTTTCTCGATCTGTTTCTCAATACTGATATATTTCCCCACCTCATAACCATTTTGATAAAGAAGCAGCAACGTCAGCAATCGACTCATTCTGCCATTGCCATCATTAAATGGATGGATACAGAGAAAATCACTGATAAAAGTAGGGATCAGAATCAAAGGATCAACAACCCCCATGGATAAAGTCTTTTGGTAACTTTCGCAAATTGCCTCAATAGCGGGTTGCGTTTCATAGGGAGGCAATGGAACAAATCTCGTTACCATCGCTCCGTCTGCAGCCGTCTCATTGATGTAATTTTGAACGTTTTTGAAGTGACCACCGTAAGACATCCCCGCATGTTTTAGTAAATCACGATGCAATTGCAAAATGACGTTTGATTGAACGGGAATAAAATCATGACTTTCGTGAATGGTATTGAGCACATCCCGATAACCAATGATTTCACGCTCATCTCGAGTTTTAGGTGTTGTTGTCTCGTTGATGAGTTGTTTAATGCGAGTATCGGTTGTGACAATGCCCTCAATCTTATTTGACGCAGTTGTACTCTGTATACGAGCGATTTTGACTAATCGATCCAATTCAACGGGCTTTTGTCGCATAAACAATTCTTGTCTGCCTTTGCACTCGTGAATTTGGGCAATATAGGACACAATTTCGCCATCCCATAATTTTTCACCCAATTTCGTGTAGTCAAAATTTCTCATGTTTTCCTCTTTGATTATCGTCCAACATTTCAAAAATATCGTCCAAATCATACCTTATTTTGGACGATGCCTGATAATAACTGGACGATTCTCACAAAAAACAGAATCCCAGAAACAAGAAATGCCGCATGACTGCGGCATCCCCTGTTATCGAATCAGATCGTTTTCTTTTCGATTAAAGCATCTTAGTTAAAGATGATGGTCGAAATGATCGTGGCCAACAAACCGCCCATCATCGGGATGGCCGTACGGCGAACAATTTCAAACGGAGAAATGTTCGAGCAACCGGCCACAGCCACCACCACGGCCACAATCGGAGACATCGGACGAGCGATACCGGTAGCCAATTGCATCGGCACCATCAAAAGGGTCGTAGAGACACCAAATTGCGTAGCAAAGTCAGGCACCAACGGAGCAAAGGCAAAGAAGGGAGCGTTACCGGAACCCATCACCACCGTAGCAATGGAGATGAAGGCCGTCATCACGATCATGATGGCGTAAGCCGGAAGTCCCAAAGATTGCGTGGTCGTGATCAAGTAGTCAACCGTACCCGTAGCCATCAAGCCCTTAGCGAAGATTTCACCGGCAACGATCAAGGTGATCACCGTAGCGAATTGCTTACCCATCATGTTGAAGAATTCCATAGCAGAATTCAAAACTTCCTTTGCGGGGTGACGGAACAATTCGCACACCAAAGCGATCGTGAAGGAGATGAACATGGCAGTGGGCACATCCAACGTGATGCTGGAGATCACAAACTTATTGAAGACGATCAAAAGAATCAACGGGATCATCGGCAACAAGGCATAGAACTTCGGACACTTGATTTCCAATTCATCCTTCATTTCTGCGCCATCTTCAATACCGGCCTTAAAGGCACGATCACCGTCCTTGGCGTCATAGTACTTTTGCGTGAAGTAGTGCAACAAAGCCACCGTTACCGTCACCACGATACCGACAGGGATTTGGTATTCGATGAAGTAGGTCATCGTGTCCATACCGGCACATTGAGCAGCGTAGTTAGCAGCACCAGAGGTCGGGCCCATGTCCAAGCAGCTCACCGTGGCGATCACGGCAGCAGCGGACAAGCGAGAGGCACCTAAACGGACGAGAATCGGGAAAATCGTCACCATCAAAAGCATGGCTAAGCCAGAGGCAGACGGGATAAACAAGTCAGCGAAAGCGCCCACAACGTAGGCCAAAGCCAACACCACGTACGGGGACTTAAAGACACGCAACGGACGGCAGAGGTAATCGGCCATGACGGTAGAAGCACCGATCATGGACATGTACTTACTGTAACCAGCAGCCGACATGATCAAAAGACCGATACCGGCGGTACGAGAAGACATCGTAGAGGTAATGGCCTTCATCAAGTCAAAGCCGACAAAACCTGTGCTCTTAACGCCCTTGGGTAAAAGTTGCACGCCACCGGGCAACAAACCAGCCAAATCCATGAAAATGGCAGCCGTCAAAAGCAACAAGCCACCGAAGAGAAGCACGAATTGGGGCTTCAACTTCTTCAAAAGTGTTTTCACGACGAAAATCGTGACAAGCAAAGAAATAATGACACCGGTCATTTGCAGAAATCCTTTTTCTACTAACACAAGGTTCAACGAGACGGTTCTCATTGAAAGAGAGATTCAACCTATTAGCGTCGGTCAACCGACCGAGTTACCAACAAGACCCTGCTATTGTCTTTCTTTCTGTTACAAAAAACCTCGTACCAAGGTTCAATGAATTCTCATTTGCTTGCCTCCAAAATATCGACATTACTTTTGGGGAAACACTCACTTTCCCCTGTCCTCGTTTTAGGAGAAATTCAAATGGACAATAAGTCTCAACTTTGGGAACGTTTCCAACGTTATGTCGCCATCACCACTCAAAGTGACCCGAAGGCACAAACGGTGCCGAGCACGCCGGGGCAATTCGAGCTTGCCAATCTCCTTGCCAATGAATTAAAGGAAATGGGCTTTGTAGACGTGGAAGTTTCCGAACACGCTGTTGTCACGAGTAAGTTGCCCTCCAATTTGCCTGCTGGTCAAACCGCAAAGGCCGTGGGTTGGGTTGTTCACATGGATACGGTTAACGTCGGTCTTTCCCCTGACATTCATCCGCAAATGATCAAAAACTATCAAGGCGGTGACATTTGCTTAAATAAAGACCAAGGCATTTTCTTAAAGACCTCTGAACACCCTGAAATTGAACAATACGTGGGTGATGACATTGTCGTCTCTGACGGTACGTCCGTTTTGGGCGCCGATGACAAGTCTGCGATCGCTAACGTGATGACCGCCATGGACATCATCACGAAGGAAGGCCGTGCTCACGGTGATATCTACATTTGCTTCGTGCCCGATGAAGAATTGGGCGAAAAGGGTGCTCGTAAGATTGATTTCTCGAAGTTCCCCGTTGACTTTGCCTACACGATTGACTGCTGTGCTTTGGGCGAAGTGGTTTGGGAAACGTTTAACGCCGGTAGCGCCTCCTTGTTTGTGAAGGGCGTGACGGCTCACCCGATGTCTTCCAAGGGCGTTTTGGTGAACCCCATTTTGGTGGTGCATGACTTCATCAACATGCTCGATCGTGGTGCCACGCCGGAATTTACCGAAAACCGTGAAGGCTTTATCGTTTTGAAGACCTTGGAAGCCAAGCCCAGTCAAGCTCTCTTAACGTTAAAGATTCGTGACCATAACAAGAAACTTTACGAAGAAAAGAAGGCCATGCTCTTAAAAGCCGTGGAATTTTTGAAGATCCGCCACCCGAAGGCTGAAATCACGTACGAACAAACGGACGTCTATGCCAACATTGCTGACTCCATTCGTGATGACAACCGAGTCGGTATCGATCACATCTATCGCGCTTTGGATTTGATTGGCGTTGAAGCCAAAACCTCTGCCATGCGTGGCGGTACAGACGGCTCCTTCATTTCCACGAAGGGCATTTTGACGCCGAACTACTTCACGGGCGCTCACAATTTCCACAGCAACTGTGAATTCTTGCCCATGAACTCTTGGGAAAAGAGCTTGCAAGTCACCTTAACCTTGGTTGACTTGATCGCGGGTACCAAGGCTTAATCCATCACCCTCAAGTGAACTTACAGGCACCGATCCGTTCCCATCGGTGCCTGTATTTTTTCCTGCCTCCTCTACCCGTATAATTTATTTGTAACAACAAAAATTCTCTGAATACTCTCACTCATGATGCGGTTTTTCCGTCACATTTTTCTTTTGCGTTCGCTTGTCATCACGCTTTGGCTTTTGCTCTCAAGCGTGACGATGAACGTTGCCTTCGCTCAAGCGCCAGTGCCCGAAAAAACGGAACCCGTTGTGATTGGTATCATCCAATCCTCTCAAGAGGATTTGGTCTATATCCAAGAAACGCTTAGCTATCTGAACCGCACACTTCCTGACGTTCCCTTTGAAACGACGTACTTGTCAGAAAACGATGCGCATTTAGCGATTCTTCTTAAAAAAGTGGATTATTTCATCGTCTCGAGTGGCTTTTACACGATGATGAGTGAAAAAACGGGTGCCTTGGCGTTAGCAACGTTAAAACCGCCTCAAGCCACCGATCCCCGCTTCGGTTCTTGCGCCCTCGTTATCACTAAAGCACAGAACACGCAATACGAAACCTTTCAAGACATCCGAAGCACGCGCGTGGTGTCTTCCAGTCCACGCTCTTTTGACGGCCGCACGATGGTATTGGGCGAAGTCGAAAACTTGACGCGCTACCCCTTAAACTATTTCGGTAAAGCCACGTTTACCTCGGGCAGCCACTTAAATGTCATCGAACGCCTTCGAAACAACAATGCCGACGTTGGTGTCTTACCGGCCTGTCAATATGAAAAGTACGTAGCCGACGGTACCATTGCTACCAACGAATTTATCCCCATTTGGTCTTTGCAGCGCACGGCAAAACCGATATTGATCTCACTAAGCGCATATCGGTCGCCCTTTTATCAAACGTCCCCAATATCCGAGGCTATGAGTGGTTTGCTAATAGCGATTTCCGTCAAGTTCGCCAAATCGTTGAAAAGTACGAGTACTCGCCTTACGCATCTGAAATCGTTCGATCCTCTCAAGCCATTTCTCGCTACAAATCGGCCCTTTTCATTTGCTTCATTATGATTGCCGCCACCGTCATCTATAGCGTAGCGGTCAGAAAAGTCGTGCACATTCGCACCAAAGACCTGCAAGAGACGATTACAGAGAAAAACACTTTGGAAGAAGAGTCCAAACAAAACCGATCTCGTTTGGCACAACTGGAGCGCTCGGGCGTTGTTTCTGAGTTTTCAAGCATCATTGCGCATGAAATTCACCAACCGATCAGCGCTTTGATTAACTACGCAGACGGTCTTGCCATGTACTTGCAAGACAATAATGACCCCATTGTGAACGAAGCCACGAAAGCCATTAGCGAGCAGAGCATGAAAATCTCTGAAATCGTTGAGCGCGTGCGTCGCTACGCCAAGACCAAGGCCTTCATTCATACAACGATGGATTTGGTGGATGTCACACGAAAAGCCATCACGACCTTTAAGGCAAGCTACAGCGCTGACGGCGTTCGAATCAATGTGACATTGCCGGAAAAAGCCTTCATCAAAGGGGAGCCCTTTGAATTGGAACTCTTAATCGTCAATCTCATGCGAAATGCCTTGCATGCCGCCCAAAAGACCGAAGAAGAGACACCCGTGATTGACTTAAAAGTCGACGCCTTTGAAGGCGGTTGGCGATTAAGCGTGAAAGACAATGGCCCTTTGATTTCAGAGGAAGCCTTTGCGCATCTCTCACAACCTGTATCAAGCAATAAAATCGAAGGTTTAGGACTGGGATTATCCATTTGCCGCGTCATTGCCGAGCGTCACGTGAGCGAATTAAAATTTATTCAACATACACCCCACGGGATTGAGGTGTCTTTAAGTTTCAAAGAAGTGCCGCCCGATTTTTACGGATAGGAAGCATTATGGCCACTTTATCGATTCCCATCGTTCGAATCATTGATGACGAAGAAGCCGTGCGCGCCTCGGAAAGTTTCACGTTGCGTGTCGCAGGCATCCCTTCCATTTGCTACAACAGTGCCGAAGACTTTTTAGCCCGCGACGATTTTGAACGCCCGGGTTGCATCATTCTCGACATTCGTATGACGGGCATCAGCGGCCTGGAACTTCAGCAAGAAATGCTCGCTCGCAAAATCGATTTGCCCATCATTTTCTTATCGGGCCACGGCGACATCAATATGGCGGTCACGGCGCTACAAAAAGGGGCGAAAGAATTTTATGAAAAGCCCTTGGCGCCTGAAAAATTGCGTGAAGTCGTCAAACGCTTAATTGATGCCAATCTCGTTGAACGAGAAAAGAAACTCGCGATCGCTCAAAAGCGCAAACTCTTTGAAACGCTCACCAAGCGAGAAGCCCTCATTTTGCGCTACGTTGCCAAAGATTTACTCAATAAAGAGATTGCGGCTGAGCTTGATATTCAAGAGCACACCGTCAAAATTCACCGCGGTAACGCTTGTCGAAAGTTGAATTTGCGATCGGCCTTGGAAATTCATAAATTCCTACAAGAAATCGGTGAACTTGAGACCGATTTATCCGAAAAAATTTAATTTCTAGAACCAAGGTCTAAAGCGCTCTCCTGAGAGAAAGAACACAATACTGTCCATGTTCGTAATCTCACTGATTTGGAGAGTGACAAATGTTAGACAATTTTTTGAAAGACCTCGCCGAAGTCGTCAATATTGACTGCGGTACCGCCAACGCTGCCGGCGTGACCGAAGTGGCCAAAATCATGAAGCGCCACTTTGACGAATTGGGCTTTGCAACCGAACTCGTGGACTTGGGTCCGAAGGTTGGCAATGGTCTTTTTGCCACCAATAAACCCGATGCTACGCACTATGACGTTTTGTTAAACGGTCACTTGGACACCGTTTTCCCGGACGGCACGGCTGCTGCTCGCCCGATGTCGATTGAAGGCGATCACGTCAAGGGCCCGGGTTGCGGTGACTGTAAGAGCGGTGTCTTAGCCATCCTCTACGGTTTGAAGTATGCCCGCAAAGAAGACCTCGATCGCTTGGCAATTGCCGTGTGCTTGAACCCTGACGAAGAAACGAGCTCCACCTGCTCTCGTGACTGGATTGCCTCTTTGGCCAAGAAGTCCACGCGCGCTTTGGTTTTTGAAGCTGCTCGTCCGCAAGGTCAAATCGTTCGTGCCCGTAAGGGTCGTAGTGTTTGGAACGTGACGTTCCACGGTGTGGCTTCCCACGCCGGCAACAACCCCGCCGACGGTCGCTCTGCCATTCTCGCTGCTTGTAAGTTCAGCCTCGAAGTGAGCAAGTTGCAAGACCTCGAAGGCACGGGTGTGAGCGTAAACGTTGGCGTCATCAAGGGCGGTACGGTTGCCAATACCGTGGCTGATACGTGCTCCATCAGCATCGATACGCGTCGTTGGAACGACCAAGACGGCGATAAACTTGACGCTGACATCGCTGCTTTGGCAGCCCAAAACTGGGGTGACGGCATTACGGTTGAAGCCGTTCGCGCCAGCTGCTCTCCGGCCATGCCCTTTACGGAAGAATCCAAGAAGTTGGCTCAAACGATTGAAGAAGCTTGCCGTCTCGAAGGCTTTGAAGCTACGTGGGTGGACGCTGGTGGCGGCTCTGACGCTAACCGCATCGCTCAAGTGGGCATCCCCGTTATCGACGGTGTTGGCCCTGCCGGTGGTTGCTTCCACTCTGATCGCGAATACATGCGCATCGACACGATCGAAGAACGCGTCCGCATGTTAAGCCGCATCTTCTCCTTGCTCTAATCGGCAAGAGAAAAGCAGGCATCCGAGAGGCCTGCAAAAAATTACTGTTGTAAGAGACGTCAAATGCCGCATCACTGCGGCATTTGGCGTTTTTGGAGACTACTTAAAACTTAATTCGTATGTGTCTTTTAAAGGCGCTTTCACTTTGAGTTCCAACTTCTTTAAAAGTTCATTGCGAATGACGTAAACGTCAACTTCTTTGCCTACATAGGCTTTAAGAAGCTTTTCAAGGTTGGCGCTTGTCACATGTACGTCTTCAATGGCAACCACCCAATCGCCTTCACTTAACCCTGCTTTTTGTGCCGTGCCATTTTCAATCACGGTCGTTACTTTCACGGTCTCAACTCCTTTCACCGCGAAGCCTTGCGTGCCTAAAATGTCGTTTTGCTTTTTGGCAACCGTCATTCCTAAACCCGCAAACGCTTTCTTCCAATCGGGCTCTTGGCAAGCCTCCACCCACTTGGCTAATTCTTCGCCTAGATTGACGCCTGTTGCGTCAAAAATGAGCTCTTCCATGACGTCTTCGTCAAGCCCTGCGTAGTCGCGTCCTGCGTCTTTATATTGCTCCCACGCAAAACGCAGCACATCGTCAAGACTCTTTTTACCCTTTGTTTTCTCTTTGATACGGCTATCTAATGCGAGTGCCACCAATGCACCCTTGTCGTAGTAGCTCGTAACACTGTTTTGTCGGTTCACAACCGTCTTATAGTATTTCGTCCACGCATCAAATGAGCTTTCTGACAGACTTTGGTACAAATGACCGGCCGCCCACAAATGGCGATTGAGCACTTTTTCAAGGCCCTTAGCAAAGGCTTCCTTTGTAATCGTTTGGGTGCGCATTAAGAGAACATCATCGTAGTAGCTCGTAAAGCCTTCAAAGACCCAAAGAAGGCGTGTGTAGTTTTCATCGTGATAGTCATAAGGAACGAAAGCGGCGGGCTTCACACGCTTTACCCACCACGCATGGAAATACTCGTGCGTGAAAAGTCCCACTAAATGTTGGTAACCAACGTCATCTTTCCCTGTCTCTTTTTGCGGTAAATCGTAGTAGCTTGCAATCAAGGCGGTGCTGGCTCGGTGCTCCAAGCCACCGTAGAGATGATCATCCAAGTTTAAGAAAAAGACGTAATCCTTAAAGGGTGCCTTACGGGTTTTCGGTTCAAAAAGCGCAATGGTGGCTTCACAGTTTTTCTTCACGTCCGAGACAAGGCGCTTTTCATCAAAAGGTAAACGGTGGCCCGAGAGCACAATGTGGTGATCCGCACCACCCGCCTTGAAGCTTATTACGTCAAAGTCAGCGACCTCAAAGGGGCTGTCGGCCAACTCATCATAGTTTTGAGCTTCAAACGTACCGTACTTCCAGCGCTTTTTTGCATTTGTCGGCATCAAGGCTGTCGCCACTTTCCACTTTTGCGTCAAGTCGTAATTACCGGGCTTAACCTCAACCGTCATCGGTTGGCTTTCTAACCCGATCGGGCACAAACAAAGGCTTGTTGGATTAAAAAACGCTCGATCCATGTCAAAGTAGGCTAAGCGTACGGACAGGTCTTTGGCGAAAACGTCGTACTCCACGCAAAGCGTTTTTGTGGCGTCTTCTGTTGCCACGCGCCACGTGGTTTTATCGATCTTTGTGAGCACGGCGTCTCTGCCGCCCAACGTTGCACGGATGTCCACAATGTCAGCTGCCATATCTCGAATCATGTAACTGCCAGGAATCCAAGTGGGGAGCATCAAAAGTTGCTCATCGGGCATGGGATTTTTAATTGTGAGCGTCACACGGAAAAGATGGGCATGGGGGTTAGCGAGTTCAACGGCGTAAGCAATCGACATATTGAGACCTTTAGACAATGAAAAAAGGCACCTGCCTTTTTGTTAGCAAGTGCCCTTATTGTAAAGCTAAATCTTTTTAAGATTACTTAGCTTCAGACGGGATTTCGAACCATTCTTCGTCTTCGTCGTCCGTTTCTTCTTCGGTCTCGGCCACATCGGCAACGACTTCAGATTCTTCAGCTGCAACAGCTTCGACGCCTTCAACGTTTTCTTGAGCCGTTTCTTCTTCAGCGGCGACTTCGCTCACATCTTCCTTAGCGGCTTGAGCCATGGCTTGCGGGCCAATCAATTGGGCCAAAGCGATCAATTGACGCAAAGCGGCGTTCACGGCTTCGCTAGAGCCAAAGACGCGTGCCACATCAGCATCCAACGTCACCAAAGCGTTGCGCGTAGCGTTCGTAGCATCAAAAGCACGAGCGCTGTCACGGCGGTTCATGGAAGCGGCGCGAGCGCGCGGACCGGAACGAACGCCAAAGACGTTTTCTTGACGATCGTCACGACGGCGGAAACCACCATCACGACGCCCACCGAAGCTGCGGTTACCGTCACGGTCACCACGACGACCTTCGAAGCGATCGCCACCAAAGCGGCTACCGCCAAAACCACCACGGCGTTCAGAACGATCACCGCGATCATCACGGCGGCCGAAACCACCTTCACGACGGCCAAAGCCATCTTCACGGCGACCGAAACCGCCTTCGCGACGACCAAAGCCGTCATCACGGCGGTCGCTGCGACGTTCAAACGGAGCACGATCGTCACGACGATCAGAACGACGAGGAGCACGGTCACCGAAATCGCGGTGGCTACCACTTTCTTCCCAGGGCTTACGCATAATTATTTTTCCTATTGATAGATCTCTAGTCTTAGAGATATTGTCGGGATCAGAACCCGAAAGTTTTTCTTTTTCTACTTCCTGCAACCGACTTCGAAATGAAGCCTTTTCACGGGCAGGGTCTTACATGGGGGACATTTCTCCCCGCTTTTTTAAGACGAGTCACAAAAGTGCTGTCTTACTTCCTCTTTGAAGAAAGGGGCGTTAGATGGCTCGCAAAGGAGCGTTAAGAAGTCTGAAATGTAAAGTTCTCAGACGTATTTCGTGCCCAACCAGATCATCATTGACGAATATTCCGATCGCTTTCCCTCAACTTTTCTTAGAGGGGACGTTTTTCATCGGATGGGCGATATTAGCAGAGTTTATTCGTCAGATGTTTGAATTTTAAAATTAATTTTCGTCTTTTTTACGAATGTTTCAAAAAACCGTTGATAGAAAAGCGCGTCAAACCCCTCAATTGATTGGGAGGAAGGATAGCGCCAACTCCAACATTTTAGTATAATAGGCTCATTATGCGAGCGAATAAACCGACTTTTATTTTAGAGCTTCCGTTAGTAACGGGTGATCAGGAACGCAGACTTCTGAAAAAGAAGTTTGCCCTTGCACGCACGCTCTACAATGCCACGCTCGGTCAAGCTATGGGACGTCTCAAGCGCATGCGCGAAGACGCTCGATGGCGTCACGCTCGCACCTTACCGAAGGGTCGTGAGCGTAACGCTCTCTTTAACTCGTTGCAACGCGAATATCAACTGACAGAAAACGGACTCCGAACGTTAGCCAACAATCACCGCGTGGCTTCCGGTCGCACCGATTTTGGTGCACACGAAGCGCAGTGCATTGGTCGAACGGTCTACCGAGCGCTTGAACGTTATATGTTCAAAGGCGCTGGTAAACCCCGTTTTAAGTCTTTCCATCAGGGTATTAACTCCATCGAAGGCACGGATAATCGCGAGATCATGTTTAAGCCCGAACAACGTGCCGTTGTTTGGCGCAAGCATGTGTACCCAGTGATCATTCCGGAGATGAATTATGTGCGAGAAGCGTTAGCCGATCCACACGATGCGTCAAAACCTCGTCGAGTGAAATACTGTCGCGTTATCCGTCGAACTCTTAACGGTAAAGAAGCTTGGTACGTACAACTGGCGCTTGAGGGCCTTGCCCCCGTGCGTCATGTGTATGCACCAGCAACAGAGCCCGCGGGTATCGATCCCGGTCCTTCGCAGATTGCGGTTTACTCACCGTTAGGTGCCGGACTCTTCCGGTTAGCCCCGGGTGTAGAAAACCTCTCTCGCGAAATGCGACGATTGCAGCGAAAGCTCGATCGCTCACGCCGAGCGAATAATCCGGAGAACTTCAATGCGGACGGCACCTGTAAAAAAGGTCCTAAGCGTTGGAAGGATTCCAATAACTACTTAAAGCTCAAGACGCAAATCTCAGAGATTTATCGACGTCAAGCCCAAACCCGCAAGCGTGATCATGGCACTTTAGTCAATGTCATCTTGCAAATGGGTGGTACCGTCAAGATTGAGAAAAACAGTTATTTGAGCTATCAAAAGAATTTTGGGAAAAGCACTCAACGAAGCGGTATGGGTGAGTTTGTGCAACATTTAAAGCGTTCGGCCGAAAGCGCTAACCTTTGTGTGCAAGAGCTCGATGCCTATCGGCTCAAATTGAGTCAGTACGACCCGGTAACGGATGCGTACACCAAAAAGCCGTTAAAACAACGCTGGCACCGCCATGGAATGACCGACACGATTGTTCAAAGAGACATCCATTCGGCGTTTTTGGCGTGCTATGCAACGGAAAAGGGACACGATCCGATTCTGCTTTGTGAAAAGTGGACAACTGCGGAACCGCTGTTGAGAGATGCCGGTCTGTGTCTGACGTATCAACCGCGTAACGATCAAGACTGGGTGCAAGCCTTGTCAAGACTCACGAAGGAGGTTAAGCCCATCGGCTTAACGCCAACGGGTAAGCGGTGCATCTTAAATACAGTGTGTGCGGGGCAATGTTGCGCCGTCTCGAAAGAGACCACGCAAAGCGTTCCGTATCGGTCACTGTAAGATTCCTCCCGTTTTAACGGGGGGAGGTTCAACTGCCTGAAAAATTGCGATTCAAAAAGTTACGCTTTCTTTGTTTTAAAACAAGCTTTCGCGCACAGTTTGGCATACACTATAACCATAGAGGCACGAAACGCTTCTAATCGCTTACAACAATAACCACAATAAAGAAAGGGGTTAATATGGCACAAGCACTACAAGTTACATTCCATGGTATCAATCGTTCTGAAGCTGTTGAAGCCGCAATCACCAGAGAACTCGTCGCATTGGGTAAATTTGACCATAACTTAGGCCCTTGCCACGCTACCGTGACGCAAGAAGGTCACCAAACGATGGGCGAATTCACCGTTCGCGTTACGCTCGTTGCCTCCGGTAAAGACCTCGTTGTTTCCCGTACCCATAATGATGTGATGCAAGCGATCAACGAAGTGTTTGAAACGTTACGTCGCAATGTGAAAGATGCTGCTGAAAAATTGCGCGGTCATTAATTTCCATTGAGACCTATAGGGATCTACTGATTGTAGGTCCCTATTTTTTATCTACAATTACTTTTGATCTTTTCCTTATTTGAAGGACGCCAAAATGCCCGCTATTGAACAAATTCAAAAAATGAACGATGAGTTTGTTGCTCTTCGTCGTTATTTTCACCAACACCCTGAATTAAGCCACCAAGAAAAAGAAACGTCTGCAAAGATTGCAGAGCTTTTGACGAGCTGGGGCATTGAAGTGCACACCGGTATTGGTGGCACGGGTGTTGTGGGTGTTTTAAAGTGCGGTACGGGTACAAAGCGCGTTGCACTTCGCGCTGACATCGACGGTCTTCCTATTTTGGAAGCCAATCAATTTGCTCACGCCTCTGTCAACAAGGGCGTTATGCACGCCTGCGGCCACGACGGTCATATCACGACGCTTTTGATGGCAGCTCGTTACTTGGCTGAAACGAAGAATTTTGACGGCACGGTCTTATTCTTCTTCCAACCGGCTGAAGAAAGCGGTCGTGGTGCTCAAACCATGATTGCTGACGGTTTGTTGGAAAAGTTCCCCGTAGACTATGTCTTTGGTTGCCACAACTGGCCTGAAACGCCCAAGATGCGGATCGGTATCAACCACGATGCCATGATGGCTTCAAGTAACCGCTTCAAGATTGTTGTCACCGGTAAAGGCTCTCACGGCGCTATGCCGAACCTCTCCGTTGACCCCATCTTTGTGGCCGCTCAAATCTATCAAGGTCTTCAAGGCATCATCACGCGCAATAAGCGCCCGGCCGATACGGCTGTGATGTCCATCTGCCACGTTGAAGCCGGGTCCACTTATAACGTCGTGCCGGGCACGGCTTTGATGGAAGGTACGCTTCGCACCTTCTCGAGCAAAGTCACGGACTTGGTCGCTGAGCGCATGGAAGCGATCGTTAAAAATACGGCTGCGGCTTTCGGCGCCACCGCCGAACTCGAATTTAACCGCTTGTTGGTGACGACCAAAAATGATCCGGCCGCTGCCGACATCGTGATTAATGCCGCAAAGTCCATCTATGGCGAAGATATCATCTATGATCAAGAAGCCGTGATGCCTTCGGAAGACTTCTGTGAATACGCAGAACGCGTGCCCAGCGCCTTCTTCTTTGTGGGTGCCGGTACGACGGGCGATCATCGCTTAGAAGGTCATGGTGATGGTCCGTGCTTGTTGCACAACTCTTCTTATGACTTCAATGACAACTGCTTGGCATTGGGCGCTTCTGTCTTTGCGAAGGTTGTTGAAGATTATCTGAAGTAACCCTCACACTTAGCTTATTCGCCAATCCACCCCACTTTTGCAAAAGTGCGGGTGGATTTTTATTTTTGAGTAAACAAAGCAAAAACACCTAGCTCAACCCCATTGAGGCGAATCTACAATTATCGACGATTTCAAACGAAAGGAGTCTCTCATGTCTTCTATAACGCCTTGGCTCGGCGTGATTGTTTTAGCCATCACCGCATGGGCCATTATCAAAAAGTACCAAGTCAACATGGTGTTGTTGCTTGGCGGTTTGGTTCTTAATATCCTTGCCCTTATGGGCGGCATGGATGTTTTACTTCCCAAGGGAAGCACCGGTAGCATCGGCTTTGACTTGGTGGCGCTTTTGCAAACCATCAGTAAGTCGCAAATTGCCGGTGTCGGCTTCATCATTTTGGTCGCCGGGGGCTTTGCCTCTTACATGCAAGCGATCGGTGCTTCTGACCGTTTCGTAACGGTTTGCGCTAAGCCCATCTCTTTAATCAAGAACCCGTACTTGGTTTTGGCCGCTGTCTTTATTTTCGGTCACTGCTTAAGCTTGGTGATTACCTCTGCTGCGGGTCTTGCCATGTTGATGGTTGTGACGGTTTATCCGTTGATTATCCGTGTGGGTTGCTCACCGTTAGCGGCTGCAGCAGTCGTCGCAAGCGTCTTAGCCTTTGGCTATGCACCGGCTTCCGGTACCGCTAACTTGGCTGCTGAATTGGTGAAGTTGGACCCCGTTGAATACTTGGTTCGTTACCAATTGCCGATGGCCGTTCCGACGATTCTTGCCATGGCCATTGCTCACGTTTTCACGCAACTTTATTTTGATAAGAAGGACGGTGGCGGTATCGTTGCTGACCTCAATGAATTGGAAGCTAAGCGTGAAACGTTGGAAAAGACGCCTGCTATTTATGCCCTTTTCCCGATTCTTCCGATTGTCTTTTTGTTGATCTTCAACAAGATGGTCTACAAGTCCATCATTTTGAACGTGCCGACCGCCATGTTCCTTTGCTGGATTTTGGTGTTCTTCGTGGACTTGGTCGTTCGTCGCAACGTGCGTGAATCCTTTGATTTGTCTTTTGCCATGTTTAAGGGCATGGGGAGCATCTTAACGAGCACGGTGGGCTTAATCTTTGTGGCTGCCTTCTTCGCTAAGGGCCTTCAAAACGTCGGTATCGTTGACTTGCTCCTAAACGCCGCTCAAGGTTTGGGTGTCGGTGAAACGGGTATGGGTGTGGTGCTTTCGATCATCATTGGTGTGATTACCGTTTTGACGGGCTCGGGCGTTGCAAGCTTCACGAGCCTTGCCCCGATCGTTCCTGATGTTGCCCAAGCCATGGGTACGGACGGCGTCTCCATGATGTTGATGATGCACTCGGCGGCTGAAATGTTGCGCGCCATGTCGCCTGTGGCTGGTGTCGTGATTATTGTGGCAGGCTTTGCTCAAGTCAACCCCTTAACAATGGTTAAGCGTACGGCAATTCCTTGTTTAGTCGGTTTTGTTGTCATGCTCACCGTTGTCGGTTTATTCTTCTAACATTGAATGATTAAGAGGGTCTTCAACGGCCCTCTTTTTTGAGGTGAAAAATGACGATTGAATTAACCGGTACGACAAGTGGTAGCGTTGAAACGCTCACGCCTCGTCAAATCAAAGACACGTTTATTGATGCCTTTGTGGTGTTGCCTGAAAACGAATACGAAGGACAATTTTGCGAACGCCCCTGCTCGCCCAAGAAGGTTCCTGTCGTGGTCTTCATGCACGGCAGCTCCGGCATCACCGAACCCGTCAAAGAGTTTGGTCGAGCCTTGGCTAAAGAAGGTTTTGCTTTCTTTGCACCTAACTCCATGGCAACGCCCGATCGCTTAACGTACACCTCACCCGTGGCTCGTGAATCGTATGAAAAGATTCACGCGATGCGCGCAGCGGAATTAAAGTTTGCGATTGAGCATCTTTATGAATTGCCGTTTTTTAACGGTGAATACGTTATCGCCGGCACTAGCGAAGGTGGTGTGACGGTGGCGCGTTGCGAAGCCAAGTGCGAAACGGGTGTAGAAAAAGGTCGTATGGTCTTTTCTTGGAGTTGCGAAGACAATTATCACGTTGTCGCTCACGGCACGAACATCCCCGACACCGTCCCCGTTCTTAACGTGATGAGTGCCACGGACAAGTTCTTTAGCCGTGCCAATAGCTATTTGGATAACGATGAAGCGTTGGGTAACGCTAGCCGTACGTTAAAGGATCATCCTGACTGCACGGTGGTGTTGCTTCCCGGTGCTCCGCACACCCTCTTTAATTTGCCCTCTGCACAATCCATGATTGTGGCGTTTTTAAAGAGAGTTTTTCATTGATTGACCAACGTTAATTTTGACGAGGGTCGATTGTCAGTGCGATAATCTTCCACGAGGAAAGTACGGTTCCAAGCATACTTATCTCCTCGAAGATTGACTTAGCCCGGTGTTGACGCACTGGGCTTTGTCGATTTTGCCAACGCATAAGGGGTAACCCCCTTTCGAAAGTTACCCCTTTAGCCCCGTTAGGGCTTCGTGCGGATTATGCAAAATAAGATGGCTAAGATAAGGGCAGAACAATCAATGTTCAAATCCCCCGTCCAAAACACATCCATTTGTGCGATAATCTCCCACGAGGATAAAACGTTGCATAGCATAACAACCTCCTCGAAGATTGACTTAGCCCGGTGTTGGAGCACTGGGCTTTGTCGTTTCTAAACCCCTTGCGGGGACCCCTACGGCTTTCGCCGTCATCTTTTCGAGCTCGATCTTGTGTGATCCGGCCAAAAGGGTTCGGGGCGGAGACTTGAATGCCGTCGCGTTCAATCTCGTGGTCCATGAATAATACACAATTAAAGTATCAAAAGTCGAGCTATTTTCATTAAATATTTTCAATTAATAGCTAACTCTTTGATTTATTTCCTCTCTTTTATTATTCTTTTTTTTGATGATCAATAGAGACTGATTTTCAACATTGAAAAAACAAAGTCCCAACAGAGATCACTCCCCGTCAGGACTTCGTTTTGTGTTTTGTTAGAGAAACTTTAGTGGCGCATTACCAAGCGTAACGGACACCTACCGTAGCACGCCAGTCTTCATCCAAAGCACCGCCCGTGGTACGTTCGACGTCTGCCCACATGTACGTGCTCTTCGTGATATTGAAGTTGGCACCAATACCGTATTCAAACCACGTATCCTTGCCGTCGATTTCATAGACGTTCGTGTTACCTGCGTTCATACCGGTAATCTTAGAATCACCCAAGAATTCATGAACGGCAGAAGCACGGACATAGACGTTACCGTAGTCGCTCGGGCACTTCATACCGGCAGCAAAACCAATACGACCTAATAAGCTGTGAACGGCGTCCACATCGTAGTTAGCCGTGCTCAAACTCAAAGAATCCTCGTTCACATACGTATACGTGGCTTCCACTTGCGGTTCGACATAGATGGAATTCGTCACATCAAAGCGCCAACCGAATTCACCGGACATGCTCAAGGCAACGTTATCCATTGAACCCTTGTGTTGACCATCAACGACCATATCGGTATCAGCCGTACCCATGCGACCGATTAAATCGAAGAATTGACCGTTGTCACCCATCCAGGTGCTGTACATCGCAAGGCTATAAGCCTTCATGTCCGCTGAACCTCGAGCGTATTCTGCATCGCTATCAGTGTAGCTAAAGGCCACGCCCATGCGAGGGGCATCAGCGGTCGGAACCGTATCGATACCTACTTGGATCGTGTGGAAGTCGTTTTCTAAACCACCATCGCCCGACAACTTACCGCCGTCGTAACGAGCCCATGCACCGTGCGTACCGTTAGAGGTGCGGATGTCGCCCAAACGCTTACGAACATCGTTCATCATGATGCGGTTTAAGGCTAACGGAGCGGCGGAAGCAAGTTCCAAGGAGGATTGCATCAAGGTGTTCTTGGTCTTCACAACAGAGTCTTTGTTCAAAGAACCATCTTTGTTGAGTTCAGCTTCAACGGCATCAGCAGTCAAGCCTTCACGCATCGAAAGCTTTGTTCCTTCAGCGCCGTTATCAATATTTACTGCCTTACTAAAAGCTTCGATATCGCTACCCAACTTGTCATTCAATTGAGATGTTGCAATTGCTTCCAACGAAGAATCTTCGGAAAGCATAGAAATATTGACGACTCTTGGAGTAGCCTCATTGAGAAGGATTTGACCTTTCCGACTTTGAAGAACTCCCTTGACATCCATAGAACTGCCCGAAGTCAATTCAATGGAACTAGACGCCATATTCAATTGAGATGTTTCATCAAACACAATCTCACCAGAAACCGTTGTTGCTCCCTTTTCGAAACTCATCTCGGATTGATGATTTACTGTTATATCACCAACGATTTCGTTACTGGCGCCAGCGAGAAGAACATTCCCACCGTTATCAGCTTTAAGAGCAGTAGTTTCTATTGCGTTATCTGCATCAAGTTTGATCGTTGCATTACCTAAAACATCTACATCACTGCCAGCTTCAGCAACTAATCCATGAACAGCTCCCGTCGTTGCGGAACTCACAGACATATTCAACTGCGTCTGATTGCTCGTCTGCAAAGTTCCGTTTTGAATGAGAATGCCGCCAATACTGGCATCATTTGCATCTGTATTCCCATCTGAAACACTAATATTAACGTTCTTTGCTAGAAGATTTGTGTGTGAGTTATAGTCCGTGCCTTCTACAGGATTCTCTCCCTCAAACTTGTCGGTAATAACACCAATAGAGGCGTACTGACTTCCCATAGGTCCGACAACGAAAGAGGCATCGCCACCAACACCTACAACAGATAAATTGAAACTATCAACATCTGCACCAACATTAAGCGTGCCACGATTTGAAATACCAACGTTAGCACCAGGAGTACCTGGTCCTACACCATCGCTGACATTGGTTTGAATGCTGTGCGTCCCATGCTTATAGTTCACGCCTCCTGTAGCATTGGAAATGTCTAAGCCAGCTACAGCAGAACCCTTAACAGAGATAGACGACTCCGCAGCATTGATGGAAACCCCACCACTTTGAGCTGCTTGGATACCAGTACCGGCCCAACCCACTACCTCCACAGACAAACGATTGCCATTAAGAACAATTTGAGTGCGTTCTTTGTCAATAACGTCACCATCATTGGGGTCATAGCGTCCAGGGTAACCAATAGCGACAAGTCCATAAGCCAAATTATTAGTATTGCTTGCCCCTGAACTGACTTTTAAATTCACATCTCCGTTAATAGTTGTCACCGATGCATATTTTTGATTATCAATGCCCATAACGTAATTATTTTGAGAAGTGACATTACCACTGAGACTGCCATCAATCGTAATATCAGACATGCCTGTATTACGGACACCAAAGGCTGGGCCCGCACTACTATCAATGTTAAGTTGAACATTTCCTTTTATAAGTAAATCAGAAGCTTTGGTCTCTCCCGGATTTGCACTTGAAGTCAATGCGGAAATCCCAACGTGCATTTTATTAGGGGTTGCACTATCTCCCACTGTTAATATGAGACTATGACCATTAGTATCTACAACAAAGGTTTTATCGGGATTGCGGTAATCAACACCAATGGCAGCATTATGGGCTAGCTTATCACCCAAGGTCATTGAAACAGTTGTATCTTCTTCTAAGATCACACTTTCGTTATGAAAGGATGCCTGCGAAGGTAATGAAATAGAAAGTAAAGCTGAAGCAACTGCTAGAGCAATTGGGCTATAACGATTGAGGGAAGTCATAACTGATCCTTATATTGGTTTAGCAACATCTACAAATAGTCAGTTTGCCCCCCCCCGATCGCGTTTTGTCAAATTATTTTCCACCCCCGTATCACTTTCACAACACATAACATAAAGGCCCTGTCAGAACTGAATCCAACAGAGCCTTTAAAAGTATTTAGCTTAAAACGCTAAACGTCAGTCAACTTGATTAGAAGACATACTTCATACCGATCTTACCGCCGACAGAGGACGTACCGTCCTTGCCGCCACCGACCATGAAGTTGGCATCAACCATCATGTTGCCCTTCTTAGCACGCAAACCAAAGTCTGCGCTCACTGGCGTCGTATCAATCACGTCTTGATCATGACTCAAAACACTGATTTCTTCATCGCCAAACGTCGGTACAAAGGCAACCTTGAAGCTCGGAGCTAACGTCCAACCATCGGCAGCACTTTGTTCGAAGCCGTTAATGCGCAAAGCGATCGGCACTTGAACAAGGGTTTGCTCTTGTTCTTTCACCTTAACGGCACCAACGTCCATGGCATCCGTTTCAAGTTGAGAAACACGAATACCGATGCTCGGAACGAATTGGAAGTGATCCGTCGTCAATTGGTATTGAGCACGAATACCTGCGGAGTAGATCTTGGCATCAACTTCTTGGTTCATTGCAGCTTGAGAAGACGTAATGTCGTTCTTAGATTGCAAGTAAGCCAATTCGCCAACAACCTTAGCAGCACCGAAGGACTTCGTAGCGTAAGCCGTAAAGCCGTAGTTATCGATGTCGTTCTTGATAGAAGCAACACCGCTACGCAAAGAACCCTTACCGTATTGGATAGCAGCACCGGCCGTTACCGTGTCCGTCACAGGCACTTCAGCACCGAAGGCACCGTAGCCCATATCAGACTTAAACGTACCGCCATTATCCATGCTCGTGGATTCATAACGTTCACCCGTCACGTTAGCCCACAAGTTCATACCAGGATTCAACTCTTGGTCAATCGAAGTACGATCGGCAATCGTTTCGGCCATGATGAAGTCAGCGTGACGCGTCATTGCTTGGATACCCGTGGAAGCCAAAGAACCGAGACCTGCTTCTTCGTTGAGGGTCGTCGTCACCGTGTTGCCATCGATAGCACCGTCAATGAAGGGGTTATCCGTTACAACGCTAGCGCCACCGTCCATAACATCACCCGTTGCAAGGGTAAATTGACCTTCAGAGGCGTTGACCACACCAAGATAACTACCGTCATTCAACGTGACATTGCCGTCAACCACTGCTTCAGCTGCGTTAGATTGGTTCACAATGAACATGCCATTTCGAGCAACCGTTACTGCACCACCAATCACAAGAGACGGATTAGCAGTTATTGTGGCATTCGTTTGAGAACCATCAACTAAAATGCCACCTGTAGCATCTAGCTTAATTTGAGAACCAGCATAGAGTGCAGCAGTAACGTCATCCTTCCAAGAAAGGCCTTGAGCCAAAGCAATTGCTTCAAATGCGGAAATCGCTTCGTCACTCGTTGCATCCGTAGCAACGATAGAGTTGCGAGCTACACTGATCTTAGTCGTGAGAGCATCAATATTAAGACGATAGAGTTCACCCTTAGTCGCTGCGTGAACAGTATTAGTCCCTTCAGTCCAATCCGGGTCAAACACAATAAGACCCGTCATGTCCTTCAACGAATTAATCGTGAGGTTACCTGCCGTCTCATTGTTGCCCACTAAAACAGTGCCGTTACCCGTGACATTAGCAATAGCAATATTTTCTGCACCCGTTACAACAACCTTTGATGTTTCGTCCACATTGACCGTTGCATTAAGTTCACCACCTTGAGAACCTTCTCCGCCCAATGCCAATGTGCCACCATCCGTTGCATTGACAGTGACGCTAGTAGCTTCGGACGATACAAAAGATCCTGCGTTCCCGGTTAATGTCAGCGTTTTATCCGCCGTAACAGTCACCGTGTCTGCCGTCCCCAGATCGATACCGGAAACACCCAAGCTTTCTTCTCGATAAGAGTCGCCGACAGGTGCAGTACCACCGATTTGAACATTTTTATTCACAGCGTCAACTGTTACTTTATCAAGAATAACATTCGAATCAACTGGGGCTAATTCGTCAAGTGTCGCACGGTTATCTGTATCAATTAACTCGCCTAGCATAACAACAGTCCCACCACTTAATTTACTAGCGGCTGAATTAGCATAAGCGAGATTGTATTTAGAGTCTGTTAATGCAAGCTTGCCATCCTTAAAGGTCAATTTATCAGAGTACTTCAGACCCTCTACATCTACTACTGTTGCATCACCATCTAATGCCTTAGTAAAAATTTGACCAGAAGATGTTTCGAGAGTGCCACTTACGGTAAGCTTACCTCCTAGTTTATTGCCGTCCTTATCTGCATTATTCGTCTTATCAGCATCCATCAAATTGAAGCTTGACAACGCAAGCGTTGCACCCGTGGCAATGTTAACAGCGTTCTTAACGTTCCATTGGGAATTCACTTCCATGCGACCAGCTTCTGCTTCAACAGTACCATAGTACTTATTCAAAGAACTATTGATAACTAACAGACCTGTACCTGTCTTGGTGATATTGGCATGTTTACCACCATTTGTTGTCGTTCCTTTATTAGGAATAGAAGATGCAATGCTGTCCGTATCGTCAGAGGTCATCTCTCTACCAATTGTCAGTACGGCATCCGCGTCAATATTAAATTCAGCACGAGAACCACGATCAAGGAAAAGGAAACCACCTGCTTGAGAATGATTCACATGATAGTTATAAGTTTCAAACTTTTGAGATGTACTATTAGAATTGACAGTATTCCCAAAATAAGTCATATCCTTAGTGATGTGGAATTCAACATTAGATTCAGAAACTTCACCTGTCGCATTACCAGTTGAAAAATCGGCATGAATCGCCCCACCATAAGCATAACCACCACTAGTTTCTTCTGTTTTAGTAGCAATCACAGAGTTGTTTTGGAAAAGTACATTTTCAAAGAGAGCAGGATTACTCCCTTTTAACATGATGGCTCCACCAGAGGCTCCATCCCACACGTAATCCTTATTTTTGACGTAATCTAAACCATTAGAAATAGCTTGATTCCCAATGAAAGCACCACCCTTCATTGAGATAGTTCCATAGTTATAAATCGCACCACCAGCTGCACCTGCTTCTGCACTATTTGACTTGACACTATTATTCGTAAACTCGCTATCAGTTAAAGTCATTGAACCAGTTGCATCGCCAAAGAATACCGTGCCACCGTTAACTTTGCCTGTTTGATTAGCTATATTTAAATAGCCTTCTAATTTAGTGTTGGTAGTCAAATAACCAGCTTTTCCCGTCGCTACGTCGATAGTACCATCGAACTTAGCTCCCTGTTCAAATTTCAAAGTCGTATTATCTGTAGATTCAGTTTTTGAGAGACCTTGAACTCGGATATCACCCTTAGTAATGGAGTCTTTACCAAAAGTAATAGTATTACCACTTGCAGTATGTCCCTTTTCACGATGAACGAAAACTGCATAGTCGCCAGCGGAAGCGTCAATGGTCCCATTGTTGGTAATAACGCCATTGTCGCCACTTACAACAACACCAATGCCACTCGTTACATTAATGGTTCCATTGTTGGTTGCTACAGCCTTCGCAGTCTTCTCACTGCTGGAAGTACCTGTAGGAGCAGCTTCCATTGCTGCGCCACCGTTAACATTGATCGTACCGTCATTAATGATTGTATTGGTTTCACCAGCTTGTAAACTACCAACCGTCATGCCATAGGCATCGGTTACTTCAATCGTCCCCGCATTGACAGCTGTACCACCGCGTTCAGCCATCATCCCCTTAACTTGCCAATAGGGAGTCTTATTTTCAGTTGCATTGATGTTGACTTTGATAACACCCTCATTCGTATACTTATGATCCTTACCAGAAGCAAGAAGGCCATAAGCACGTGTGTTAGCCCCCGTAATATCCATTAAGAGGACATCATCCTTGGCAAAAGTTTTAGCGGATTCTTCTGCAGTCGTTACTAAGTAGCCAGAATTACCATCTGTAGTCGGTTTATAAGTAAAATCCTGAGCAACTGCAACTCCACAAGTCATTGCAGAAGCAACAGCTACAGCCACAACCGTTTTCGTTCCCTTCTTTTGAACAGAACTTGTGATTTCATTGGCAACCATCAAAACGCCACGAGCTCGGTTGAAGACAACCTTAAATGTTTTATTCATAAGTCAACTCCATTTGACTAAACGTTTAGACAAAGATGGTTACATTATTACCCCCCCCCCGTCAGCATTGTCAATGCCTTTATATAGGATCTGTGGCTCTTTCCCAACGTCACGATATTGACATCGTTCTGTCATATATTTCTGCTAAAAGAAACCGTTAAAAATCAAGCTCTATCGTTCTCGTCGTTTTTCCTGAAAAAACAAAGTCCCGACAGAGATCGCTCCCCGTCAGGACTTCGTTTTGTGTTTTGTTAGAGAAACTTTAGTGGCGCATTACCAAGCGTAACGGACACCTACCGTAGCACGCCAGTCTTCATCCAAAGCACCACCCGTGGTGCGTTCGACGTCGGCCCACATGTACGTGCTCTTCGTGATGTTGAAGTTAGCACCAATACCATATTCAAACCACGTATCCTTACCGTCGATTTCGTAGACGTTCGTGTTGCCTGCGTTCACACCCGTGATCTTAGAGTCACCCAAGAATTCATGAACGGCAGATGCTCGAACATAAACGTTACCGTACTCGCTCGGACACTTCATACCGGCGGCAAAGCCGATACGGCCTAACAAGCTGTGAACTGCGTCAACATCATAGTTAGCCGTGCTCAAAGTTAAAGAGTCATCATTGACATATGTGTACGTAGCTTCCACTTGCGGTTCGACATAGATGGAATCCGTCACATCAAAGCGCCAACCGAATTCACCGGACATACTCAAAGCAACGTTATCCATTGAACCCTTGTGTTCCCCATCAACCACCATGTCGGTGTCTGCCGTACCCATGCGACCAATCAAGTCAAAGAATTGACCGTTGTCACCCATCCAGGTGCTGTACATGGCAAGGCTATATGCCTTCATATCGGCAGAACCGCGAGCGTATTCAGCATCGCTATCGGTGTAGCTAAAGGCTACGCCCATGCGAGGAGCGTCAGCGGTCGGAACCGTATCGATACCCACTTGGATCGTATGGAAGTCGTTTTCCAAACCGCCTTCACCCGACAACTTACCGCCATCGTAACGAGCCCATGCCCCGTGCGTACCGTTAGAGGTGCGGATGTCGCCTAAACGCTTACGAACGTCGTTCATCATGATGCGGTTTAAGGCTAACGGAGCGGCGGAAGCAAGTTCCAAGGAGGATTGCATCAAGGTGTTAGCAGAATTGGTAGCCGTTTCACCCTTGGAATTCACGCCAAAGCCCGGATTAACTAAACCTTCTTTAACTTCGGTCTTAGTTTCAACACCTTGGCCACCGACATTGCTCAACAAATTCTTTGCTTGCTCTGCATTAATTTCGTCAGAGGACAGTTCCTTCTCCATCTTAACGTCCATTAGATTGACGTCTAAAGATGCACTTCCATCCACTTTAGTAACATTGAATTTCCCCGCAGACGTGCCATCCGTTGCAAGGCTAACAGTACCACTACCGCTCATGTTATCAACGGTTACTTCAATATCATCACCAGTGATATTAATATTTCCGCCATCAAGTTTTAATACATTCAAAGAGGTGTAGCTCATCCCCGCCAAATCTGCGGTTGGATCATCTTTCTTTGCGACGGTCGGTTCCCATGTTGCCCCATCATTCAAAGCCAAAGTGAAATCAGATACCTCTAATTTATCTTTATTAGGTAATTTATTCGGATCCTCTGTATACCAAGAAACTAAAGTACTTCCTTTCCAAAATGAGTCTTTGCCCGATAAATTAATATCAATCGTAGAATCTACGTCTGTACCAGAAGTCGGGCCATCATAGTCAAAAGCAATATCGCCAATCAATTGGACAGTCTTACCTTCTCCTCCCAATTTGATTTTTGAGTCACCGCGAGTAGAAATGACATGACCAAGCGAACCGTCTCCATTAATTGCAGACGCATACAAATTACCATTGACCTCAATATAACCTTGACTTTGGGCACATAGTGCCACTGCAGTACCTAAAGCTCCTTCGGTCATTCTCACATCAATAATTGATTGATCTGCATTCACAATAATTTTTGCTCGATTGGCAGTTTCTGTACCAGGATTTGTATCTGTTTTAGCTGTTTTACTAGCAGCCCAAAGACCAAAGGCACCAAACTGAAGATCATCCGAACCCGACTCTACTGACAAATTGAATGTCTTTGCATTGACCTCAATGACTGATTCCTCGAGGTCTGTCAACGCTGTTGACGAACCATATTTTGAACTCCATAACCCTTGAGCTGATCCATTACTCTTAACCTTAACTGCCAAAGTGTCAAGTTTTTGTTCTTTCGTGCCAAATGAAACTTTTGTTGCACCTTGCCCCTTATTTTCCACATCATTTCTAACACGAACTGCAGTAGCATCTCCGCTATTATCATCAATATCTAAAATAACGTTTTGTCCACTAAAAGTCAGTTCAGAACCAGCTTTTACATACAAACCAGTGTGTTCCCCAAAAAACACATCTCCTGTGATTTTTGATTCTTCCGTATAGTTTGTCGTATTTTCATGAGATGCGCCATCAGCAAAGGAAATACCAGAAGCTTGAGTAGTTGAAGCAAAAGCCATAAATAATGCAGATGCAATTAGAGTTTTTTTCATAATTTTTCTCTCTGGAAAAGTAAAAATTTACAAAACGATAGTCTGCCCCCCCCCGTAGCACATTTGTCAAGTCAAAAACAACTTTTGTTCCCCTTACGCAACACAACTCAACTTTTCACAAACCTGTCATAAACCCCTGCTATGACCCTCATTGTTTTACACATCCCCTCACACCCAAATCTCCCCCAACCCCATTAAAATCAAAATGTCGCGCGCATCGCTTTTCTTGGCGCGCTTTGGGTTAAAAAAGAGACCATCGTGATCGATAAAAACATCAAAATTTTCGGTGCCAAACAAAACAATCTCAAAAACCTTGATGTGGAATTTGAGACGGGAAAAATCAGTGTGGTAACGGGTGTTTCGGGCTCAGGTAAAAGCTCCTTAGTCTTTGATACGCTCTACGCCGAAGGCCAACGTCGCTACGTTGAGACCTTCAGTCCCTACGCACGCCAATTCTTAGACCGCATGGATCGCCCGCAGGTCGACCGCATTGAAGGCGTGCCGCCCGCCATTGCCATTGACCAAACGAACCCCGTTCGTACGTCACGCTCCACGGTCGGCACCATGACCGAAATTAACGATCACTTAAAACTTCTTTTTTCCAGAGAAGCCCATCTCTTTTGCAAAGACTGCGGACGCAAAATTGAAGCCGACACGCCTCAAACCGCTTGGAAAAAAATAAGAGACCTCTCAGCGATCAACAACGATCCTCGTCTCTACTTCACGTTTGCGGTAACAGTGCCTGAGAACATGGGGTTTGACGAAGTCAAACAAACGTTGGCTGCACAAGGTTTCACGAAGCTCTATCACGAAGAAGAAACGAAAGACCGCACATTAGAAGTCGTGGCTGATCGCTTCCGAGCCAGCAAAACGGATAAGACGCGTGCCATTGAAGCGTTGGAGACGTGTTTTAAGTTCGGAAAAGGTTATGTGACGGTTTATGCGCAAACAGAAGAGCAAGAAAAAGCCTGGCGCTTTACCAATCAATTGGCGTGTCCGGATTGCGGTATTCATTACGCCAAACCCACGGATGCGACCTTTAGTTTTAACTCTCCGTTAGGGGCGTGTGAAACGTGCCGGGGTTTTGGTCGTGTGATTGGTGTGGATTATGACTTGGTAATTCCCGATCAAAGTCTTTCGTTAAACGAAGGTGCGATTAAACCTTGGAACACCAAAACCAACGAAATCTGCTTAAAAGAAATGAAGCAGTACGCCAAACGTGATGGTATTCGTTTGGATGTACCGTTTAAAGACTTAACGCCTGAAGAACAAAGCTGGGTCATCAATGGGGAACCCAAATGGAAAGGCAAGTGGTCAACGCAGTGGTATGGTGTCAAGCACTTTTTTGAGTGGTTGGAGTCTAAGGCCTACAAGATGCACGTTCGCGTCTTATTGTCTCGCTACCGTAACTACCAAGAGTGTCCGGCTTGCCACGGTGCTCGCTTAAAACCCGAAGCCCTTTTGTGGCGCGTGGGTAGCCAAAAGGCAACGGAAGTCGCTCTAGAAGGTTTGGACTTTAAGCGCCATAAACCTGTTGGTGTGAAGTGGACGGATGCGCAACTAAACGCCATGCCGGGATTGAATCTCTATGACCTCATGCGCTTGCCGCTCTCACGCCTTTTGACCTTCTTTGAAGCGATGAAGGCTGAAAGCACAATGGATGAAGCTGGTGTCATGGTGACAGAAGAAATTCTGACGCGCCTTCATTACTTGGTTGACGTGGGTGTCGGCTACTTAACACTTGAGCGCCAAAGCCGCACGTTATCGGGCGGCGAAGTGCAACGCGTTAACCTCACAACGGCTTTAGGCACGTCGCTCGTTAACACCCTCTTTGTGCTTGATGAACCTTCAATCGGTCTGCATCCCCGTGACATGGATCGCATCAATCGTGTGATGACGCGATTGCGTGACAGTGGCAACACGTTGGTGGTGGTTGAACACGACCCCCAAGTGATGCTTGCGGCCGACCAAATTTTCGATATGGGCCCGGGGCCCGGTGAGAAAGGCGGTCAAGTGGTCTTTAACGGGACACCTGCGGATCTCATGAAGGCCGATACCTTAACGGGTCGTTATTTAAGTGGCCGTCAGCGCATCTCTACCGAGCACGAAAAGCGCTCCATTGATCAAAGCAAAGCCATTGAATTAAAGGGTGTCTCGGCTCATAACTTAAAAGCCATTGACGTGCGCTTCCCCTTGGGTGTCTTAAACGTCGTAACGGGGGTTTCAGGTTCCGGGAAATCGACCTTGATTCAAAACGTTTTGGTCCCGGCCCTTTTAAAAGCCAAGGGTGAACCCACGGAAGCACCGGGCGCTTTTAAAGCGATTGAAGGTGCCGAACTTATTGATTCAGTGCAATTTGTGGATCAGTCCCCTATTGGGAAGACGACACGCTCCAATCCTGCTAGTTACGTTGGGGCGTTTGACGCGATTCGCACGATCTTCGCCCAAACGGATGCTTCCAAAGCCCGTGAATACAAACCCGGCACCTTTAGCTTCAATTCGGGCGATGGTCGCTGCCCCGTTTGTGGCGGTAACGGTTTTGAACACATTGAAATGCAGTTCTTGTCGGACGTCTATTTGCGATGCTCGGCCTGTAACGGCTCTCGCTACCGTCCCGAGATTTTAGAAATCACGGTGGAGCGCCATGGGAAAGAACTCAATATTGCTGAAGTTTTGAATTTGTCCGTATCAGAAGCTTGTGAATTCTTTAGTGAAGATAAGGCCGTGTTGGCACGTCTCGAGCCCTTGCGTAAAGTGGGCTTGGACTATCTCAAACTCGGTCAACCCGTTCCCACTTTGTCGGGTGGCGAAGCACAACGCTTAAAGATTGCGGGCTTTTTAGCCGAGAAGAATTCCCAAGCAAAGAAAAACGATCTCTTTATCTTTGACGAACCCACAACAGGTTTGCACTTTGATGACATTGAAAAACTCATGCAATCGCTGCAAGAGTTGGTCGATCGTGGCAACACCGCCATCATCATTGAACACAATCTCGATGTCATTAACTGCGCTGACTGGGTCGTGGACTTGGGACCCGAAGGGGGTGAATTAGGAGGCTCGGTGGTCGTTGAAGGTCCGCTTGATGCGCTTTTGAGTCACCCCACCTCTTACACGGGTAAAGCCTTGATGGCTTATCGTAAAACGCTCTCTCAAAAGGTGTTCTCGCCCTACTTTACAAGTGACGCACCCACCACCAACGCCCAAACCATCTCGGTGCCCGATGCCATCATGATTAAGGGCGCGAAAGAGCATAACCTTAAAAACATTTCCGTTGATATTCCTCACGGGAAATTCACGGTGGTGACAGGCGCTTCGGGTTCCGGCAAATCGACGCTAGCCTTTGACATTGTCTTTAAAGAAGGTCAACGCCGCTACCTTGAATCCTTAAACGCCTATGCGCGTAGCATCGTGCAACCGGCCAGTAAACCCGATGTCGATAGCATCGTGGGGATTGCTCCGACGGTTGCCATTGAACAGCGAACCTCTCGCGGTGGTCGTAAGTCAACCGTGGCGACCATGACCGAGCTCTATCACTTCTTGCGTCTTTTGTACGTCAAGCTCGGTCACCAATTCTGCCCCGATTGCGACGTTGAAGTCGCCCCTAAATCGTTTGAGACGATTTTCTCTGAAGTGTTGTCGGACTATAAGGGACAAGCGCTTTGGGTCATGGCACCGTTGGTGATGAAGCGTAAAGGGATTTATACCGACCTTGCCAAATGGGCCAACAAAAAGGGTTATGGCCAATTGCGTGTGGACGGCAAATTTGTATCAACGGAAAAGTTCCCCAAACTCGCCCGCTACAAAGACCACACCATTGAGTTACCCGTAGGACAGATTGATGTAACGAGCGACGATGAAAAAACGCTCAAGCGTCTCTTACAAGAAGCAATCACGATCGGTAAGGGCGTCCTTACGATTTTGGACGAAGAAGGAAAAGAGCGAATCTTTTCCACGCACCGCTCTTGCCCCATTTGCGGTCGCAGTTTCCCGGAATTGGACCCCCGTCTTTTCTCCTACAACTCTTCCATGGGTTGGTGCCCGACCTGCTTTGGTACCGGCCAATTAATCGATGGGTTTGATGAAACCGCCAGTGGCGAAGAGCGCACTTGGGCCGATGCCGCCGCCAAACCTTGTCCGGCCTGCCACGGTGAGCGCTTAAATGAAGTCGCCCGCAGTGTTCGCTTTGCCGGGAAAAACATTGCGCAAATTGCGCATTTCACGGTCTCTGAAGCACGTGTCTTTTTTGACCGTCTGAAACTTAAAGGTCGTGATGCCGACATTGCCGAAGATGCACTAAAAGAAATTCGCTTACGGCTCGCTTTCTTAGAAGAAGTGGGCTTAGGCTATTTAACGCTTGATCGCTCGGCACCCTCATTGTCAGGCGGTGAAGCCCAACGCATTCGCTTAGCGAGCCAATTGGGCTCCAATCTTCAAGGCGTGTGCTACATCTTGGATGAACCCACGATTGGTTTGCACCCCAGAGACAACCGTCTTTTGTTGGACGCCATGAAGATGCTCACACAAAAAGGCAATACGCTTTTAGTGGTCGAGCACGATGAAGACACGATCCGAGAAGCCGATTACGTCATTGACGTGGGGCCCGGTGCCGGTGTGCGTGGCGGTCAAATCATTGCCAAGGGCACGATTGACGATATTGTGAAGGATGAAAAATCTTTGACCGGTCGTTATTTGCGTGAACCCATCCCTCACACCTTTAAACCAAAGCGCACCGTGGACGATGAAACGCATTGGCTCACGGTTAATCACCCGCATTTAAATAATTTAAAGGCTGACGCCGTCAAGATCCCGCTGGAGCGCTTAACAGTGCTCACTGGGGTCTCGGGATCCGGTAAGAGTAGTTTTGCCCGTGGGGTTTTGTTGAAAGCCTTAAGCGATTCCATCTCTCAAAAGAAACCTTACGAAGGAGAGCTTTGCGAAAGCATCGAAGGCACGCAATGGGTTGATCGCGTATTGGAAGTCGACCAAACGCCCATTGGTAAAACGCCACGGTCATGTCCTGCCACCTACGTGGGCTTTTTGGATACCATCCGCAAAATCTATGCAGAAACCAATGAAGCGCGAGCTCGGGGGTATAACGCCTCACGTTTCTCCTTTAACGTCAAGGGCGGTCGTTGCGAGCACTGTGAAGGTCAAGGCCTTCGCACCATCGAAATGAACTTTTTACCGGACGTGAAGGTGCCCTGCGAAGTCTGTGGCGGCATGCGCTACAACACCGAAACCCAAGAAGTGCTCTGGAAGGGGCAATCCATTGGCGAGACGCTTGCGATGGAAATTGACGATGCGGTGGAATTTTTCACGACACAAAGTTCTGTTGCTCACGCCTTAAAACTCATGCAAGACGTGGGATTGGGGTATTTGAGTCTCGGTCAACCTTCCCCCACATTATCAGGCGGTGAAGCGCAACGCATTAAGCTTGTCACGGAACTTATCAAAGCCCGAGACGATGTAACGCGTCGCGGCTATCGTGCTCCCAAGACCCTCTACATCTTGGATGAACCCACCGTGGGGCTTCATATGGCTGACGTTGAAAAACTCATTGCCGTGTTGCATCGCTTGGTTGATGCCGGTAACACCGTGGTTGTGATTGAACACAACTTGGACGTGATGGCACAAGCCGACTGGATTATCGATATGGGCCCAGAAGGTGGTTATGAAGGTGGCACGGTTGTGGCCCAAGGCACGCCCGCTGACGTCATGAAGAAAAAGACCCACACGGCCAAAGCTTTGTTGGCTTTTAAGAAGGCGCATGCGAAACTCAAAAAATAATTTTTAATGAATTTAAAAATGCCTCCGAAATCGCTTTGATTTTGGAGGCTATTTTTTGGGTAAATTAATTGAGGTCGTAGTTAACCGGCACAACAAGCGTCATGGCTGACGTGGCCCTCGTACGCACATCTTTAAGATGCTTTGCCGCTTGCAAAGTAGCGCGGCGCAAGAGCGGATGACCACCCTTTTGAAGGTTAATCTCACCCACAGAACCATCGGCATTGATCGCCACTTGCAACATCACGCGACCTTCTAAGCCTTGAGAACGGGCTCTTTCCGGGTAGCGTTTGTAGCGTTCAATCACTTCAATGATTTCATTGAAAACAATCTGAGTTTCAGTGACGGTCTTGGCAGCACCAGTCGCTTTCGGAGCCACCGTTGCACCCCCGGCACTTTTTACGGGTTGAACCTTGGGTTTGGGCTTAGGTTTTGGTTCCGGTTTGGGCTCAGGCTTTTTCTTTTCCGGTTCTTTGACTTTAGGGGGTTCAGGCTTTTCAACCAAAACACTCCAAGAGCTCTCGGGAATCGTCATCATCACCCAATCAGGTTCGATGCGCAAAGGTTCACGCTTTAAATCCACCTTTTTATTTGGCATCTCGACTTGCTGCATGGCGATACGCTGATTTAAAAGCGCAATCTTCTCCGGCACGTGCACAAATAAAAATAACCCCAACACCACGGTCGCCACTGTCGTGAGAACCTTGGATTTACGGGACGCATCGCGCTCCTCAGGCGATCGAAACTCACTTCGACCGAGACCCTTGGCACGAAAACGACCGGTAATGGGGCAACGTCGGATTTCTTTCATCGTTGAGCTTGGGTGCTGATCACAAAGCGCCCTTCATTCTTACTCTTGGCTAAATCCACCAAAGGCACAAAGGTATCAAAGGCGGCTTTACCATCCATATGAATGTTTAAAACGGCTTTTTCCGTTGAAACCAAAACCGCTTCAATGGCTTTGATATCCGTCTTTTTCCCATCCATCATGTATTGACCATCTGCCGTCACAAAAACACTCACCTGACGGTCAGCTTTCGTGACTTGCGCCGTTTGACTCTCGGGCAAAATGACTTCCAACACAGGGCGTGAAAAACTCATCGTTAACACAAAGAAAATGATGAGCGTAAACAAGCAGTCAATCAGGGGCGTTAAGTCGATTTGGGGCTCTTCATCTAAGGGAGAGCCACCTGCGTCCAATGGGCTATTCATGGCCGTGCCCCTCAGGCATGTCTTCAGACTTTAACAATTGAGCGTGCTCTTTCTTTAACTTCTTAACGACCTTTAAAGCGCGGTAGCAGTGTTCAACCGCTTCAATGTGCATGCCTCTAAACTTCATCACCAAAGCGTAGTAAACCATCATGGTCGGAATGGCGATGCAAAGACCCATCACGGTGGTGATCAAGGCTTGCCAAATACCACCGGCCAACGTATCGGCATCGGGCATTTGCGTAAAAGAGAGCGATTGGAAGACTTCCACCATACCGAAAACGGTACCCAAAAGACCCAAAAGCGGAGAGATAACGCTAATGACTTTCAGCCAAATAAGACCGTTATTGACGCGCTTGAAATTGCGGTGGAACAAGTAAGCGACTTCGCCTCGGATGTTATCGCTATGAGCGGCTTGAGAGACCACAATGTCGTAGACAATGCGAATCAAGGGATTGGCATTTTCACGATCGAGATCTCGCAAGCATTGGCTCTTACCCTTTTCAATATCCAGAAAATCGCGACGGAAATTGTTCCAAACGCTATTGAGGTAAAGCCAAAGCCAAATGGCGCGATAGATGGCGTAGATTCCCAAAAAAATCAAAGCCACGCCCGCAGGACCAATCAGTTGATAACTCGAAGCAATCGTTTCCATTTACTTATTCACTCTTTTTATTAACGACAAGAGGCTTGTGATCGTAAAAACGCCACAAGCCCTTTGTCAGTATTTAGGTGAAATCAAGAAAAGTCCTTGATTTCACGGTTGGCACACCAACATCGATTAGAACGTTGCCGTGAACTTCACAGCCGCATGGCGACCCGGTTCGTACACGGTACGATTGAAGCTGTCCATTTTACCGCCATTGTAGCGATAGAGCTTGTCACCGATGTTATAAATACCAGCATCCAAACGATAGGCCTTATCCGGACCGAAGGCGACACCACCCGTCAAGTTATAGGTGGCAAAACCTGCGTACTTACTCGTTGACTTGGTCTTATCTTCGAAATTTAATTCTTCGCTCTTAGATTGCGTAACGACATAAAAGTCTGCGTTCCAGTCAGCATTCATGGCAGTTGTGAAGTAACGAACCCCCACGCGAGCGGCAGCCTTAGGCGTACCGGTCTTCTTAGTGGAAACTCCCTTGTTATTGTCGTATTCGCGTTCCATTAAAGTAATAGTCGTATACGGTTCAAAGTCGCCTAAACGAATACTGGACTCCAATTCAAATCCAAGGGTTTTCGCTTTTGCAATGTTCTCATACTTAAATTTAGGAAGCGTTGCTTGTCCGACATCTACTGCAGTGATGTAATTATCAGCTTCACTATAGAACACAGCAGCATCAACCGTTAAACCGTTTGCTTGATAACGGGCTCCGATTTCAAAGTTATCGCTAGTTTCTGGTTTTAAATTCGGGTTTGCAATAGTAATGCGACCACCCATTAAAGAATTAATGAACAATTCTTGCAAAATCGGAGCGCGATAACCTTGAGAATAATTGGCACGAAGAACAATGTTATCTAAACCGTTATAACTTAAACCGGCATTAAATACGGCCTTTCCTTCTGAATTATCTTGATAAGGTTCGCTATTCTCCATACCCAACATCGCCAATATTGCAGGATTTGTAGATGTAGAGCTGATTGTCATTTCATTCTTTACCCATGTGTATCGAACCCCATAATTCGCAACCCAGTCTTGAGCGAAAGTGCTCTCCATTGCTGCGAAAACCGCATGACGTGTCTGCTCTCCATCATAATCGTCATCCATTCGAATCGAAACAGGATGAGGCAAAAATGGCATCTTAGTATTCATCACACTAAAACTACTGGCTTCTAATTTATCGTGAGCTAACTCATACCCTACAATTAAGAAGTGATTGTCTGCGATGTTCCAGTCAGTTTGAACACTTAAAGCTGTTGTATCAGTTGTATTATCCGTAAAATTTTCCACATTAAGAGGTGCCTTCATTCCAGGCATCAGGGAAGACATATCTATGTTCGTATTGACATGATTATCCATCTTCTTAGCATTGCGTTCTTGAGAAACGTCAATACGCACACGACTCAACGTATCAGAGATATTCTTAAATTCGCCAAAGACAGCACCACGCGTACGCTTCCATTCTGGCACGTGCACCCAGAATTCATCGGCAGAGCTCTCTTGGTCACCACTCCAGAAGTCCAAGTCATAGTGGCTTAACGTCAAACCGATCGTCTTGTTGGGATCGATATCGTAAGACAAGAAAGCGTCAGCGGACTTCGAATCAAATTGTGTGTGCGCAGCCTTACCAATCGGCGTATCCAAGAGGTCATAATCTTTACCAGCCACACCCAAGCGCCAGTTCCAACCATTGGAAGAACCGCTGATGCTGGCAGAACCGTCCTTACCGTCGGCAGAACCGTCGTAACCGGCAGACACCGTTGCGCTCACGGGCTTATCAGCGCCCTTTTTCGTGATGATGTTGACAGCACCGCCAATGGCGTCAGAACCATAGAGAACAGAGGCGGGACCACGGATCACTTCAATGCGTTCAACTTGAGAAGGATCGATCAAAATCGGAGCACCCGACATGGACTTTTGTTCCGTAATGCGTTGGCCATTGACCATCACCAACGTACGGAAAGCGTCTTCACCGCGCATCGAGATACGGTCCAAACCTTGAGAACCGTCATTGCGAACACGAAGGCCAGGCACGGTCGTTTCCAATAAGTCAGCAACGCCCTTCACGGAACCGGCGCGCTTAATGTCTTCAGCGGTAATGACAGAGACCGACATATTGACATCAGCCAAAGCTTTTTCAGAACGAGAAGCCGTCACCATGACGTCTTGAGATTGAACGACAGGGGCAGTATTGACTTGAGCCATGGCAGGAGCAGCAAAAGCAGCAGCCACAGACAAAGCCAACGTCGTACGGGATAAAAGTCCGAATTTGGACATGATCACTCCTAAGAATTAAAAACACGCTCGGTTAGCTCTCCTTATTCTTAGTCGCTAAACGAACGCACTTCGACAATTTACGAATGGCAGGATTTTGTCACAGAAGGTTTAAATTTATCTTAAGAACATTCACACTTTTGTACATTCTTGATGACTTAACGGGAAAGAGTCAGCAATCTTGCGTATTTATCAATAAAAACAAGCACAAATTGAGAAGAAAAATGAGATATTCCACAAAACAAAATCTCGCCTCTATCGACTTTTACAATTTTCTTTCGTACCTTCAGATTCGGTTAATGATTCTCGTTCACACTAAAAATACGTAATAACCCTAACAATAAACGTTCCCCCTCTAGTAACGTTTTTAAAAATTTAAAAATATGAAATTCCCTAGCAAACCGACGCGCCTTGGGGCAGGTATTGCCTGCGCGCTATTATCTCTCGCCTCCCAAACCCAAGCGTCCTCTTCACTTCTTGACGAGGACATTAAGCTTCAAGACAGCTACGTTCGTCCCGACTACGTTGAGATTGAACGTTTGCGTAACACCAAAGAAATCGTCGTGATTCCGAAAGAAGCCATTCAACAAAAGGGAAAACGCACGATTTCGGATGTCTTGAGCACCCAAACCATGGTTAACGTCAACTCCACCGGCATGGGCAACATTGATATTCGTGGACAAGGCGCAGACCAAGCCACGCGTAACATTCAAGTGCTCTTAGACGGCGCACCCATCACAACGTTGGTCAATCACCCCAATCACACCAACTACGACGTGGTGCCGGTGGAGCAGTTGGAGCGTATTGAAATCATCCCGGGCGGTGGCAGTGTTTTGTATGGCTCCGGTGCCTCAGGGGGCGTTGTCAACATCACCACAAACCTTCGTGCCATGGCAGACCCCAAGTCTTCCGTTGCCGCAGAATACAATTCCAAAGGCTATCGCCTCAACGCTAACATCGGTGGCACCTTTGATGACAATCGCTTTGCCTACGATATCGGTTACTCGCACTTGGATCGCGACCTTTACTTTGTGGACACGTATCGCAATTCCGATTACTACTCCGCAGGGCTTCGCTTTAATCTCACCAAAGACCAAGCCATCACCTTGCGTTTAAGCCGTCTTGAAGAAGACTCCCAGTACGTTGGTAACGTCAAACTATCGAAGGTCAAAGAAGAAGGCGAAGACTATCGCCCCGGTGACAAGACGATTACCATTGGGCTCGATAGCGAAGGTCACAAGATCACCAAAACCGTTAAGAATTACCTCCAAGGCGATCGAAAGCTCGATACCGTGAATGTGAGTTACATCAACGACATTTCCGATACGTTGCATTTCACGAGCGACATTTTCTACAACGACGGTTTTTACATCGGTGTGGACGATGAAAATAAGCGCATGAACCACGATGGTCACGGTGTGCGCTCGAAACTTGATTGGAATTACGCTGACAATGCTTCGCTTTTAGTGGGCCTTGACTACACGCGTCAAAAGGCCAATTTGGCTTACGACAACTATAAGCTCGTAAGTTTTAAAAAGAAAACCTACAAAGTGCAACCCTTGCACTACGACTATGACAAGGGAACGTATGCCCTTTTTGCCTTAAACACCATTAAGTGGAACGACTTTGAATTCACGCAAGGGGCAAGACGCGAATTAACCAAGTGGCAGTTTGATAAAGCTGACCTAACTGAAGGCTCCTCTTCGGACACCTCCAACCGTTGGAATTCTGCCTTTGAATTGTCCGCTGCCTACAACTATCGCGACACGGGCCGTGTTTACGCTCGCTACGAGCGTGGCTACACCGTGCCCGATGGCATTCAAATTTCAGACTCCATTGCCACTTCTAGCGGCAAAGTCATGAGAGCCACGAAAGCCGAAGACGAAATCTTTAATCTCTACGAATTGGGCTTAAGAGATCAGATTGGCATTTCTACCGTGAGTCTCACGGCTTGGTTATCGGAAACCAACAACCAAATGAATCGGTTCTTGCTCATGACCGATGACGGCCTTACTCGCCAATCGATGAACTTATTGAAGTCTCGTCGTTGGGGTGCTGACTTGGCCCTCAGTCAAGACTTGGGCAAATTAACACTGGAAGAGTCTTATTCCTACACGATGGGGAAAACGCGTTGCCGCAATGCCAAGGCTTGTCAATTCTTAGAAGACAACAAAATCTCTATTGACTACGCCACAAGCGGTTTACAAAAGGTGCCCAAACACAAAGCGGCCTTCAAAGCCACGTATGACTTCACTGAGGACTTCTCGATTTCCACCCAATACGCGCGCTTCGGTTCGTACAACAACTTCATGAAAAAAGGCGATAAAGAAGACGGCGGTGTCTTCCACTCTTACGGTTTGTGGGATGCGTCCTTGCGCTGGAGCCCTCGCCGTTGGTTAGACCTCTACGCAGGCGTTACCAACATTACCAATGAAGAGTATTGGGAATACCAAACCAATAGTGCCACCCCCTCGAGCACGGTCATTCCCGGGGCCTCACGTGCGTTCTTTGTTGGGCTCAAAGGCACGTACTAACCAATTTATTTACGATTAATGGTCTAAAAATCATGACTCCCCTTCTTAAACTCTTTTTTGCCGGTGGCTACGTGATGTGGCCGATTCTCCTTGCCTCGATTATCACCGTGGCCATTGCGGTGGAGCGTTACCGATTCTATAAAAAGTCTCGTAGCAATCTCATGGTGCTCAAGGCAAAGCTGCCCTTACTCATGCACGCCGGCAAAATCAATGAAGCCAAAGCGCTTTGTCAAAAGGCTGGGGGTCTCTTAGGGACGGCTTTGTCAGAAGCCATTGAGAAAAGTCACACGTCGATCAATATCGCCGACTATCTCGATGGCAGTCTGACCCAGGCCGCCTCCCGAATTCGTGACAACTTAAATTATTTGAGTGCCATTGTGACTTTGTCACCCTTATTAGGGCTCTTAGGAACCGTCACCGGCATGATTAATGCCTTTGATGTGTTATCGATTGCTGACGGCCAACCTTTTGCCATTACCGGAGGCGTGGCTGAAGCCCTCATTGCCACGGCCTTTGGTTTATTTGTAGCCATCTTGGCACTCATGGTGCATGTTTGGTTAAGTCAGATGGCCAATCAATTGATTACCGACATTGAAACCGGTGTGAACCATTTCTTGGCTTCTTGCAAAGGGAGCTAATACATGCGTTTGCGCTCTTTGCACATTGAAGAAAAGCCCTCCATCATGATTGTCCCCATGATTGACATCATTTTCTTTCTTTTGGTGTTTTTCATGCTCTCGATGCTCACGATGGTCACGCAAAAAACCATTGCATTGCAGTTGCCCGTTGCGACAGTTGCCAAAGTTGACACCACCAAGACGCTTCCTGTCTCTGTTGATAAGAACGGCGTCATTTACTTTGAGCGTGAAAGGATTTCTTTAGCGGATCTTCAAAGTCGTTTAATCAGCGCCAAAGAGAAATCTGAAAAAGTCACCGTTGTTTTACGAGGCGACGTGGAGTCGTCCTACGGTGATGTCGTCACCGTAATGGACGCCATTCGTCATGCGGGCATTGACCGCATTTCCATTGCCACCGAGAGTCAGTAATGGACAAAGAAACGCAACCTCATTGGCTATCCGCCTACGGCGTCTCCATTGCAATTCACGTGGCAATCATAGGGGCGCTCATCGGGTTTTCCGCTCATCAACCCAGTATTGGCGGTGACGGGCTCATCAGCATTGATTTGGTTGGCAATGGCGGTGGCGACATTGGCGGTCAAGGCCAAGAACGTAAAGTCTCCCTACCGGGTGACGGAGGGACCAATGGTGACAATCGTCGCCGAAGTCCCTCCGTCACCTCGGACTCTAAAGAGCAATCCGCAGAAGCTCAAAAGAACTCCGCATCAAAACTTTCAGAAAGTAAAGTCGAGTCTCATGAAGAGACTTCTCAAAGTTCTCAAGAAAAAGTGACGCTTTTAGCCTCGAAAAAAGAAGCCACTCAAAAGTCAACCGTTGAATCCACAAAGAAAGCCCATCGGGCCAATACACAATCGAAAGCTAAACCCGACAAAAGAACCCCTGAAAAAAGAGAACAAAAAGCCAAAAAGAGCGCCGGTGGCACCGGGGGCTACGCAGGTTCAGTGGGCACACCCAGTCGTGAAGAGGGAAAAGTGATTTCAGGGCAAGGTGCTGGAACGGGAGCGGGTACGGGTCAAGGCAATTACCTCTCAAACGGTGATGGCTCTTTTACCGCCATGAGTTCCAAAGGCTTAGACTATCAGATTCTTTATGAGCGCCCCGCCAAATACCCCACACGAGCCCGATCCATCGGTTATTCAAAGACCGTGAAAGTCACGGTTCGATTTCTCGTGGGTGTTGACGGCAAAGTGGAAAGCTCTGAAATTCTAACGAAAGACCTTCCGAACTTAGGTTTTCAAGAAGCAGCTTTATCGTCCATTCATTCGATTGTCTTTAGACCTATTAAAACGCCTGACAATAAGCCACTGAAAGTGTGGTTTAAAAAGACTCTGATTTTCAAACCCTAGAAACAGCAAGAGGATGATTTTTAATCGAAACCATCCTCTTTGATTTTGTGCGTAATCAGTTTAACGCCTTTCAACCATCCACATACCAATCATGGCTAAGATCAACATGATGACCGTTGGCACCAACGCCACAAGTAACGGAGGCCAAGTATTGAGCATCCCGATGTAGGAGAAAAGGTTGTTGACCGTGTAGAAAGCCAAACCGATCATAACGCCAGCGAAAATCTTAATACTCACGCCACCCGATCGAGTGTTCATGTAAGCAAAGGGCATTGCCAACGCAATCATCACCAAAATGGCCACCGGATAAAACGCTTTATTCCAAAGCGAAATCTCATAACGACCGGATTGCTGTTGAGTTTGCTGTAAGTGCGTTACATAACTTGCTAACGCTCGCATGGACATGTTTTCGGGCTTGAGCATCATCACGCTAAAGATACTGGGATCAATACTCGTTTTAAGCATCATGCTCACAGGAGGCGAGACAATCACACGTTCATGAACGGGTGTGACCGACAAGTCATTGAGTTGAGGCAAATCGGTGTTGATGGCTTGTTTTAAAAGCCAGCCTTGGTTATGAATCCAATTGCCCGTTTTCGCTTCAACAATACGAGTCAGGTTTTGTTGACTGTTAAAGTCATAGACTCGCCACGTAGAAGCTTCTTGGTTAGGCGTCATCTTCTTAATGTTGATGTAACGAACACTGCGCTCACCCGTGGGGGATTGCGTGACTTCACGCACCCAGGCCCCCGTATGAGAACCACGAATACCCATCGTACGATTTTCAGCAAAGGCACGGTATTCGCGAGCGTAAACGTCAGACGACGGTGCAATAAACTCACCAAAGCCGTACGTTAAAATCATCAAAATGAGGCCCGGAACCATCAAAATCCCAGCCAAACGCACTGGGCTTAAGCCCGCAACACGCAAAATCGTAAATTCAGAGCGCGCTGCCCATTGACTCATCACAAAGACAGCACCCAAGAGCGCTGCAATCGGCATCACTTCATAGATGCGCATGGGCAAACTTAACCCCGTGACGATAAAAGCGTCTAATAAGGTATAGCCGCGACTACCGATGCGTCCTAATTGACCCACTAAGTCAAAGAAGGCAAAAAGCGCCACCAAGGCAAGAAGCACAAAGCCCGTTGCCTGAAGAATTTCTTTTGTTAAATGGCGGGTAATAACTTTCATTTTCATGATTACTTTCTCCGCCAATAACTAGGATGCGCCCACTGAGGAATCCATCTTTGCATAACGGTTCGACGTGCAAAGAGTAAACACGCAAAGGCAAAGAACGCCCCATTTAGAACAATCAAGGCTGCCGGCAACGACATCGTGTCTTGTTCAACCCAAGTACGCGCTAAGCTAATGCCATTTAGATAGAGCACAAAGATTAAGAGCGCCACAATCATGTTTAAACTGCGTCCGGCACGAGGATTTGTGAAGGACAAGGGAATGGCAATCAAAATCAAATTAATCGCTGCCAGAGGCCATGTAATACGCCATAAAAGCTCTGCCTGAGCATCTTTATTGTCATAGCGAGCCAAAAGAAGCGGTAAAGGCGCAACATCAACACTTCGCATTTGAATGGCTTGATCGGGTTTCACGTCCAAGCGCACGGCATAAGTATCAAAATCCGTAATACGGTATTCGGCAGAGCCCGCTGCCCCTTCATAGCGACGGCCGTTTTCAAGATAAACGTATCGGTCGCCCGAAGCATTGACTTCAACGTGACCCGACTGAGCCACGACCACCATTTCTTTATCTTTATTGGTCTGCGTCAGGAACACATTCTTTACGGTTAAACCGTCTTCAGCGACCTCTTCGATAAAAAAGATCTGTTTGCCACCGGCAAGCTCAACAAAGCGACCCGGCGTTAAACGATCCACGTCATCGCGTTGAGAATAGACAGCACGATTCATATCACTTTGGCCTTGTGCCCAAGGAGAGATCACAAGCGATAAAGCTGCAATCAATAAAATGATGGGAGCGCTAAAGCGCAAGACCGGGCGAACCCAAGACAAAAGACTGATGCCACCGGAAGAAAACCAAACCACCATCTCGCTTTCTAACCAACTGCGAGTCAAGGTCATCAAAACGGCAACAAACAAAGAAACAGAAAGTAAGGGGGCGAGGTTGGTTAAAGCCTGATAAACCACCATCTCGACAACGGTACCGCTGTCGATACGACCACCTGCGGCCATCCCAAGAATACGAACCAACCCAATCGTTAAAACGATTGAGAAGATCACCGTAAACACTGCACCGGCAGTATTTGCGATTTCAGATATGAGTGCACGTCGAAAAATCATGCGTGTTCTCTAGAATAATTGAATACGTATTTTTAAAACCTAATCAGAAATTTTATATCACAGGCTCAAAAAATACCCTAATCAGAACGTCTAGTTACGAAAAAGCCCCGAAGCTTTCACTTCGAGGCTTTTGAATGGGGAGCCAGGCAATGTCCTACTTTCACTGGAAATACAACCAACTATCATCGGCGCTAAGGCGTTTCACTGTCCTGTTCGGAATGGGAAGGAGTGGGACCACCTCGCTATGGTCGCCTGGCTAAGCTTGTTGTCTTTAGTGCTCATTGCACTTCAGACGAATTCTTAGCGGTAAACGAAGCGTTTACGGTTTGTGTTTGCTTTCACTCTCTTGGGTTCTTTCAAACCTTTCAGTGAGCAACAAGCTGTACGGTTATAGGATCAAGCCTTACGAGCAATTAGTATCAGTTAGCTTAACGCCTTGCAGCGCTTCCACACCTGACCTATCAACGTCCTGGTCTCGAACGACTCTTTAAGGAGGTCTAGCCTCCGGGAAGACTTATCTTCAGGCAAGTTTCCCGCTTAGATGCT
>DYCH01000034.1 GCA_019418235.1 Sutterella sp.
ACTTAATCAAGAAACAGAAAAAATAAGAAAAAATCGCACAAATTGTCGAGAAATCGTTGATAAATGCTGTCAGTTAGGTAATTTTGATTATTCGAAAACGAGGGGATTTGTCACTTTCGAACTCCTACAAGAGCGCTTTGAATTATCTTTCTTAAGACAAATCCCTCATAAGATATTTTTTGTAGATTTTAAAATATCTCAATAAAGTCAAATAGTTAGAAAATGTTCTCGAGAAAAGTGAATTTACGAATTGTCGGCAAAATACTTTTTTGATTTAAATTAAAAAGTTGAAAAATTATTGAAAAAAACTTCGATTTTTTCTAATTTTCATCGGTAATGACCGGCACTCTTTTCGTCAATGCGCACGTGATTTCCGCAGCAATGGTTCCAGCTCTTGCAGCCAAGTCTTCGACATGAATATGCTCGCCCCAGAGTTCAACATCACTACCAACCTTCGCTTCAGGAATGTCTGTTACATCAATGGTCATCACATCCATGGCGATATTACCCACAATGGGGGCAAACTGACCTTCGACCCAAACCGGCGTGCCTTGAGCCGTGCCTCTCATATAGCCATCGGCAAATCCACAGGCAACCACGGCAATACGACTTTCGCGCTGAGCAATAAAACGACTGCAGTAACCCACTGCTTCACCGGGAGAGATCGTTTGGATGGCCAGAATTTTAGAACTCAATGTCATGGCCGGTTTTATGTCCAAAGAATCACTCGAGACGCCCGGCTCAGGACTGATCCCATAAAGACTGATACCAGCTCGAACCGCATCTCCCCCGCACTCAGGTAACCATAACAATGCAGCGGAATTTGCAAAACACGCCCCTTCTTTTCTGGAAGCAATTTCACCTAAGCGTTGCATTTGCTCCTTGACGGATACCGGACCACCATAGTCAAACTTTGGGCAAGAATTGGCAAAATGCGTCACGACTCCCATGACTTTCACGCCTTCAATGGACTGGAGTTTTTGTCGAACTTGCGGTTCCTCTTTGGGTAAGAAGCCGAAACGGTTCATACCGGAATTGATTTTGATATGAACTTTTAACTCTTTAAATGGAGCCTTTTGTTCCAAGATGGCCAGAGATTCTTCGTTATGAATAACAACTTCCGCCTCGAGTTTTTCAATGACAGACAAACCCTCTTCATCGAAAAACCCTTGAAGTAATAAGATCGGTTTTGTCCAACCGGCGCGACGCGCTCTCTCAATATCAACAATATCAATAATGGCCAAACCGTCTGCTTCTGAAAAGGCCCCAATCACCCGCTCTAACCCGTGACCATAAGCATCGGCCTTTGCCACCGCCCAAAGAAAACGGCCGTTAGCCAACTCTTTCATCTTGGCGACGTTATGGCGAAGACTATTCATATGAATTGTTGCTTTGATAGGTCGAAACATTCACGGCTCCACAAAAAAATTCATCCCAATCGAAAATGATAAAACAACGATTCTTTGCTGAAATATGGACGACGCTTATATTTGAAACGAACCTAAAGAGTATCAACTATTTTTCTCTCAAACTTTTGAAAATTCTCTGCACAGAAAACAATCAACTCAGCAAGTTCGTCACTTATCAGGGTTCGAATCCCTCCTTCTCCGCCACATAGTTTTCCCTATCTTTTTCTTTCAGTTATATCTGACAAAAAAGCAATTTACGTGAATTCTTTCAGATATAACTGACAAAAACACGTTTTTCCCCAATTCATTCAGGTATAACTGACAAAAATCGGTTTAGCTCATTGATTGGGGAAGTATTTAACTGATTTTGATATGAGTCGAAACGGCATCGAACAGATGAATATCAGAGATTTCTTACTGCAACCAAATTGGATGTGAGAACCAATAAGATTCTCTCAGACAAACTTGAAAAATAATAAAAAGTCTTATACAATGCGTGTTCTTATTTGAGTGCAAACTCAAAGGTGCGGAGAAGTGGCCGAGAGGCTGAAGGCACACCCCTGCTAAGGGTGCAAGCTCGCTAAAACGGGCTTCGAGGGTTCGAATCCCTCCTTCTCCGCCACCCAATTGATTGTCCCATGTGTGTGAAAACATCATGGGCATTTTTGTATCTACATTCGTAACGATTTGAATATATTCAGAAGTTTCTTGGCGGGGGCGCATGGAGTCGAACCAAGGTATACCGGTTCAGAGCCGGTCGCACTATCCGTTGTGCTACGCCCCTAGAGAAAAATGTTTAAGCAACAGAATGCGCTTGGAGAGCTGAAATTTTAGCTCGATTTTTCCCCTTTTGTTCAGTCGGTCTCTACTTTAAATTAATTAAATTCGAACTGGTAAAGCACATCTAACGCTTGGTCAACACCCGAAACCACTTCAAGATAAAGTTTCGGAATCACTTGGTAGCGCAAAGTGAGCGTAGAAAGCGAATCAAACAATCCCACACCGTACTTCACTTTCAAGCCCGGCAACACGTAGCCGCTCACAATCAATTGTGAAGAGTCTCCTACGCCTTCGGTATCCAATTGCAAATCTTCGATCCCGACCACTTCGCCAATGGCCCCTAAAACTTGATTGCCTTGATTAATACCGAGGCCCAGTAACGCCGCAGTAATTCGGCCGTCATTGTTGCCCGCTGCTTCTAGCCCTTCACCACTTAAGAGATAACTGAAAGCTTGCCCTTGCGACATCGCTGGATCTGAAAAAACGCTCACTTTGGGCTCTTTTACCGTTCCTTCAACACGAATCCCCACGGTCACGTTATCGGCCGTCTTTTCCGGACTGCGAATGGCCTCAATGGCTAACTGAGGGTTATCAACGCTATTGATAAAAGTGACCGTTCCTTTTCGAACATCCAATGCTTGACCGTAAGCTCTAAACGTTCCTTTGGGCACATGAATCTGGCCATTTAAACCCAATCTGTTTTGGTCTTGCACCACTTGCAACCGCCCCGTCAAACTTGCATTGAGTCCCATGGCGCTGACTTCTACATCGTCACCGATTTCGATAAATAGGTTGCTCTTTAAAGGCAAGGTTTGAGTACTCTTAGTTGACTTTTGAGGTAAATCTAAACGCACAACATCGTCAGAAACCTTCACCACTTGTTCGGGTAATTCTTTAACCTTAATGCGCGCCCAAGGCACACGAACAACACCATCAAGCGTCAACGCGTTAGGCGAAATCTTGCACGTGACATCGGTTCCCAATTCCAAAACGGCCATCGGGGACACCATCACTTGAATACGATCACTCGTTAAACGAAGTTGGGCATTGACGTCTTGCAACCCGTTCCAACGAGCCTCGCCCGCTAAACGCATATCTCCCTTTTGGGTTTTTAGTTCCGCAGACAAGTCCGATTGATTTCCATTAAAGTTCATCGTTAATTGACTGGGCTGCATTTCAAAGGGGAAAGAGACGCTATCGATCCTAAATTGCGAAACATTCAACGCCCCGTACAATCGAGGATCCGTCAACGTTCCTCCTAAGGTCAAATGGGCTTTCATTTGTCCATTTACATGTTCTTCGGGTGGCAAGAAACTTTCTAGCCATCTCATCGCTATCTCATCAATCGTCACCTCACCGGATAAAGTTCGAGCGGTTTGAGGATCTTTAATCCGAGCGTTGAGATTGATGGAACCGTTGCGCTTTAATTGCATTAATGCTTTAACATCAAATTCGTCTTCTGCTAAAGCCGCATCCATTCTGACCTGATCCATTTCGATGGGTTTAGCGTTCTCGGTTGTCGGCAACAACACCGTCAATTGTTTGGCCGTCAAATTAACGTTTCCTTGAGGCATCCCTTTAAATTGACGAGGAACCATCACATTAGCTTCGGCATTGAGAATGCCATTGAGCTCAAGCGGTGCTTGAGTCAAACCATTCAAAGTTCTTAAATTAAAATCGGCAAGCGTCACGTTCACAGGAAACGCTTGCGCTCCATCCAAATACGCGGTTGTTTCTTTTGACAGGCAAAGACGGGCGCTCTTATATCCCCAGCATTGAGGTTGAAGTACCAATTGTGCGTCTGCGGTTTTCCAAGTGAATTGAGTCGGTGCCAAAAGTTGCAGCCTTTCACGATTGGCGTCAATACGAGACTTTTCGATATTGACCGTCCACTCTGAGAGGGCACGATCATAGTGACCGACAAGTGTGGCTTGAGCAGCGATTGGATCGCCTGTGCCGTCAATCGTTATTCGATGCGATTTTTCATCACCCGCAATTCGCACTTTACCTTGACTTAAAGTCGTCCCTGAACTCTTTAACCCAAAAATTTCAAGTGTTCCCTCACCCGTTAACAGCGAAGGATTGCTTGCGTGTCCATCAAATCGAGCCTTTTTTAATGCCACACCTGGCATCTTGAAATTTTTTGCCTCTAACCACGTTTGAACGACTGGTTGAGAGTCGTTACCCACCATCGTGACTCGACCTTGGAGTTGCCCTTGCCACTGAGGCATAAGAACTGATAAATTCGGTGCTTTCAAAAGCGCCTCCAAGGCCACTCGCGGGGCGGTTTTATTGGGATTGACGCGACCGTTCAACGTGAGAAAATTCTCTCCAACCGAGAACTTTATATTGTCTGCCAAGACCCAACCGTCGGAGTCCGCCTTTGCGCCCCCTGTTAATCTCACCTTTGCCTTATTTAAGAACCCTTGATAGTTGATGTCACTCAAAACACCCGACCATCGCTCACCTTTAAGTTCACCTGAAGCTTGAAACTCGCCCGATAAACGCAACTGTGCTTCAGGAATCAAGGTTTCAGAAGCAATATCGACCGTTTGAATATGGAACTTTCCCTTTGTGCCTTCGGAGAAATCCATCACGCCCGCACCTGAAACGGTCTTCACTGACAAAAGTGGCGACGTCGTTAAAGTTTCACCTGAAATGGGCGCCTTCAAATTCACTGAATTCGCATTAAATAACGATAAATCAACCTTTAAATCTTTTAACTGTCGCCAATTTATCCTATAAGCGATATTTTTAACTTCAAGAGTTACTTGAGCATTTTGGTAGCGAAAATCTTCCAATTGAGCTGAAAAAAGGTTTCCCGAGACAGCTTTGACACTGATTTCTGGAACGAAATGCTTTGCGATTTCAACGCACACTCGAAGCCCTGAGGTTGTTGTCATCAATAACCCCAACAAAAGCACCATCAATACCAAAAGTGCCATTAAGCCTAAAGTGAAGCGTTTATATCTTTGCATTACAACTCCGGCCCTAAACCAATATAAAACTGCCAATTGTTGGGAGCGCCACTGCCAACCGGTCGAGCAATATCCAATTTAATTGGTCCCAAAGGCGACTCCCATCGCACACCCAAACCAGCCCCTTTTTTCACCTTAAAGTCTTGCCAACGATCAACCGCATCCCCAAAATCCATAAAGGCTGCCGCCCACCATTTGCCCGTTACTTTAAATTGATACTCAACACTGCCCGTAAAAAGTTTCGTTGCACCGGTTAAGTCCCCATTTTCATCACGAGGTGAAATGGACTCGTAGTCATAACCACGAAGGCTTCGATCGCCCCCTGCAAAATAACGTAAATCAGGGGGAACGTTCTTAAAGTCATTCGTTTCAATCCAACCGGCGTGAGAACGAAGAACAAAACGATGGCGCTCGGCAAACGTACGAATCAACGTGTGTTGCATCTCCAACGCAACAAAATCAGCATCCGACCCCCACAAAGAATCCGACCACTGGATGGTATAGCGTTGAGAGTCTCCCCATCGTGGCATCAAGCCTCCGCGAGAACGTGTTTTTGAAAGCGTTGCTCCTGGATAAAGAAGCATGGTGTTTTGACTTTGTTGGCCTTGCGTAAAACTGTCCAGTTTCCACGTTAAGTGCAATGCCTTTAACCATCCGTCATACGGTTCCCAATAGCGAGAGGCCATTAAAGTTGCCGCATCAGACTCGGTATCATTCAAGTTTTTTCGTTTGTAGCCACCTTGAAAAAGGTAATAGTGCTCAAGCGGACTCTCCATTAACGGTAATTTGTACGTGGAATCCAACGTTTGCTCGTAGCGAGAAACCTCCGATCCGATTTCTAAACTATGCCCTTTGTCGTTAAGCCACGGTTTCGTCCATTTCACTTTTCCGCGTGGCCCGACATTCGTGGAATACCCCAAACCCGTTTCCACCAAATTTCCCTTTCTGGGGGTCAACATGGCCACAATCGGCACATTTTTATCAGGATCCTCACGACCGGCTTCAATATCCGGCGTTAACAAAATCGACTGAAACCATTGCGTTTTTGAAAGACGTTCGTTTAACTGCGCTAAGGCAGCCGCATCGTAATAATCCCCTTCTTTGAAAGGAACGATGTTTTGAAGAATGGTAGGACGAATTTGAGAGTCTAAAAATTGCACGCTACCAAAACGATAACGCTCACCCGTGTCATAAATTAAATCCCAATAGGCTTTGTGTTCAGTAACATTCACGCCCAGTTGTTTCTTAATAAAGTCAGCATCAAAGTAACCGCGCTGTGCACTTAACGATTGCAACTCACTTTTAAAATCTTCGTACTGACCTTGATTTAAAGCTCCCCCTAAATTGGGGCGCTGCTCCAAAAGATTCGCAAAAACCGAATCCTCTTTTCCGTTACCTAAAAGAACAACGTTCGTTGCTGCCAATCGTACAGCTTCGCCTGGCTCAACATTGACGTCAAGAATGGCGTCTTTACCTTTGTCTTTCCATTGATACTGAATGTTGGGTTCATAGTGACCGAGCGCTTCAAGGGCGCTACGAACGGCATCATTGACTTGAGCTCGGTAAAGCCGAGGCGATGAGATATTGGAATGATCAACTGAGACCAATTGCGCTTCAACATTTTCTTTGAGTGCACCATCGAGCCCCTGAAGCTTTACTTCAAAAGCTTCAAGCGACAAAGGCAATGTTGCCAAACAACATAGCCCGATCGTACGCACAAATAAAGATGACACGTTGGTTTCCAATCCTCAGCAAATAAGACTGATTGTATCGCGTTGAGCTTGATTATCTGTTTCAGACATATTTCTATTC
>DYCH01000035.1:0-35071 GCA_019418235.1 Sutterella sp.
AATGACCGATCTCGTTTTGTCAAGCGTTAGTGAAAAAATATTTTCAGTTAACTTTTGACCCGATCTTCATCGATGAGCCCATTTTTAGGCGTCTTCGTGAAGACAGGAATGCGTATTTTAAGAACATATTTCGATCTGTCAAATGCTTTTTCTAAAAAATCTCACGAATATTCCCTTCAGCTTTGAATTTAAAAGAGAATATTTTTTAAAGCATACGCATCCTAGCCCAATGCCGTTAATCAATACCTTCGGATATGTAATTTACCGCAAGCTTCGGTATCAATTGAGTACAATGTTAGGCATTGAATTTTTATATTTTGGGGATTCCTATGCTTTACCATCAATATGAAGACTTTTTGCGTCATGTTTATTTCCATGGCGTTGAGAAGTCTGACCGTACCGGTACCGGCACACGCTCGGTCTTCGGTTATCAAATGCGCTTTAACTTACAAGAAGGCTTCCCCCTCGTTACGACGAAGAAGTTGCATCTTCGCTCCATCATTCATGAATTGCTTTGGTTCCTAAAGGGCGATAGCAACATCAAGTACCTTAAAGACAATGGTGTTTCCATTTGGGATGAATGGGCTGATGAAAACGGTGACTTGGGTCCGGTTTACGGAGTTCAATGGCGTAGCTGGAAGGGTGCTGACGGTCAAGTTATTGACCAAATCTCCGAATTGGTACACACCATTAAGAATAACCCCGACTCTCGTCGCATGATCGTTTCCGCTTGGAACGTTGCTGAGCTTCCTCACATGGCCTTGCCGCCTTGCCACATGATGTTCCAAACCTATGTTGCTGACGGTAAGCTTTCTGTTCAACTCTATCAACGCTCTTGCGATATTTTCTTAGGCGTTCCTTTTAATATCGCAAGCTACTCGTTGCTTACGCATATGTTGGCTCAACAATGCGACTTGGAAGTGGGTGACTTTGTTTGGACCGGTGGCGACTGCCACATCTATTCCAACCATATGGAACAAGTACAAACGCAATTGGCACGTCAACCGCGTCAATACCCGAAACTCGTGATTAAGCGTCGTCCTGAATCGATCTTTGACTACAAGTTCGAAGACTTTGAAATCGTGGGTTACGATCCTCATCCGCATATTAAAGCTGCGGTTGCGGTTTAAGGAGAGCGTTATGACAGAACTTCACTTGATTGTTGCTCACGCTCGAAACGGTGCTATTGGAATTGACGGTAAGTTACCTTGGTATTTACCGGAAGACCTGAAACACTTTAAACGTACCACGCTTGGTAAACCTGTCATTATGGGTCGCAAAACGTGGGAAAGCTTGGGCCGTCCTTTGCCCGGTCGCAAAAATATTGTGATTACCCGTCAAGCTGACTATGTTGCTGAAGGCGCTTGCGTGGTTCCGACGATTGAAGCGGCACTTGAAGCTGTCAAAGATGAACCCGTTGCCTTTATCATGGGTGGTGCTCAAATCTATGAGCAAACATTACCGCTAGTGAAGGTTGCTCACGTCACGATTATCAACGCCGACTATGATGCCGATGCCTACTTTAAACCGTTGGATGATGAGCATTGGTTACTCGACGAAGAGCAGACCTTCCCCGCTACTGATGCGCATCCCTTCAGTTTCAGCATTCGTCGTTATATTCAAAAATAACGAATCGAAAGACCACAAAAAAGCCACCATCGAATCGGGTGGCTTTTTTGCTTGGTCTTAACTTTCTTTTAGCACTCAACGATGCTCACGGCCAAACCGCCGCGACTCGTTTCCTTGTACTTCATTTGAAGATCTAACCCGGTCTTTAACATCGTAACGATTACTTTATCGAGTGACACATAGTGTTGACCGTCACCCAAAAGGGCCAAACGTGCAGAGTTAATAGCCTTCACTGCAGCCACGGCGTTACGTTCAATGCAAGGAATTTGCACTTGACCGGCCACCGGGTCACAGGTCATCCCCAAGTGGTGCTCCATCCCGATTTCAGCGGCGTTTTCTACTTGTTCGGGCGTTGCACCCAAAACTTGAGCCAAACCGCCGGAAGCCATGGAACAGGCCACGCCCACTTCACCTTGGCAACCCACTTCAGCACCGGAAATCGAAGCATTCAGCTTATAGAGAATACCGATTTGACCGGCAGTTAAGAGGAAGTCTCGGACACCGTCAATCGTGGCACCTTCGATAAAGTACTTGTAGTAATGAAGCACGGCAGGAATGACACCGGCTGCCCCATTGGTCGGCGCCGTCACAATGCGACCGCCACAAGCGTTTTCTTCATTGGCAGCAAAAGCAAAAGCATTAACCCAATCCAAAACGCCCAACGGGTCATTTAACGTACGGTGTTCGTAATCGAGACGCTCAAACATTTGCTTGGCACGACGGCGAACTTTCAAGGGACCAGGCATAATGCCTTCAGTCTTAAGACCTCGTTGCACACAATCCTTCATCGTTTCCCACAAAAGATCCAACTGCTCGTTGATTTCTTCGTCCGTACGGAAAGCTCGTTCATTTTCACGAACGATTTCAGGAATGCTCTTACCCGTTTCCTTGCACCATTGAAGCAAGTCGCTGGCGTGTTGAATCGGGTACGGTACCTTCACCTCAGAGGCATCATCGGCTTTTTGTTCAATGACCTTTTCGAAGTTATTCGGATCGCTTTCAACAATAAAACCACCGCCCGTTGAGTAGTAGCGACGGGACAGCAACACAATGCCGTGCTCATCTTGAGCAATCACGTGCATGGCGTTGGTGTGGTACAAAGCAATCTTTTCAGGACTGAAAATGATGTCACGTTCCGGGTCGAATTCAATCGTTTTACCGGAAGCAAACGTCATACGATGGTCTTTTTTGATGGATTCCAACACGCCAGGGGCCGTATCCAAATCAACCGTTGCCGGCAAATTGCCCATCAAACCCAATTGGAAAGCCGTGTCGGTGGCGTGACCCACACCCGTTGCACCAAGGCTTCCCATCAAGTCAACCCAAACGCGGGCAGTCTTTTGATCCAAACCTTTTTCGATTAACTCGTCAGAAAAACACTTGGCGGCGCGCATGGGCCCAACCGTATGTGAAGAGGACGGGCCAATGCCCACACGGAAAATGTCAAAAACGCTCAAAGTCATGATAGTTATCCTTTAGGCCACTTCTTCAATCGTGTAAGCCAAGGGTTCTTCGTTAATACCAACAATCCACAAAAGGGACTTCACGTCGCACGTAGCAGGTACCGTCACACAAGTAACAAGGGCTTCACCCAAAAGACCGAAACGCACGGTCTTTGCGATCATTTCCCCTTCTTCGTTACCAATCACGACGGTATCAGGTTCATCAAACCACTCGCTTGCATGATCCATGTGAGACTTAATCACCACCGTCTTCTTTTCGCCCATGGCACGAACACGAGCTTCTGTTAAAGCCCGACCAATAAAGATTCGAGCTTGATCGGTAAAGTCAACGAACTTTGCACCATTTAAAGCATCCACCGTAACATCGGCACCCATCCAATCCATGGCATGAGGTTCTTTAACCAACGTGCTCAACGTGTAAGCGGATACCCAATCCAATTGTTCAGCCGAAAGAGTCGCAAGGTAAGCATCTAATGCTTCGCTCTTACCTTGGAACACGATATTAAATTCCGTTTGGAAGGCCCAAACACCGGTCGCGACTTCAACGCAATGATCCGTCGACAAACCCTCAATCACAGGAAGCTTCTTGCCATAACAAATGGCCGTTTGAACTTCTGGATCGGCAAACTCCACATCAAAGGCCTTCGCCACTTGATGCATCCATGCCAACGTGTCAATGGATTGGAAGATCACTCGGAAGTGTTCATCGGAATCGGGCAAATGCACCACCGTCACAAAGTCGGTGATAAAGCCCAAGGCGTTTAAGATAAAACTTTGACGAACCTGACCGCGACGGACGTTACGCACATCAATCGTTAAGAGGCGGCGCAAGAAGGCAACGCCGTGAGCGTCATTGATTTCAATGGTATAGCTCGGAGCAAACAAATCGTCTTCTTCTCGATTGCAGACGTAAAGACCGCAAGTTTCAGACGCTTTAAGAGCCACTTCGCCGGGATTCATAAGTTCGTTAGTCATGGTGTTAACTGTTGGTTTAAAAAATCACAATCTTTTAATTTTAGCTTAATCCCCTCCCTACGTCATTCGGCTTTATCCCTGAAATCAAAAACCCAAAAAGCAATTCGGGGATTTCCTAGCTAGCGCTTTCCCTTAGAGAATTCAGAGTAGCTAATTTCACCGTCTAGAATGATCGACGGTCGATTAAATCTGACGTCATTTCGAAGTCGCATTCTCTTCCAATACGCCCGTATCGACATTTCTCACCAACCCATTTCACCAGGAAAGTATTCCCATGTTGAAAAAAACTCTTGTCGCAGCCGCTGTCTCCATGGTTGCCATGACTTCTGCTCAAGCTTGTTCCACCTTAGTAATCGGTAAGGCCGTGTCCGAAACCGGCAACATCATTGTTGCTCACAACGAAGACAACGGTGGTCGCCTCTTTAACCAACAACACTACATGCCCGCTGCTACGCACAAAAAGGGCGAAATGATCAAGTTTGAAAAGAACGCTGCTGCCATCCCGCAAGTCGAAAAGACGTTGGGCTTTTACTGGACGCAAACCTTTGTGCCTGATGGTGCAAGCTTTGCTGACGGGTTCTTTAACGACAAAGGCGTTTGGATCGGTACGAACTGGTGTGGCGAAATCTTTGACGCTGACCGTATGGAAGTGAAAGATGGTGGTATCGGTTATGGTATCCGTCGTATCGTTGCAGAACGTGCAACGTCTGCTCGCCACGGTGTTGAAATCGCCATTGAACTCTTAAAAGAATACGGCTACTTCCACGACGGTCGTACGTACACGATCGCTGATGCTAACGAAGCTTGGCAAATCGCTATTCACCAAGGTAACTCTTGGGTTGCTCACCGCATTCAAGACAATGAAGTCGTTTACATCCCGAACGTCTTCATGATGGACAAGGTTGACTTAAAGGACAAGAAGAACTGGATTGTTGAACCCAAGCAAGTCGAACGTGCCATTAAGGATGGCCGTCATGACCCGAAGGATCAATTCTTCAATTGGCGTAAGGTCGTGGCTCCGGAAAGCATCCGTGCCGAACGCTGGAACGCCAACCGTAACCACATCGCTTGGAAGTATTTGACGGGTAAGGAAATCGCTGATCCGGAACAATATCCGTACAGCATCACGCCCACGAAGAAGTTGGGTGTGAAGGACGCGATGGAACTTTTGCGCTTACACGAATCCTATATCGGTCAAGACCAAGAGCTCTACCATAGCCACTCTGAAGGCGTTTGCCGTACGACGAGCCATGACTCTCACGTCTTGAATTTGACAAAGGATCCGACGTTGACCGAAGCTTGGAAGACGATCGGTCGTCCTTGCCAATCCGTCTATATCCCGTTGTATCCGTTGGCAGGCCCCGCTAAGGGCACGGCTTTCATTGATCCGGTGACGGCTACGAAGGAACACTTCGCCGGTACCCCGTCCATGTTTGACTACCGTGCAGAATTTACGCCTCACAGCGTCTTTAGCGCCGGCACCAACGCCATCGACTACTTGCGCGGTGAAGAAATTGAACGTCGTACTGACTTGATTGAAGACATGGAAGAAGACTTCATGAAGGAACGCGCCGCCATCTCGAAGAAGGCCGCGAGCTTAAAGGGTCAAGCCCGCACGAAGTTCTTACACGACTACAACCAAAAGTCCTATGACAAGGTGTTGAACGTCATGAAGACGGAAAATGCTCGCATGATGCCGATGGAAGTCAAGATTTTGACGAAGACCGTGAAGGCCGATACGGAAGAATTGGTGAGCTTTGCCTTGATGGGTTCCAAGGACCATGCCGTCACGAGCGCCGAAATGAATAAGACGCGCGCCGGTATGAGTGCTAACCAACGTAACTCCACCCGTAAGTTCAAGACTTTTGCTGCCGCTCAATCCATGGAATACAAGGATGTGAACAACGACGGCATCATGGACGTGGTCTTTACCTTTAAGGCCAATGAAGTGAGCCAAGGTGCTGTTCCGGGTGCTCTCATGGACTTGTGGCTCTACACGCAAGTCAATGGTCATCGCGTGATCGGCTACGACTTGGTTCCGGTTGAAACCTCCAAGGTCAAGGCTCAAACGTCTCGCGACGGTAAGCACTTACTCTAATCGGAAGTGATTGACCGTTAAGTTTTTAAGCTTTGCGGTCTGACCATTTAAGCCCATCAGATGCGGTTCTTAAACCGATAATTGATGGGCTTTCTTTTTGCCTTCGATTTAAGCATTTTTTAATGATAACCAATCCCCTTTATTGATAAAATGACTAGATTAACTTGAGAGATATTTATGCTTAGCGAAGACTTATTAATTCATTGCACTGCCCAAGAAACGCGCGTGGCCATCATGGTTGATGGTGTGTTGCAAGATTTGCACATTGAGCGCCGCGCACAACGCGGTCTTGTTGGTAACGTCTATAAGGGCAAAGTCATCCGTGTGTTGCCCGGCATGCAATCAGCCTTTGTCGATGTAGGCTTACAACGTTCAGCCTTTTTGCACATCCATGACATTTTCACAGCTCGCAAAGAAGACGGTAGCTACACCCCGATTGAATACATCTTGCACGAAGGTGACTCTGTCATGGTGCAGGTGGCCAAGGACCCCATTGGCACCAAGGGTGCACGTTTAACGACTACCATTTCTTTGGCAGGGCACAAGCTTGTTTTGTTGCCCAAAGAACCGCATGTCGGTGTGAGTCAACGCATTGAAGATGAAGTCGAGCGCGAACGTCTCAAAGAACTCATTTTGTCAGTGAAGACCGAAGACAACAATTTCGGCTACATTGTCAGAACCTGCGCGGAAGGGGCCACTGCCGAAGAATTCATCGCTGACATGAAGTATTTGTCACGTCTTTGGGCTCAAATTGAAGAAAAGGCTTCTCGAAGCCCCGCACCCTCTTTGCTTTACCAAGATCTTTACTTGGAAGAACGTGCCCTTCGTGACATGGTGACGGAAAACACGTCTCACGTGCTTATTCATGCGTGGGATAACAACATTGACCGTCTTCAACATTTTGCCAATATCTTTGTGCCCACTGCAGAAGATAAGATCACGCTCTATACGGGAGAGATTCCCCTTTTCGAACAATACGGGATTGAAGCAGAGATTGAACAAGCCTTGGCACGTCGCGTTGATTTGAAGTCCGGCGGCTATTTGGTCTTTGACCAAACAGAAGCCATGACGACAATTGACGTCAATACCGGTGGTTTTGTGGGCAAACGTGACTTTAGCGATACCGTTTTTAAAACCAACTTGGAAGCGGCTCGCGCCATTGCCCGTCAACTGCGTTTGAGAAACTTGGGTGGCATCATCATTATCGACTTCATCGACATGGAACGAGATGCTCACCGTCAAGCGGTCTTGGCTGAACTTCAAAAAGCAATGGCAGGTGACCGTGTACACTGCACGATGAGTGACTTTACGGAACTTGGACTCATTGAAATGACGCGCAAGCGCACGCGTGACTCTTTGGCCCACATTCTTTGCGAACCCTGCCCCTTGTGTGGCGGCCGTGGGGAAATTAAGACGGGTCGCACCATGTGCTACGAAATTCTTCGTGAAATTTTGCGTGAATGGCGTCAATACCCGGAAATCAAAGAATTTTCCATCATTGCGAGCCAATCCGTCATCGACCTTTTCTTAGAAGACGAAGCCCCTGCGTTGGATCTTTTGCAAGACTTTATCCAATGTCCTGTATCGCTTCAAGTGGAATCCATCTACGGGCCTGAGCAGTACGACATTACTTTTAACTAATTCGACGTTAACGATGATGAGAGGATTTAATGGATAAGCGTTTTTTCGATGGTGTAAAGGCTTGTATCCCGCCCTGTCTTGGCGTGATTCCGGTTGGCATTTCAATTGGGCTATTGGGTGTGCAAGCGGGATTGACTCCCCTTGAAGTCATTCTTATGTCTGCGATTGTGATGGCGGGCTCAGCCCAGTTGCTCGCCATTAGCATGATCACGCAGGGCGCTGCGCTATCGACCATTATCATCGGCACGTTTTTCATTAATCTTCGTCACATTGTGATGAGTAGCTCTGCCATGCAGAGAATCAAAGAGACAACGCTGACGCAACGACTCATTGCTGCCTTTGCCTTGTGTGACGAAACGTTTGCCGTTTTTTCTCTTTCCAAAGATCATAGCTACCCTTTCCTTTTAGGGGCGAACACCGCTTTATACGTTGCCTTTGTCGGTAGCACGATCATTGGTACTTTTCTTACCAATTTTTTACCCCAAATCGTCATTGATAGCTTTGGCATTGCCTTTTACGCGGCCCTTTTGGGGTTGCTGATTCCCGGCATTCAACACAATGGGAAATTAATCGCTTTGGTTATTATCACGGCATTATTAAATTGCCTGTTCCAACTTTTCATGCCGGCGAGTTGGTCCATCATTTTGGTCATGCTCGTGGGCGCTTTCATCGGTGTGTACCTTGTTGACGATAAAACAGTTCAATTGAGTCATCAGGAGGGCGATTCTCATGAATGAAACCGTTCTTCTTATGATTTTCGGCATGGCGCTCGTGACCTATATTCCAAGAGCTTTGCCGGGTGTCATTATTAAACACATGCGATTGGGTCGCAAGGCTGAAAAGTTCTTGCGTCTCATCCCCTACACTGCCATGGCAGCACTGATTTTCCCAGGCGTTTTAACCATTAATCCGGACAGACTTGAAATTGGGATTGTCGGTGGGTTAGTGGCGACGATTCTGGCATTACTTAAGATGCCCATTATTGTTTGCGCCGTTGCGGCTATTTTGGCTGACATGTTGTTGTACTTACTGTTTTAAAACAATAAGCACAACAATTGTCTTTTCTTACGCGTTATTCTTCAGTTTTTTGAACGAGTTTCGAAATGGCCTTCGGGAACTCGATAGTGACGATCACGCCGCGTCCTACATTGGGTTCGGCCCAAACTCGACCGGCATGGCGTTCTGCTAAAGAGCTCACAATACTTAACCCTAAGCCTAAACCGTGAGCCTTCGTGGTCTCTAAGTGCGTGAAGAACTCGTTGGTGAATTCCTTTGTAACGAGCTTTGCGTTATCAATCACTCGAATCCACCACGTATCATCGTGATCTTCAATACGAACACGAATGAGGCATTCACCTTCAACGTAACGTGCAGGATGAACTTCTGCGAAAGCATCGGCCGAGTTCTTTAAAAGGTTAATCAAAGCGAGTTCCACTTCCCAGTCATCGACTTCAACCCATGCTTCACGTTCGCCTTCAATACGAACAGGCACTTGACTGCGACCAGACTTCTTAAAGGTCTCTACACTCGTTTTGACAATATCGTGAAGGTTATGGTCTTCACGTTTAATGTCGTGAGACTTCACATAACTGCGAACGTGATCAACGATATCGGCGGCACGATCATTGTGATATTCAATCTCTTTGAGAATCTTCACAATGGTTTCTTCATCGGCTTGATGGCGTTCAATACGACGCAAAAGGCCTCGGGTGTAATTGGAGATTGTCCCCAAAGGTTGCTTTAACTCGTGAGCAATCATGCTGGACATTTGCCCCACAATCCCCGTGCGTTCTAGTCGGGCAATGTATTCGTTGGTTTGCTCTTGTTGCTTAGCCAACGCTTCTTTTTCCGTTAACGTCTTTTGAAGCGCACGGGTGCGGCTTGCCACTTCAACGGAAATGATGAGGTTATAAAAGAGGCCCGCCACCAACAAGAAAATCCCCATAATGAAAACCATCCGGTTTTCTTGGAAAATGCGGTTTACCGTCGAATACGTAATATCGCTATAGGGCCCAAGCTTCAAACGATAGAGCATGTCATAGAGCGATCGAGGATTGTCGGGCAAACTCCACGTCACACCGTCATTTAAACGCATGCCAACCACGATGTTATTCATAGAGAGCACCATATTGGCGTTGGTGTCTTTTTGATAACTTAAAACAATGCTTGAAAAGGTTTGTGTGGAATGCTGGCAAGCCAATTCGTCCACGGGTTGCGGATTAATGACGCGGAAGTCACTTAAGTGCGCCAAATTCCTTGACATGTAGTACTCGATTTGACAAGCCGGAACAATCCCCACATCGGTATAACCGTACTTCACGTCATTTAGCACTTCTAAGGGGCTCTTAGAAGAGGCAAAAGTTGCCGAATCAAATAACAACTGGAAGGGATAGTCCATTTTGGCAAAGGGGTCTTGTGCGGCCAAATAACCCGCAAAAGAGGTCTTTGCCACCCCTTCAATTTTCACTCCCGTATGAGCAATATCGTTTAAGGTGTAGAGTTTGTCATTGTCATGGCGCACAACAATGGTGGAAGCCATGGAGTGACCGGGCGAAGAAGCTTGCGGACGCCAGAGCATGGACATGGGCTTTACACGATCTTCAAAGAGAAGATTGGCGTAAAAGTCAGGGCCACTGATTAAGAAGTCAATCAAACCGTCTTGAAGCAAATCTTCAATCGTTAATCGATCCAAGTGCTTTAGCACCAAAAACTTACCTTCGGCATTAAAAGCTTCATTAATGGCATCAAAGGTCGGCGCAATGAAGTTATCAATGAGGTAAGGTTCAATATGATTGTCAATGGCGACAACCACTTGATTGCTGTCTTCACGCGGTTGATTAATTAAACGCTCAACCGGCGTGGTCAGCGTTTGACGAAGAATGGAGCTATGGTCATCAATCACAAGTGACTCGACCCCAAGGGCCGACAGAAAGATGACTACCATCGCAACGGCAGTGATGATTAAACGACGTAACATAAAAAGACTACGATATTTGTGTATTCGGTTGAACAATCTTAACAACTGTCACTAGAATTAGAAACAACAATTTTGAGACAAGCTAGACGAGATGTCCTATTTATCCTTACAGGATACGATCCCCGAGACCCTATCCAAGAAAACACTTTTGGTTGATGTGATGAGTGAAGCGTTTTCGCTCAAGGCTTTACGTTGCCAAATCGTGACACTTGGTGACCTCGCTAAGGCATTGAAAACAGAGGGCAATAACGGACTCGCTCTGTCAAAAGAAGAAAAAGCTGCCTACATTGACTGGCTCACTCAGCACGGACTTTTTAGCCATCGTGGCCGAAAACCCAAACTTCAAAACGATCAAAATAAAGAATTGCCGCCCCCTAATCCCAGAATTGTTCCTCTGGAACGCATTGAGTTAGGTGTGGGGCTTGACGGCAAAACCGGCACTAACCGTGCAGCCGATCACTTAAGAAGCTTAGAGGCCACGGATGACCTCTCGGCACTCAAGGCATGGCTTGCCGCACGTGCTAATAACACCAATACGTTGGGTGTTTATCGCAAAGAAGCCGAACGATTTTTATTGTGGTGCACGGTTGAAAAGGACATTGCATTAAGCTCTGTGGGACTGGAAGAGGCTTCGGGCTACTTGAGATGGCTTGAGCAACTTGGTCGCTTAAATGATGACGAGTGGGCCAAACGCTGGCATTGCCCGCAAAGCGATTGGATTGGCCCCAAGAATTTGACGCGTGACAATCCCCAGTGGCGCCCCTTTAATGCGGCGCTCTCTCAAGGCTCGCGCAAACTCTCAATGACCGTCATTCGTCAACTCTTTAACTTTTTAAAAAAGACGGGGTACATCATCTATAACCCCTTTGATCAGATTTCTGGCAAAGTCCCCTTCTTAGAGGGCGAAGGGGCACCGAAAGAATACGCGGATCGCTCTTTTACACCCGATCAATGGCTGCTTGTTAATCAATTTTTTGAAGCCCAAGAAGACGATGAGCGTCATGCGCGCCTGGCGGTCATCATGATGCTAGGAAAGGGACTCGGACTACGCGCCTCAGAAATGCTTCAAGCTCGTGCTTCTTGGATTGTGGAGCGACGCATTGACAATGAAACGATCACGGTGATTGAAGTGTTAGGCAAAGGCGACAAGATTCGACGCTTACCCTTGCAAAAAGAGCAATTGGCACTCATCAATCATTACCTCTATTGGCGAAATTTACCGGGCATCGGTCTTTGTCCTGCCGATACTCCCCTATTGGCTTCCTTGGGGCGAGGCCGCAAATCGGTCTTAAAAGAAGGGCAAGCGCGTGTGACGGCGTTAAGCCGCTCGGGACTTTATCGCACACTTTTAGACTTTTTTGAAGATTGCGCAAGAGACATTCAAAGTGAGCATCCGATGGATGCTGCCAAATTGAGAGCCAGTTCCACGCACTGGTTGCGTCATACGTTTGCCACAAGCGCCTTAAAAATCATGCCCGTCAATGTCGTTCAAAATGCGATGGGCCATGCATCGGTCGGAACAACGAGTCGCTATCTGACACCTGAAGAAAGCGAAGTCGCCAAGGCCATGAAAAAAATGCAGCCTTACTAGACTGCATTTTCGAGTTACTCGAAAGTTTGATTATTCATGACCTTTCGATAATTCAAAAGGCACTGTTCAACCACGAGTTGAGCATTTAAGGGGTGAGTGGCCACGCGCTTGATTTGTTTTAACGAGTCACTCCACTTAAAGAGCTTCTCAATATCAACGTTCTCGACCAATCGCATCATTTGTTTTTCAAGCGTTGGATAGTAATGCGCAGGCATCCCGCTTTTAACAGCACAGAGGTCATAAGCCCAGCGCTCCAGCACCGGCAAAACGGAGGAAACCGGCAAAGCCACTCGACCTTCCTTTACGGCCAACTGGGTTAAATCCATGTTTACGCCGTCTTGAAGCGTCTTTAAAAGTACCTTACGCGATTCCGGTGAAATGGTGGCAAGCGTTAAGAGTTGATCGCGCGTCTTGGCATCAATATTTTCCGTTTCTCGAATCCGTTCTTCTTGCACCACGAGATACGGACGGTCACCGGCTCGAATAAGCGCTTCTTCAGCGTCACGAATCCCCTCTTCTTTTAACCATTGAAGAGCCTCTTCATGAGTCGGCGCTTTGGCACGCAGTAAGCGACAACGTGAACGAATCGTGGGTAAAACACGATCCAAGTCGTTGGCGACTAACAAAAACGTCGTGCGAGCCGGCGGTTCTTCTAAGCTTTTTAAGAAAGTCGCGGCGGCATCGGCTCGAATGGCATCGGCCGGGTACACAACGATAATGCGACGACCGTTTTCAATATGAGGCGCCAAATTTAAGAAGTCTGCCAATTCACGCGGTTGGTGAATCAAGATTTCTCGATAAACCTTGCGATCTTTCGTGGCATTGGACGGTGGCTCAAAGGGGACATCGTGCGTGATGGCTTCCACTTCACTAAAGACATAGCGAAGATCAGGGTGCGTTTTAGCAAGTGCCATACGACACCCTTTGCACTTCCCGCAAGGTTCACCGTCAGCATTGGGGTGCTCACAGAATAAACTTTGCGCAAAGCGAATCACCAACTCGATCTTACCGATCCCTTTGGGACCATAGATCAAAAGACCGTTCGGAAGGTTCTCACGAGCTTCTGCGAGTGCTTCCGATAAGTCACTTAGCCAAGGACAAGTCTTTAACCCCATGTTGAGAAAAGCTCCGAGAGTTCTTTAGAAATCACTTCACGATCACGATCCGTGTTCACGATTAAAAAGCGTTCCGGGTTTTGACGAGCGCGCGTCAAGTAGGCGTTACGCACACGCGTGAAAAAGTCCAAATTTTCTTTTTCAAAGCGATCCAATTGACGGGCGGCGGCCAAGCGTTGTGCGGCCACTTCGGGTGCCACGTCAAATAAAATCGTGCAATCGGGTTGCAAGTCGCCGTGCGTCCAAGCTTCTAAGGCTTCGACTTTTTCAGCGGGGAACCCACGGCCACCCACTTGATACGCATAGGTTGCATCAGTGAAACGATCGCTTAATACCCAAGCGCCACGTTCAAGCGCCGGTCGAATCACTTTAGCTAAGTGTTCAGCGCGAGCGGCAAAAAAGAGCAACGTTTCAGTGGACGGGTCCATCGAAACGGACAAGAGCTGTTGACGAATCGTTTCCGATAACGGCGTACCGCCCGGCTCCCTCGTGCGAATCACTTCAATACTACGGGCACGAAGGGTGTTTTCGATCACATCAACTTGCGTGCTCTTACCGGCACCGTCGATGCCTTCGATCGTAATAAAACGTCCCTTCATGATCATTGTCCTTTTTTGCGAATATAAAGATCAACCGCACGGTTATGTTCTTCAAGCGTGCGACTGGGCACTAAATCGCCGTTGTCTTTATTAATGAAATAGAGGTAATTGGTTTTTGCCGGGTGCAACGCTGCATGAATACTTTCACGCGTCGGATTTCCGATGGGCGTGGGCGGCAAACCGATAAATCGATACGTATTGTAGGGCGTTTGGCGCGTGAGGTGTTGTTTACGTAATCGCCCTTCAAACTCCTCCCCTTCTCCGTACATCACTGTTGGGTCAGTTTGAAGCGGCATACGAATACGAAGGCGGTTCGTGAAAATGCCCGAAACAATCAATCGGTCTTGAGGGCGACCGACTTCACGCTCAATGATGCTTGCCAAAATCAATGCTTCATAGGGCGTGCTCACAGCGCAATCGGGCGAGCGTTGATCCCACTCAATTCCTAGAATCGTTTTTTGACGCGTGTAGGCCTTTTTTAAAACCGTCAAATCACTGACACCGGCTCGGAAATGATAGGTATCGGGAGCGAAAAGCCCTTCGAGGTGAGATTCCGTTGCTCCAACCAACATCAGGATTTCATCCACCGTCATTTGAGCCGAATCATGCTTAATGTTTTCCATTTCATTGAGCGTTCGGCGCATGTCCCACTGGGTTGCACCATCGGCTAAGCGCCAAGCCAACATTAAAACATCCCCATCGGCGATGCGCTGAGTAATCGACATCACGGTATCGTCTTCGGTAATACTGTAAAGTCCTGCGTGCAAATTACGATCAGCACCCGTTAATTGAAGTGCTACTTTAAAAAAGAAGGGGGAAACCTCAACACCGGCTTTTTCTAAAACGGCAGGAATGCCAACACCGGGTGTGCCTTGCGGGATATCGACAATCACTTGTCCCTTGTTGTTAAGAACATTAGAGTCGATGTCAATATCGTTAATGAAATAAAAAGCTGACAACATCATGACGGCACCGGCTAAGGTACCGGCAACACCACCGCCGACCCACGATTTCAAATAAGGAATGTCCATAGTGACAAAAGAGACTACACAAAAAACGATAATCCTCCATAATATCAGCTGAATTCGATTTTTTGAAATGGCTTACCTATGCATGCACAAAATTTTGGCACTTGGTCAACGGACTCCCTTCAATTAAAACGCACGGCGACTTGGTTGCCGGAACTGAGCGTTGTTGAAGTCACGGGTAAAGACGCCGTTGATTTTGTTCACGGACAATTAACCAATAGCATCAAAAATATTGGTTCAGCCTTCCGTTTAGCTGCCTACTGCCAACCACAAGGCCGCATCTTAAGCTTGATGCGTATCTTTAAACGTAACGATGCGCTTTACTTAGTCATGGCACAAGACCTTCTTGAAGGCTTTATGAAGCGCTTCTCGATGTTCATTTTGCGAAGCGACGTAACGCTTCGTGTCGCTGATGAAATGGCCGTTGCCGGCATGATTGCCCCTGAAATGGCCCTTCCCGCCATGGACGAAGTCCGTCTCGAAGGTAATATCACTGTCGCTCGAGTCGCGAATGCCGATGGTCATCAACGCGCCATGCTCGTGGGTGAAAAGAGCGCCATTGACGCATTAGCGCATCCCAATGACAACGCCGGTCTTTGGTTTGCAAGCGACGTGATGGCTGGCCTTCCCTGGGTGGGACTTTCGACAAAAGAAGCGTTTATCCCTCAATGGATCAACTTGGATTTAGTGGGCGGTGTGGTCTTCAATAAAGGTTGCTATCCCGGTCAAGAAGTGATTTCTCGTGTTCAACACATCGGTACCACGCCTCGCCGTATGTATCGCGCAAAGATTGAAAAGGCGGTGACCTTAAAGCCCAATGAAGACATCTTTGTGGATGCTATGCCTGCCGGCAACGTCGTCATGAGCATTAGTGATGCCAAGCAAACAATCGCTTTGGTGGAAATCACCAAAGAGGCTGCTGCCACGGGTTCTGTCCAAATTCAGGGTGAAACCTTCGCAGTAGCAGAATAAGATCATCCGCAAGATGTCAAAAACCACTTCAAGTTGATATTGAAGTGGTTTTTGACTGTTAAGCCCTAATACTTTATTGATTAGAGATCGAATCCATCATCCTTTTTGTTGGACTCATCATCTGACTCTACTTCATCTTCATTCTCATCCTCATCATCGTCTTCGTCATCTTCTTCATCGAGGTCAAACTCATCATCCTCGTCTTCATCGTCATCGATTAAGTAGTCGTCAAGATCATCATCGTCATCAAGACAACCATTCGAGTCATCCACATCCAAGGGATTCGTGTCGATGCCAAAAACCGTGTCGTAGGCAGCAAGGTTAAAACTATCTAAGCGCTCAAGATTGAGAAGTCGAACGAGTTCATCAATCTCCCAAATGTCTTTTTTACTTGAGCGCACCAACTTATCAATGAAACAAGCATTAGCATTGACAAAAAGCGATTTCAGTTCTCGGTAGGCTTCGTTGTGGGTCATTTTGGCCAAATTGATGCGAATGTCAGAGCGAACGGCCTCAGGCGCTTCATCCCCAGTACACATCCAGATAACAACACCTTTGTGTCCTAACAATTCATCATTTGCCATTTCCCAAACTCGACGTCCCCATGTATCAGGGTGCGTGGCATCAATGACAACAATGTCATTCAAGGCTAACCCCATTTTGAGTTGGTCTGAGTCCACGTTCACCGCCACTTGAAGCGCCTTCATGTCTTCGATCAAATTTTCGACAATCACACGGATACCGATACTTGAAAAACCGTGAACCAAAATTTGCAAAGGACGATGAACCGTTGCATTGACAAGGTACTTTTTAATTAAACCGGCCGTCACTTCAACGTCTACTTGATTGGTACTCGGCACACCGATCCAACGATCTTCATCCTTAACAAAAGGACGACCAAAAGCACTATTTAACATAACCATTTTCTCCTTTTGGTTAGCTTTTCTTTCTTGAATTATTATCGCAACGACTACATCATTTCTTGATGCAATTGATAATTTTTAAAGGAGAAAAATAGACAAAGAAAAACTCCCAAAAGCCGTTTGACCTTTGGGAGCAATGAAGGAGGTTTAATCCTTAGAAGTTAAAGCGAAGTAAGAGTTTGGCGTTATGGTCTTCTTTACCGTTTGCTCCTAAAGTAGCACCGTAATGAACACCCACCGTCGTCATTCCCTTTTGTGCTTGAAGGCCCAAAGAGGCTTGCGTAAAGTGGTTACCCATCACTTCCCCCGTGACACGGTTAGCGATACCGGCCGCATCGGTCACAAGAATCGATTGCTCCTTGTCACCCGTCTGGGCAACGAAAGTCACATCGGCTTGCGGGCGAACGGTCCAACCATTATCCAACGTGCGATCCATACGAAGCGCTACCCCTACCGGGAATTGAACGACGGTCGATGCGTCCGTTTCGTTCTTAAAGCCCGTTTTACCATCAAACTTTGTCGTAAAGACTTCATCATCGGCATACACCACTCGAACACCCGCGTGAGGAACAAGATTGACACTTTGGGTCAATTTCATCGTGCTCTCGGCTCGGATGCCAACTGTGAAGAGGTTCGTATCGATATCAGCCTTTGCCTTTTTAATGTCACCAAAGGGCAAGCCCATCGATGCTTCCGACTCGCTTCTCAAGTAGCTCATTGAGCCCACGAGGTTAAAGAGTGAACTCGGACTATAAGCCGCGTAGCCATGAACGCCCATCGTGCGGTAGTCGTTTTGGCTCTTGAGCAAATTGCCCTTGGAGTCAGCGTCACCCTTTTGGTAACTCACGGCACCACCGAAAATCATCGTGTTATTGGCAAGAAGCTTGTCATAGCCCATCACAAAACCCGTGCTTGAGGCATCCAAACCAATTAAAGCGTTACCCGAAGCCTTGTAGCCATCGACCTTTTGTTCACTATGCAAAAGGTCCACCCAAAGGCCATGACCCTTTTCGAGCTCTTGAGCACGCGTCATCAATCCTTCGCTATTAAACACCTCTCCCATCATGGAGACTCGGTTTTCAACAGGGTTGGTGACGACATTTAAGTCATTAAAGGCCAAAGCAAGGGCATTGGATGCCAAACCGATTTCAGCAACCGAATTAATCACCTTCGTCTTCTCGGCAACATCATGGTTTGTGTCCGTTAAAACGCTGTTAACAAAACTGCTGTCGGCCGTTTGACGGTTAGGGTCATTGATAATGCCATTGACAATGTCGCCAATCACAATGTTGGGATAGAGGTTCGAAATGCTCTCTAACCTTACATTGACCCAAAGGCTGTCATCGGTTTGATGCATGGACAAAAGCCACTCCAAACCCGAACCGTTTTGCGGCAAAGCGTAGAGATTGTTATCCGACCAACCACCGGCCCAAACGCCATCCTGGATGTTGCCCGTCACATCAAAATGATCCGCAATCACATAGTCACCAGCTTTTTCAATATTGCCAAGCACCAACTTTGCACCATCTTCGATCCTAACCGAGGCTCCATTGACAGACGTCGTAAAAGCAGGTGTTGCCCCTAATGAACTGGCATCCACCAAGGTCGTTGAATCGGCCCCAAAAAAGAGATTCCCCTGTTTAGTAGGAACGTATTGCGCCTGCGATCCAACGCTCAACGCCCCATTTTCACCAACGGTCACGGTTTGACCGACCGTCACGCGAGCCGGGTGCATGGGAAGGGCTTCAAGACCCAATGAGGGACCTAAGTCCTTGTCCGCCCCTAAAGCAAGATGGCCGTTACCTTGAATTCGAGTCTCGGCATTAAGTGTTGTCGCCCCCAACACTTCCAAGTGGGCCATATTGTCGTTAGCCAACTCATCGATATTGCCAATGCTGATACGCCCCGCATTAAACGTGCCACGATCCGCTTTTAGTGTCCCCTTCGTGACAATCATCTCGCCATCGAATTCGAGCTCTCCCACATGGGTTAAACCGTCTGCAACCGTGACTAAACCCCTTTCTTTGACCGATAAACGATCCACTTGAACATCACCATCAGAGTAAAGCTGTCCGTCATCGGCTAGGCTCATGGAACGTGCCTTGAGATCGCCCGAGTTACGAAGGTAGCTCTGCACATTCTCGCTCCCCTTAATTTCGATGTCGCCATTAAAAGTCATCTGACCATTCTGATTATTGACAGCCCCCTGCACTAAAGCAGTGCCATGACTCACCAATTCACCGTCGGGCATATTGGTAAATTTGTTTAATCGCAAAACACCTTCCGAAACGATTCGACCTTCATTAGTACCTTCAAGGTTAACGTCTTCATGCGTTTGAAGTTCTGCATCGGTATGGTTTATGAGGTTCGAAATTTGACCTCGATTGATTAAAGCAAAGCCACCATTGTTGAGGGACTCCAGCTTTCCATCACCTTCAATGGCCATTTGACCGTTGTTAATCACGCGACCGACACTTGTTGCGTTTTGCACCAGTAACGTACCGTTGACTTCGTTTTCAACAATGGCATCTTTACTAACCTTCAAATGATCAACAACACTCGACGCACGGTTATCCAACATGCCGTCAACCGTCATTAAAGTCGCCATCAATTCGCCATCATTTAAAAGCGTGCCTTTATCAAGACGACCGGTACCGTAAGAGCTTTCACCCGCAATCGTTAAATCATCGGCTTCCAAGCGAGCGTTAGCCGCATTGACCGAACCGCCATTACGCATCGTCAGCATCTGAGCTGACACCGTACCGTTATTTTTAAAAACGTTGACTTCCCCCGTTTGAATCTTCATGTCACCATCATTGATGATTTCTGCGCTACCACTGCCCTTTTGGGTTTGAAGACTTTCAATCGTGACTTCACCCTTATTCGTCAATACGCCGTTGCCGATCATCGTCAATTTTCCAACGGCTAGGGCTGCCGTATCTTTTTCAATGGATACACGATCGGCATTGGTCAGGTTTCTAATATGAAAACCACCATTTCGAACTTGAAGTTCGCCTTTAAGACGGTGTTGCGGATTTTCAGGACTCATGCCCACAAAAACATCGTTTAAACGACCGATCGTAAAGGGTTCGCCCTTTTGAGCACCCAAAATGAGGCGAGACGGAGTGTCAGAAGCTTGATGCAAACCTCCTACCCAAACCGTACCGTTATCGGTTAACTCATCGTACTCTTGGGTGCCCAATAAAGTCACTGCGTTGGAATTATTGATAAAGACGCCCCCTTGAACACCCGTGACATTGGTCACCGGTGTCAATTTAGAGATGACGGTTGACTTTTTACCACTTAAAGGACGTGCACCCGACTCAAGGGTACCAACCACCAAAATGTCTGAACCCTCATTGTGGTAGCTTGCAGCATTGGCAGAGGTAGTCAATGAAAGCGTTGCAAAGGGCAATAAAGCGATCACGGTCGAAAGCACCGTGCGCTTAAAAGTCGAACGTGCTTTCACTGAACGTTCAGTGACGTTTACTTGAGACGAGGATTGTTTTTGGGAGGTACTCGCTTTAGCTTCGCTCACGACAACTAACGAACGACGAACCGGGCTCCAAAGGGTCTTATAGATTTTGTTCATTTGATTGACTCTCAAAAGGATGTGTAAGGGATCTTGTTATTTTTTAGTTCTTTAAAGAGTTCGGAGCTTTCCTTTGACAGGGCGGCTAGAGGGTCTTTTAAAACTTTGATTTTCAAGATTTTTTACGGTTATTAAATTTCTTTTGTCCAGTCATCATACGCACAAGAATTTTTACGCGTTGACTTCAAAAGCAACCACTTGTTACGGTTTTCATTTTTCTGAGAAATGCCATAGTTTGAGTCGATCGGAGCGATCGTATGAGGCTATCTCTGTTACATATGACTATTATTTCTAGGGATTACCCTGAGACACTTTTTGACGACTTTTCTTAACAGTTTTTTGACATTTTTTGAGTGAGCTTTTGTTCAATTTAATTTCTATTAAAGTGAACGTTCTGTCTGTACCCCCCGTTAATCACCCCCTAGGGGGGATGAGGGTTTTAGTCCTATTGATCTGGGGCTCTTTTTATTGACACCAAGGCCGATGACCTATTCTTAAGGACAGAGATAAAACCAAAAATTGGTTTTCTTAAAAGAAGCGATGAAGATGTAACAGCTTTTTGGGAATAATTTTCGTTATCGATTAACTTACAATCGCTAACATGTCATTTCGAGAAAATGGCAAATACGTCGCATTTCGAGGCAAAATAAAAAAAGACCGCAACCATCGCGAGACAGTTACGGTCGATTTTTCGAGAAAAAACTATCTTATTGTTCGTTAGCCTTCTTCTGATCCCCCGCCAACACCACGGTCAAACCATCACGCTTAACCATCTTGCGGAAAGCCTTATTAACGTCATCCAACGTCAACTTCATGACCTTTTCATCATTGCGTTTGGCTTCCGTCCAGTCTTGACCTTCTTGCATCAAACCTACCCAATGGGAGGCCACCAATACGTCTTGACTACGATTGACGTTACGGTAATCAATATAACCCTTCTTGGCTTCATCCAACTCTTCTTGTGTGAAACCGTCCTTAATCACTCGGTCGATTTCTTCATAAAGGGCAAGTTCAGCCTTACGAAGATTTTGCGGTGCCAAAATGGCTTGCATGGCCCAATAGGCTTCGTTACCAAAGGGGGGCAACATCACCGTGCTACCGGCCCCGTAACTCAAACCGTCTTTTTGACGCAAACGCATCATCAAGCGGTTGGATAACCCGGTGCTTCCACCAAAGATCCAATTGGCCACATGCATGGCAATGGCATCTTCATCATCTTTGTGACCGGCAAAAGCGAAACGCGCCACAATCGTTGCGTTTTCCTTATCGGGCGTATCAATCACAATACGTGTCGGTGCGATATCAGCATGCTCACGAACAACACGTTCATAGGCGACCTTACTGGTCTTTGCCTTTAAAAGCGTTTCTAATTGAGCACGCACGGCTTCGGCATCGAAGTCACCGACAATGGCAATCTCACCACGATCGATACCAAAGGACGTTTCGTAGTAGCGCTTAACTTCCTCTAAGGACGTCGTGTCAATTGCATTCTTTAAGGCCTTACTCGTTAAACGATAGCGAGCGTCAGTCTTGGGATAATGATTGAAGTGCTCCGTGATAGCGTCGCTAGCCAACACACGCGGATCGTCCAGACGGGATTGAATGTGGTTGGCGTATTCCGCCTTTAATTCATTAAAGTCCTTCGTGGGCATGGAAGCTTCGCTCCACATTTCCACCATCAAGGCCAAAGAATCAGCTAAGTGTTCACGGGTCGTTGTGTATTGACCCACATCCCCATCAATTTGCAATTGCGTGAAAGCGTCATTGATTTGGGCTCGAGACTTTTCTTTCGTGCCTCGCTCAAACATGGCGTTCATGAGGCTTGCCACCGCACGTTGACCGGCACGGCTTTCGTAGTTGCCGTAGCGGAAATTCATGCGAACAACCACCGTCTCACCACGTGTTTGCTTGGGCAACAAGGCGACATTCACGTCCCCAATCGTAAAGCGTTGCGTACGAGCGTTAAGGTTATCGGGCGTTGCATCAAAGACCTCAGCCTTTTGACCTTCGCTCTTAAATTCGTACTTTGATAACACTTCGTCTAAGCTCGGAGCAGCCGACATTTGAGCGCGTTGCGGTTGATCGTCAGGCAAGAACACACCCACCACACGATTATCACGCACAAAGTATTTGTTCCAAGCTTGCGTCACCGCTTCAGGCGTCATCTTTTCCCATGCATCACGATGCACGAAGAATAAACGCCAGTCACCCAATGCAATGTAGTCAGAGATGTCCACACCAAAGACTTCCGGATCGGCAAACATGCGTTCATAAAGCGTCTTTTCTTCACGCGCCATCAATGCCAATTCTTGTTCTTTCAAGGCTTCGGTCTTAAAGGTGTTTTCCACCGTTTCGATCAAAATCTTTTCAGCCTTTTCATGGTCACCGTCCTTGGGCAACATGGCACCAAACATGGCAAAGCCCGGAGCGTAACCCGGCATAGGCCATGCAAAAACTTGCGTAGCAATGCCCGTTTCAACCAAGGCTTTATGTAAACGACCGCGAGGCGTATCACCCAAAACATCGGCGCCCAAATTGATGAATTGAGCATCCGGGTGCAAAGCAGCAGGAATGCGGTAACCGACGCTCACCACTTTCATTTCGCCGGAGCGACGAATTTCAAAGTGACGAGCACCGTCAGCCACGGGTTCTTCCGTCCAAAGCTTCGGTAATTCACGCGTGGGTTTAGGAATCGCACCAAAGATCTTTTCGATCTTCTCTAACGTTTCTTTCTCATCAAACTTACCCGAGACCATCAAAACGGCATTATCGGGTTGATAATAACGATGATAGAACGCTTGCAAGTTTTCAATTTTGACGTGTTCAATGTCGCTGCGAGCACCGATCGTACTGTTGCCATAGTTATGCCAGTCAAATAAGACCGATTGCATGCGCTTCATCATGACGTTGATGGGATTGTTTTCCCCCATCTCAAACTCATTGCGAACAACGGTCATTTCCGTATCGAGGTCTTTTTGAGCGATAAAGGAATTGACCATCGCGTCGGCACTCCAACCGAGCGCCCAATCGAGGTTATCTTCCGTGGCCGTAAAAGACACAAAATAGTTTGTGCGGTCAAGCCACGTGGAGCCATTCATACGAAAACCGCGCTTCGTAAATTCTTTCGTGGGCGTCGGATAGTTGGTTGAGCCCTTAAACATCAAATGTTCGAGCAAGTGAGCCATCCCCGTTTCACCGTAACCTTCGTGACGGGAACCGACCAAATAGGTCATGTTGACCGTAATCGTGGGTTTGCTGGCTTCAGGGAATAACAACACTCTGAGACCGTTTTCTAATTGATACTCCGTCACACCTTCAACGGTATGAAGTTTGGTTGCTTGAGCCACTTGCTGAGCTGTTTGCGTCATAGTTGTACTGGAATCCTTTTGCATAATATAAGTCGTGCCGGCAATGCATGCGACTGCCACGCCACCGACAATTAGCCATTTCAAGGGTTTCACGATAATGATCCTCTAGAAAAATGCAATGATTTTTTAAGTTGTTTGTAGAGTTTAGAGGAGTTTGTCTTAGTTTTAAAACCAAAATGTATCCAAGTATTAGCCCCAAATGCGTTAAAGTAAAACTTTCGTTATAGTTCGACTCATTGACTATTTTTGCTTTAAGCACTCTTTATTGTGAAAGCTTTATTTGATTTACTTCCCGTTATTTGCTTCTTTGCGACTTATAAATTAGCGGGCTCTCACACGGCAGAGCTTGCCAATTACCTCCCGGTTAATCACGAGATTATTCCTATCGTTGCGGCTACTATTGTCATCATCGTAGCGAGCCTCTTGCAAATGGGCTGGATTGTCATGAAAGGTGAAAAACCTTCAAAAATGGCAATCTTTTCAACTACTTTGGTGGTGATCTTCGGGGGCTTGACGATCGTATTGCAAAAGCCTGAATTCATCCAATGGAAGCCCACGCTTCTGTACTGGCTTTTTGCGGGCATTTTATTATTTGGTCGCATGAAGGGTAAAATTTACATTCAGGCCGTCTTTCAAGGCATTGAGATGCCTCTGCCGGCTTGGAAAACCGTTGAGAACTGGACGCTTCTCTTTTTGGTCGCTGTCGGTATCATTAACTTAATTGTTGCTTACACTTGCAGCATGGATTTTTGGGTTGATTTCAAGCTCTTTGGCCTGTTAGGGCTGACACTCTTGTTTACAATCGGCCTTGGATTTTATGTAGCCAAATACGCTCAAGTAGCGCAAAATACGAAATAACAATTTTTAAATTAAAACCAGAGGTTTTTATGAAATATAAAGCTTTAGTCGTCGGTGTCTCTTTAGCAATCGCCAGCACCTTTGCCTTGGCTGCCCCGACGGCTGTTACCGTTAACGGCAAGACGATCTCTGTTCAAGAACAAGAAAAGATCATTAAGCAAATCGTAAAGAACGGCCAAAAGCGTACGTCTGAATTGGAAATGCAAGTTCGCAACCAATTAATCCAACAAGAAGTGTTGTTGCAAGAAGCCAATCGCTTGAAGCTTGCTCAACGCTCTGACGTGAAGGACGCTATCGAAGCCTCTCGTGACAACGTTTTGATCAATGCCTTGATCGCTGACTTCGCTAAGAAGAATCCGGTGAAAGACGCTGACGTCAAGAAGTTCTACGATGACCAAAAGAAAGCTTATGGCGATCGTGAATACAAGATTTCTGTGATCACGGTTAAGACCGATGCCGATGCCAAGAAGGTCGTTGAAGACTTAAAGGACGGCGACAAGTTCGATAAGGTTGCCAAGAAGTACTCCCTTGACGAAAACACCAAGGGTAACGGTGGCAAGATTGATAAGTGGGCCTCTGCTGCCAACTTCCCGCAAATGATCGGTTACGCCATCCGCTCTACCGAAAAGGGTAAGTTCACCGAAGTGCCGATTCAAAGTAACGGCGCCTTCCACATCATCAAGGTTGATGACTCTCGTAAGGCTGAACTCTTCCCGAGCTACGATAAGAGCAAGGAACACTACCGCAACATGTTGGTTCAAACGAAGGTTCAAGCCAACATTCAAGAGCTTTTCCAAAAGGCTAAGATCAATATCGGCAAGAAGTAATACTTGATTGATTCGACAAGGGTCCTACGAAGCAATTTGTAGGGCCTTTTCTTTTGAGCAAATGCAAATAGAAATGCCAACGTTAGCAGGTGAACATTGTCACGATCAAACGTTGGCATTCATTATTCTCGCACTCTCTCAGGATCCTCACCATCGATTAATGCGAGGCATTATTACTAACTCCACCCCATGGATTGAAGAACAGTGAGAGAAACAATGGCAATTACCAAAGTGGTCAGAACAAACGGTAATACAAAGCGTAACCACTGACCGATGTTAGCGCCTGACAACGTCATTGCTGCTGCAAGAACTGCAGACACCGGCGTGACACAATTCGTTAAACCGTCACCTAATTGGAAGGCAAGGCAAAGCACTTGACGGCTGATGCCCAACACATCGGCAACCGGGATAAAAAGCGGAATAAGCATTGGAACCTTAGCGGGGCCAGACGGAATCAACAAATTAAAGAGCATTGTAAAGATGAAGATCCCCGTCGCAATAAGCGACTCACCCATACCACCAATCACCGTAACAGCACCGAAGGCAATTGTATGAAGGATTTTCCCTTCGATTAAGACCATACCAATAACTTTGGCAAAACCAATCATCAAACAAATGCCACCCATCGCACAAGCACCAGTTACGAAAAGAACGGCTAATCGGTTCATGTCCATTTTATTAGCGATACCAATGACAATAACAGCTACCATTGCAAAGGCCAATAATTCAGGGAAGCCCCAACCTTGAGAGGCTGCTCCATAAGCATAGATTGCAAACGGAACAAACATAGAACAAACCGTCACCACTTCTTTCAGGCCGATTTTTGGAACAACACTTAAGGCTGTCATTTCTTCTGGATTGGGTTGTTCCATATAACCAATAATGCTCTTAGACGGATCTCGACTAATCATCAGGCAATATCGGGTTGTATAGAAAATGCAAAAGAGCGTGAGAACCAACCAAATTACCAAACGAGCACCAAGACCAGATACCGGGGGAAGGCCCGCAGTTTCCTGAGCCATCAAAATAATAGCGATCGTCGGGCCTGCTGCTTGCCCTGTAATGTACGGTAAGTAGAACATCCCCAAAGCAGCGATCTTATCCAACCGAAGCTTACGAGCAAGAACCATACCAACAGCAACAAAGGCAACAAGAGAGTCCTGTCCTGCTAAGCCCCCGATAACCGACATCAACGTCACTACGCACGGCACGAGAACAGAGATGCTTTTGTCTTGAAGTCGATAAACCGAATAATTAATAATCGAATTGATTGAACCGGATTCAATCACTACATTAATCATCCCACCCATAATAAAGAGCAGAGCAAAAATCACCCCTTGGCTTGCAACACCTTGCGTCACCATAATAAGCGCGTCCCATGGACTAACTGGGGAGGATTCGACATAGTGGAAAGAATTTGCGACAACAAGACCTGTTTGTTGATCAATAGAATAGACACCGGCAGGAAGTACGTATGTCAAACCGCAACAAATTAAAATCAAAGCAATAATCAAGACCAATACATGGGGTACTGTAAATCCTGATTTTTTAGTAGCAGTAGTAGTCATAATTGAAAATCTCCTATTCCTTGCTTAGGAATGATCAACATAGAAAGGTTCGGTGATCACAGTTTTGGAATCAAAAATGCGACACAAAGCGTCAGAACGGGTGTAGCTTGGCCAGGAGTCTTCAAAAGTGCCTTCTTTTACAAAACGAGCAAAAAACGTTTGCATCGATTCCGACACTTGAGCAACATCAGTTGCGTCAGCTCCGGCTAACATAGGAGCATTCCATGCATCAAACGTACCAAACAAGAATGGCAGATCAATGCAATGACAAGCTCCGTAAATCGACTTGGGGCCCTTCCAATTAAAGCGATACTTGTGAATATCAACACCCGCTTCGGCAGCCAAGGCGGCAAATTCAGCTGCCGGTTCATCAAATCTTTCTCGTTGGACTTTGGCTAAACGATCCACAACTTCTGAAGAACGATCTGCACTAAAAGCTAATGTTTCATCATGTGTTGTTCCAATCACAATTTTTAAACCTCGTCGAGCTGCTTCTCTGACGGCTGCTTTTGCTGTTGCTTCAGGAGTCGCCCATTCGTCTTTGACGGGTTTAAAAAGCATTCCTCCAAATTTGGCCCCTAATGATTGGAAACAGATGTCTGTGGCCTTGAGAATTTCGGTTGTGGATTTTTCTAATGCTTGGCCTCGCAAAGAAGATTTATCGTTGACATCACATCCAAGTGCAGTCAGTAACTCGCGAGCAATACAATGAGCATCCTCGGTAACATGGTTTCCACGACCAATTGATGGACTCATCAAAACGCACTGTGAAAACAATCCTTCAGTCTCCGGAAGTGACATCATATGAACTATGGAGTTGCCTCCTGCCGATTGACCGAAAACGGTAACTCGTTTCGGATCACCACCAAAAGCTGAAATATTTGCCTGAACCCAACGCAGAGCCATGATTTGATCTTCAATCGCCAAATTACGATCATTGAGTCCTGGGTATTGAAGAAAACCTAAAGCCCCTAAACGATAATTCACACCTACAATGACCATTCCACGTTGAGCCAGATTCTCGCCATCGTACCAATCAACATTACCCGCACCACAGAAATTGGCACCGCCGTGAAACCAAACGGCAACAGGTAACGGTTTATCGTGATCTTTCGGAGCAGATATCGCTAAAGTTAACGCTCCCTCACTTTGATCTCTTGTTATTGGGCCCATTGGAGCATCCAAGTCAGATGGGCCTTGTGGCAAAATCGACGCCTTTGCTCGACAATCGCGCATCTCATTGCTTTTCGATAAAGCTACGGGTGACATCCATCGCAATTCACCTACTGGCGGCTCGCAATAAGGCACCCCTTGAAACTTCATAATCCCGTTTTCTAGAGTTCCGAGTACTTGACCTTCTTCTAGAGAAATTGTGATATCACTCATTTCATTACCTCCTTTGCCATTTAGGCAGAAACATGAAATCTCACAATAAAGATTATCTGTTCACCTGTTCGCTAGGTGAATTGTTAAAAAAGTATAAACTTAAAAGATAAAATTTGCATAGTGGCAAATAAAACTGTTTTTAATTCTGGTATTTGAAATGAAATCGTTAAAAATTAAAAAAATCTCTGCTGCAGATATCGTCACGGATCGAATTCGCGACAGCGTTTTAGACGGCACGTGGCCAATTGGCGAAAAAATACCCTCAGAATCAGCATTAGCTGAAACTTTCGGAGTTAATCGATTAACAGTTCGTATTGCCCTTCAAAAACTCAACGCCTTAGGAGTACTTGAAACAAAGGATGGAGAGGGAACTTTCGTCAAAGCTTTTAACTTCAAAAATCACATCAGTCAGATTTCTGACTTTTATATGAGTGATGAAGTCATGAAGAGTATTGGTGAATTTCGTTCCATTATTGAGGTTGAATGTGCACGACTTGCCGTAAAGCGCGTAACTAAAAAAGATTTAGAACCACTTCGAGAAGCTTGTGATGTATTTGAAAACGAAGTCAAAGCTTATGACGAGTTAAAAACCTCTGAAGAAAAACGTGCGTCGTATCTAAGAACGATTGACCAAACCTTGCTCATTCATACGGAATTATGCCGTCTAAGTGGGAATCAACTTCTTGCAATGTCATTTGAAGTCGCTGAAGAACCGATTCGTCGATATATGCTAAAAAAAGCTGAGCACCGCATGGAAGATAAAGATGAAAGTGGGAACGTATGGGTAAAGGCTCACCGTGCTATTTACGATTCACTGCTTGAAAAAGACTTTGAAAAATGCAAAAGGGTTCTTCTGTTAATCATTAATGGTTACGAGAGTCACTAGATACAAAAGGTTGACAGTTGCTTTTAAGAGACTATCAACCTTTTTCTTGCTATTCCGACTTCACGCCAAGCGCCGTAAACACGGCACCGAACTGCATCACAGCTACCAAAATAAGCGCCGCTGCAAATAACCCCGCGTCAAGCATGGGCCCCGCAATCAAAGGCGACAACGTTTGCCCCACATCCATCCCACAGTAAGTAAAGCCATAGACGCGACCAAAGCCGTCTTTACCAACCTTGGATAAACAGGCCTGACGAATCATCATGTCTCGAGAGGGCGTCGCAATCCCAACGCCAACGCCCATAAAGGCCATGAAGATCAAAACCGTATAACCGGGGAACAACTGCGTGGCCATTAAAATGGCGGTCGCTGCACTCACACTCAAACACAGGGCCACGACTTTATTATGGTGGGTGAAATTTTTAGCAACCCACCCGCCGATTAAGACGCCGGCGGCATTACTTAACAAGTAAGAAGTCAACGCGGCCGTTGCCGTCTCCAAACTTAAACCAAAGGTTTCATGGAAAATTGTGGGTGAGAAATTTTGCAAAATACCAAAGGCAAACGAATTAAAGAAGAAAAAGAAAAAGCACAACCAAACAGCCAATGCACCAAGAAACGCAAATCGACCGCCCTTAACCGGTACACTCCCCGTCTTTTTCTCTTCCGTGATTTGTTCAATATCGAATTCTTTGTGATTAAAGGCAAGCAAAATCACAACGAACGTACCCACCAATGCTGCGCTCAAAGCAGCCATTCGCCAGCCACCAAAATTGGCCACGGCAATCATCAAAACCGGTGCAATCGCCCAGCCGATGTTGCCCACAATCGCATGAATTGAAAAGGCGTAACTTAAACGCTCTTGGGAGATCGAGCGGTTCATGATGGAGTAGTCCGTTGGATGAAAAACGGAGTTTCCTAAACCGGAGGCCATAGAAGCCAAGAAAAGCATGAAGTAGCTATCGGCGGCCGCTAAGATAAAGCCGCCCAAAGCCAAAAGCGAAGCACCTAAAAACAAGGTTTTCTTTGCGCCCCAACTATCGACCAAAAAGCCACTCGCAGCCTGTCCCAAAGAGCTCACAATGAAAAAAGCCGTCATCACGGCGCCCATTTGAGCGTATGAAAGATCAAACTCCGGCTTAATCCACGGAATCAAAGGCGGAATCACCAAGTGAAAGAAGTGGGATACGCCATGAGCAATGCCCAAAAGCGTAATTAACAGAACATCTCGGTTTTGGTGATTGACTGCCATAGCTCTGCCTTAAGAAGCGTTCCAGATTAAAGTAGAAACGGCCAATGCCAAGAAAATCAAGGCACTGGTTTTATTAAGAATCGATTGAAAACGCGGATTGCGGATACGGTTAGCCAAGGAACCCGCACACCAAGCAACGCAAGAGAAAACCACCAAGGTGATCACCAAAAAGGTCAAACCCATGATGAGCATCTGAACCATGACTTCCGACTCACTACTGCCCTTCACCAAAAATTGCGGGAAAAAGGCTAAAAAGAAAATCAACACTTTGGGATTGGTGATATTCATCAAAATCCCACGCGTCCACAACTTCAATGGCGTTAACGTCAAGGGCTTTTTCTCGATGGTCGTCTCATCGGCTTCAGACACAGGAGCTCGCCAAGCCCCCCAGGCCAAATAGGTCAAATAGGCGGCACCGGCGCATTTGATGATGGTCAGTAACACCGGGGAAGCCGCCACTGCTGCTGCCACGCCAAAGGCCGAAAAACACGTTTGAATAAAGACACCCACACAAAGACCCAACGTCACCAAAACGCCGGCTTTCGGGCCGTGCATGGCAGATTGCAAAAGCACAAACAAATTATCAGGCCCCGGGGCAATCGCCAAAATGGTGGCGGCCACCACAAAACTTAACCAAAGATCAAACGGCATATTCGTCCTTTCAACTCATCCAATCGGCAATAAGAAAAGGTCTCGCACTTTTTTAGCACGAGACCTTTATTTTAGCTTGATGTCTCAAGCACTAGTAGTTAAAGCTGAGCCTTAACCCCTAGGTATTAACCCACGAATTTGCGGGCGTTGCGGAACATGCGCATCCAGGGGCTGTATTCGCCCAAAGTGGCAGGCGCCCAGCTCATTTGGCTCGTACGGTGCGTACGTTCAGGGTGCGGCATCATGATCGTGAAGCGACCGTCAGGGGTCGTTACACCCGTGATACCGTTCTTGGAGCCGTTCGGGTTAAACGGATAAACTTCCGTGGGCGTGCCCGTCGGGTCAACGTAGCGAGCGGCAAGATTAGCGAGCTTTGCGTCTTCTTCGTTAATCCATTGGACCAAACCTTCGCCGTGAGCGTTGACGATCGGCATCATGGAGCCTGCCATGCCGTCAAAGAAGATGGAGGGACTATCCATCACTTCGACTTGAACAGCACGGGCTTCGAATTGTTCGCTCATGTTACGAACGAAGTTCGGCCAGTGTTGTGCACCCGGGATGATGCCACGCAAATGACTCATCATTTGGCAACCGTTACAGATGCCCAATGCAAACGTATCGCCACGTTCAAAGAACTTGGAGAACATTTCCACCATCATGGGGTTACGCAAAATGGTCGTAGCCCAACCGCCACCGGCACCCAAGACGTCACCGTACGAGAAGCCACCGCAAGCAGCCAAACCAACGAAGTCCTTCAAGTCAGAGCGACCGGACAACAAGTCCGTCATGTGAACGTCAATGGCTTCGAAGCCTGCACGCGTGAAGGCTGCAGCCATTTCCGTTTGACTGTTAACACCTTGCTCACGCAAGATGGCCATACGCGGACGAACACCCGTTGCAATGAAGGGTGCAGCCACGTCAAGTTCCGTATCAAACGTCGTCTTAACGAACAAGCCCGTGTCATTTTCCATCGTGCAACGAGCACGTTCTTGGTCGGCACAAGCAGGATTGTCGCGACGGCGAGCAATTTGCCAAGAGACTTCCGTCCATGCTTCTTGCAAAGCAGAACGCTTTTCTTCGTAAACCGTTTCACCGTGAGCCGTGATGACCAACTTATCGTCGCCATTGACTTCACCGATGAAGTACGTGCAATCGGCAAGACCGGCAGCCTTAACGGCAGCGTGTACGTCTTCAACACGGTCAGCAGCCACTTGGATCACAGCACCCAACTCTTCGTTAAAGAGTGCGGGAACGATGTCGCTCGTAGCGGCGCTCTTGACCATGGCATCCATGTTAAGCGTCACACCCGTGTGACCGGCAAACATCATTTCAGCCACCGTGGCCAACAAACCGCCGTCAGAGCGATCGTGGTAAGCCATGATGGCGTCCTTAGCCGTCAATTCGCGAATCATCTTCACAAAGGCAGAGACGTCAGTGGCGCTATCCATATCGGGCGTGACTTGACCGAATTGTTGCGTCACAAGACTCAAGATGGAACCGGCCATACGGTTCTTAGCACGACCCAAGTCAATAGCAACCAAGACCGAGGGCTTATCCGTCATCAATTGCGGCGTCAAGGACAAACGAACGTCCTTCACGGGAGCGGCAGCAGAGACAATCAAAGAAACCGGACTCATCACCGTCTTCTTTTCGCCCGCGTCTTCCCACGTGGTCTTCATGGACAAGGAGTCCTTACCGACAGGAATGGCGACACCCAATTCTTGGCAAACGGTGCTCGCAGCTTCCACGGCATCGTAGAGCTTGGCGTCTTCGCCTTCGTTACCGCAAGCAGCCATCCAATTGGCACTCAGCTTAACGAAGTTAAGATCAATGTCGGCGCTCGCAATATTTGTAATCGCTTCGCCAATCGCCATACGCGTAGCGGCAGCAGCGTTCGTAATAGCCAACGGGGTGCGTTCACCCATACTCATGGCTTCACCGTTGTGACCGATAAAGCTGATGTTGGTCACAGCAGCGTCAGCCACCGGCACTTGCCACGGGCCCACCATTTGGTCACGATGGACCAAACCGCCCACAGAACGGTCACCGATCGTGATCAAGAAGCTCTTGCTGGCCACCGTCGGGTGACGCAAAACGTCCGTCACAACCTTCTTAAGATTGATGCCTTCGGCCTTAAATTCCGGCAACGTCACATCAGCGTGCTTAACATCACGGTGCATACGCGGAGCCTTGCCCAACAAGACTTCCATCGGCATTTCAACGGCAGGCGTTTGTTCTTCGCCACGAGCCACCACCAACGTGTTGTCTTCGCTGATCGTACCTAAAACGGCGTACGGGCAACGTTCACGCTTACACATGGCGTCAAACGTTTCCAAGCTTTCGGGAGCGATAGCGATGGAATAACGCTCTTGACTTTCGTTACACCAGATTTCGAGCGGGCTCATGCCGGACTCTTCAACCGGCACCTTAGCCAAATCAAGCTTGGCACCGTGACCGGACAAGTCAGCCAATTCTGGCATTGCGTTAGACAAACCACCGGCACCCACGTCATGGATGGCCAAAATGGGGTTATTTTCACCGGCAGCCCAGCAACGGTCGATCACTTCTTGTGCGCGACGTTCCATTTCGGGGTTGCCACGTTGGACGCTATCGAAGTCAAGAGCTTCAGAGTTAGAACCCGTAGACATGGAGCTTGCAGCACCACCGCCCAAACCGATTCGCATGCCCGGGCCACCCAAGCTGATCAAGAGCGTGTCCGGAGGCAAAGCGGTCTTGTGCGTTTGGTCGTCACGGATGTTACCGATGCCGCCAGCCAACATAATGGGCTTGTGGTAACCGTAGCGCTTGCCGCCGACGTTGGCTTCAAACACACGGAAGTAACCCAAAACGTTCGGGCGACCGAATTCGTTATTAAAGGCGGCAGCACCCAAGGGGCCATCCGTCATAATGGACAAAGCGTTAGCAATACGCGTCGGATAGCCATAGGGCTTATCGCAACCGCATTCTGCCTTCGTCACGTCCTTGTCGTTTTCCCAACCTTGCGGCGCTTCGGGCAATTGCAAAGAGGAAACGGTAAAGCCGCAGAGACCTGCCTTCGGACGAGCACCACGACCCGTTGCACCTTCGTCACGGATTTCACCGCCCGAGCCCGTAGAGGCACCCGGGAAGGGAGAGATGGCCGTCGGGTGGTTATGCGTTTCAACCTTAAAGACCGTATGCGTTAATTCTTCTTCTTCCGTAAAGACGCGACCGAAGTTTTCACCTTCAGGCGTTCTCGGATACAAACGCGGAACCTTCACACCTTCGAAAATGGCAGCGTTGTCAGAATAAGCAACGATCGTACCTTCGCTGTGAGCCTTGTGCGTATCGCGAATCATGCCGAAAAGGGTCTTTTCCTTTTCTTCACCATCGATTGTCCACTTGGCGTTAAAGATCTTGTGACGGCAGTGCTCCGAGTTGGCTTGAGCAAACATCATCAATTCGACATCGGTCGGATTGCGTTGAGCCTTCGTGAAAGCATCGGCCAAGTAGTCGATTTCGTCTTCGCTCATGGCCAAACCCATCGTGAGGTTGGCATCGGCCAAAGCCTTGCGGCCTTCCTTTAAAAGATCGACGGTAACCATGGGCTTACCGTCGAGTTCTTCAAAAAGCTTGTTGGCTTCAACATCGGCGCTCACCACGTTTTCGGTCATGCGGTCGTGCAAGACGCCG
>DYCH01000035.1:35081-56071 GCA_019418235.1 Sutterella sp.
CCGCCGTCAACGTTTGAGCTGACGGAACAACACCGCCAAAGTCGATATTGAAAAGCGTACCGCGTTCGATACGGATAATGGCATCAAGACCGCAGTTTTGAGCAATATCCGTGGCCTTACTGGCCCAGGGGCTGATGGTGCCCAAACGCGGAATAACCATAAACGTGGCATCGGCCTTAACATCAAGGCCTTCATTGCCGTAGTTCAAAAGGGCGTTCAAGCGTTCGCTTTCATCGGCACTCAATTCATGCGTGGCATGAACAAAATGCACAAAGCGTCCTGAAACCGCACGGGCTTCGGGGGCAATCGCTTGAATCGTCTTCAAGAGACGAGCGGCACGAAAGTCCGACAAGGCGCTGGAGGCCTTCAAGGAAAACATCGATCCGGTGTGAGACATGACGGAAGATTCCTGAAAAATTGCCTAAAAAGGCGTTGGTAAAACAAAAAACAAAAATACTTAACCTACTAATTATAGTTTCTTCCCTAGGATTTATCGCCTTGGGGGTAATTTTTTTGATCGGTGTTTTGACTTGAGCCAATGTTCAAAATCTATTGAAGGCATAGATGTTGAAGCTTCGTTACATTTCAAGCGCCATATTTTCTTCGTCGCTTCTCTACAATGACCGTAGATATTCCAAAGATGAGGAGAAAATCATGCAAGAAAAAGAACTCGTGTTAGAGGCCATGCGCAAAGCCGGTGAACCGTTAAATGCCGGTAAGATTGCCGAGTTAAGTGGCTTAGATCGCAAAGTCGTTGATAAGGCCATGGCTGAAATGAAAAAGACCGGTGAAATTGTCTCTCCGGTTCGTTGCAAGTGGGAACCCGCTACGAAGTAATCTTCAGTTGTCTGAAAATAACGCTCCATCAATCAAAAGATGGGGCGTTTTTCGTTTGATCTTAGAAAATGTGTCTCTTTTTCTCCCACTCCTTTAAAATAGTCGGGTTAATTTTGATTTTTCTTAGATTGGAGCAGTAAAAGCATGTCAACCACTCTTTTGACATTGGAAGAGCTCGCCGAACTTGAAGAACGCCAATCCGGCATTCTCCCTGAAGGTACTTTGATGGATCGTGCCGGTTTTGTCGCCGCCAACTGGATTGATGACCAGTGCGACGCTGCCAGCACCATTGTGATTCTCTGTGGTCCGGGCAATAACGGCGGTGACGGTTTTACCGCTGCCTTGCATTTAAAGAGCCGTGGTCACAACGTCACTTGCGTCTTGGTCGGTTGCGCTAAGCCCAAGACCGCTGATGCGTTACGCGCCTACAACAAGTGGTTGGAAAAAGACGGTATCGTCATTGAAGACCCCTACATGGCTCCGAAGGCTGACGTGGTGGTGGATGCCATGTTTGGTACCGGTATCGAAAAGGCCATTTCGGGCGACTTTATCGATGCTGCTCTTTGGTTTAACGAACGTCAGGCCTTACACATGTCCATCGACATCCCGAGTGGTTTGGATGCTGAAAAAGGCACGTGGGTCGGTGGCATCAAAGGCTGCATTGCCGATATGACGTTAAACCTTATCTGTGCCAAGGCCGGTTGCTTCATGAATGAAGGCAAGGACGCCAGCGGCATGGTGACGCTTTCCGAACTTGACCTCTCCGTTCCCCTTTCCAACTTAAGTTTGATCGATACGGACGACTTCAAACACGTTCTTGAATTACGCAAGTACAACTCCCACAAGGGCACTTACGGTCACTGCGTTGTGATCGGCGGTGCTAAGGGTAAAGTGGGCGCCGCAATGCTCGCGGCTCGTGCCGCTCTTCGCATGGGTGCCGGTTCCGTCACGGTCGAATTAATGTATGACAACGGCCCCTCTTTTGACCCGGTTCAACCCGAATTGATGGTCACGGACGAGCCTGTTGATCTTTCCACGGCCGATGCCATTGTGATCGGTTGCGGTTTGGGCTTTGATGAAAAGGCTAAGAAGCGCTTGGAAGATGCCGTTGCTACGAATAAGCCTTTGATCATTGATGCTGACGCCTTGACCCTAATCAGTCAAGACCAAGCTTTAGAAGACCGCGTGTTGGCTCGTAAGGCTCACACGGTGTTAACGCCGCATCCGGGTGAAGCCGCTCGTATGCTCAAGCGTGATGTGAAGGAAATCCAAGCCGACCGCGTCACGAGCGCTCGCGAATTGTCCATCCAAACCGGTGCCATCGTTGTCTTAAAGGGCACGGGTACGGTGGTGACTTTGCGCAGCTCCCGTAGCTGGATTAACCCCACGGGCAATGCCTGCTTGGCAACGGCCGGCTCTGGCGATGTTTTAGCCGGTATGTTGGGTTCCTTGTTTGCTCAACAATTTGACTTGGTGAGCGCCACCTTGGGCGCTGTGTGGTTGCACGGTGAATCCGTTCGCGCTCGTAACACGGGCATTGTGGCCACCGACATCATCGATCGCTCCGCTCGCGCTTTGGAAATCTTACGCTGGGGCGGCAATCCCGATGACTTGATCGACCCCTATGACGAAAGCGAATTCGTCTTGGATGAAGACGGCCCGGGCGAAGCCATTGCTCGAACGATGGGTAGCGAACATTAATTCAATACCCTGTTAGATCCATAACCCGAATTCAGATAACGAATTCGGGTTATTTTTTGCGCAAAACTCCACGAAAAAACCGGTGGAAAAAATTTTCGCACCGGTTTTCTTGATTAGCCTTAAGAAGACTTATTCTTGATCTTCAGCAGGCTTATAGTCAGCTTTGTATTCGTCCTTTAAGATTTCCACGCCAAACTTTTCTTCCAAAGCGGCAAGGAAAGCAACTTGTTCAGGACGGCTGTAGATTTGAGCAAGTTCGGCCTTACGCATCGTGAGCTCTTCAGGTGCTACGGGCGTAACCTTGTTGTCCAACACATTGATGATCATGTAGCTACCGTCAACCGTTTGCAAGCCCGTGTAGACCGGCAAAGATTGTGCAACAGGACGCAAGGCGGCGTTGATAACATCAAAGGTCAAGTTTTCCGGCTTTTCACGAGAAATCGTGATCTTCTTGCCGAATTTAGCAGTGCTCTTTTCACCCTTTTGGAGTTGAGCCAATACCTTCTCACCTTCAACCTTGGCCATTTCAGCCATCTTTTGCTTGGTCAAAGCAGTCTTGATATTGTCCTTCACGGCTTCATATGTTTCCGTGGTCTTGGGGTGATGCTTGACAACACGTGCAGCTAAAAGCTTATTAGGACCGATTTCAATGGCGTTGGTATTACGCTTATCGTCCAAAACGTCAAAGCTATAAAGGCCTTCAACCACATGAGCCGTGATCACATCGTCGTTATGCGTACGCGTGATGTTTTGAGCCGTTTGAAGTTTCAAGTTGAACTTTTCAACCACAGGTTGTAAAGATTCGCTTTGCTCATAAACCATATTGGAGAAGTTTTCAGCGTCTTCGGCAAACATTTGCATAGCGGCTTGTTGAGCATACAAAGCATCAATTTCCTTACGGACATCGGCCATGGGCTTAGCGGCAGCGGGCTTAACATCCGTCACCATGATGATGTGGTAGCCAAAGTCGGTCTTCACCGGAGCAACAAGGTCACCCTTCTTAGCCGTAAAGACGGCCTTTTCAAATTCAGGCACCATCATGCCCTTTTGGAAAAATCCCAAGTCACCACCGTTGCGAGCACTACCCGGGTCTTGAGAATTGGCCTTAGCCAATTGTGCAAACTTCTTCGGTTCTGCCTTCAATTGGGCGTAAAGGTCATCAGCCTTTTTCTTAGCCTCTTCGGTCTTATCGCCTTGTGCGGCAATCAAGATGTGAGATGCACGGCGTTGCTCGGGCGTAGAGAAGCGTTGCAAGTTTTGTTCGTAGAAAGTCTTGGCGTCTTCGTCGCTAGCCTTGATGTCCTTATAGTTTTCAGGAGACAAGACAACGTATTCGATATCAACGCTTTCTTCAACTGCAAACAAAGCCTTGTTCTTTTCGTAATAGGCCTTCATTTCGTCTTCAGAGACTTGAACCTTCTTAGCAAAGGAATCGGGCTTGATGCTGTAGGTACGAATACCTCGTTCTTCAGACAAGAGGTCATGAATGCGCGTTGCCACCGTGGTCGAACCCAACGTCGTAGCAGCAACGGAATTTAAAAGAATTTCACGAGCCAAGTCACGACGCAATTCGTAAACGAAATATTCATCGCTCTTGCCCGTAGCATTTAAGAATTGCTTGTAGGCTTCTTGGCTAAAAGCGCCATTGCGTTGGAAAGCAGGCGCCGTCTTAATCAAATTCACGGCATCGGCTTCGCTCACGTTGATGTAGCTTTGAGCCATTTCCAAAGACAAAACGCGATCGGTAATCAAACCGGCCAAAATGGACACTTTGGCTTCTTGCGTATCCAACATGTTGGCATTGAAGTTGTTGCCCATTTGACGGCGCAAGTTATCCAAATACGTGCGCTTGGCATTATTGAAATCTTCAACCGTAATCGTCGTATCGCCAACCTTGGCGATGTCGTTTTCCGAACCGGACATACGGTTGTAACTGTAGATACCCGTAACAACAAAGGACGGAATGATGAAAATCATGGCTATGAACATCATCCATCGCTTGTGCGTGCGAAAAGCCTGAAGCATTTTTGCGAAGATCCTTTCAAAACTATCGAAGTGCAACCAATGTGTTGCAAAGGCTTAATGATAGCAAGGCACAGAGCTATTCGGGAGAATTAAGGAGTAAGAAGCGAAGAAATTGCAACGAATAGCAACAAAAAAAGCGAATGGACAAAAATCCTTCGCTTCGCATTTTGAAGAAGTTGGCGGAGTGGACGGGACTCGAACCCGCGACCCTCGGCGTGACAGGCCGATATTCTAACCAACTGAACTACCACTCCAGCTTCAAAACAAATTTTGGTGCCCTTGGCAAGTTGTTGGCGGAGTGGACGGGACTCGAACCCGCGACCCCCGGCGTGACAGGCCGGTATTCTAACCAACTGAACTACCACTCCATCGGGCATTAAGTTTGTGGTGGGTGCTAAGAGGCTCGAACTCCTGACCTATGCCTTGTAAGGGCACCGCTCTACCAACTGAGCTAAGCACCCACAAACTGAGAAAGAGGATTTTATACTAGAGAACTACTCTTTTCAAGAGCAAAACCAAAAAAAATCCAATTTTTTGTGCTTGCTCTGCTTTTGATTGCAATAGGTTGGGGATGTGAGGTGCCTCCTCAGGCACCTAACTCCCCGTTTCCTTTACGCTTTTGTGACTTCTTGCGTCAAACCCGATTCGGTTTGAATCGTTGCCGTTTGCGCCTGAAGTTCCACTTCACCCAACGGTTTCATCGGATTTTGTGTCAAAGCGATCGGCAAAATTTCATCGATCCACTTCACAGGAATGATTTCCAAACCGTCCTTGACGTTAGCCGGAATTTCTTCCAAATCCTTGACGTTATCCTTCGGGATCATCACGGTCTTGATGCCACCGCGCAAAGCAGCGAGCAACTTTTCTTTTAAGCCGCCGATCTCAAGAATTTCACCATGAAGAGTGATTTCACCCGTCATGGCAACGTCACTGCGGACCGGGATCTTCGTCAAAGCCGACACCATGGCCGTAGCAATGGCACCACCCGCACTCGGACCATCCTTAGGCGTTGCGCCTTCCGGGAAGTGCAAGTGCCAATCGGTCTTAGCAAAAACGTCAGAAGCCAACCCTAAACTGTCAGCGCGAGCACGCACCACGCTGCGAGCGGCTTCAACGGATTCCTTCATCACGTCGCCCAAGCTGCCCGTGCGTTGCACTTGACCCTTGCCCGGGAAGACAGCGGCTTCGATGGACAACAAGTCGCCGCCCACTTCCGTCCAAGCCAAACCGTTGACTTGACCAACTTTCGGTTCTTTTTGAGCCAAACCGATGCTAAAGCGACGAACGCCCAAGTATTGACCCACGTTACTGGAATCGATACGCAACGTTTGAACGCTCTTCTTGGCACCACGCTTTTTCGGAGCAGAGTCAGCAGCAATCAAAGCGTTTTTCACGCACTTGCGGCAAATCTTGCTGATTTCACGCTCAAGACCACGAACACCGGCTTCACGCGTATAAAAGCGAATGATGTCCAAGACGGCTTCGTCGGCAATCTCAATCTCACCCATTTTCAAACCGTTATTCTTGATTTGTTTCGGGATCAAGTGACGCTTGGCAATGTTTAACTTTTCGTCTTCGGTATAGCCCGACAAGTAAATCACTTCCATACGATCAAGCAAGGCTTGAGGGATGTTGAGCGAATTACTCGTTGCCACGAACATCACATCCGACAAATCGTAGTCCACTTCAATGTAGTGGTCTTGGAAGGAATTGTTTTGTTCGGGATCCAACACTTCCAACAAAGCGCTTGCAGGATCACCTCGGCTATCCATGCCCATCTTATCGACTTCGTCCAATAAGAAAAGCGGATTGCGAACGCCGGCCTTCGTTAAGCTTTGCATGATCTTGCCGGGCATCGAACCAATATAGGTACGACGGTGACCGCGGATTTCCGCTTCATCACGCACGCCACCCAACGCCATACGCACAAACTTGCGGTTCGTTGCGCGTGCAATGGATTGACCTAAACTTGTCTTACCGACACCAGGAGCGCCCACCAAGCACAAAATCGGTGCCTTTAACTTGTCCACACGGCTTTGAACGGCCAAGTATTCAAGGATGCGTTCCTTGACCTTGTCCAAGCCATAGTGATCGGCTTCCAAAATGTCGCTGGCTTGCTTGATATTTTTGCTTACTCGGCTCTTTTGAGACCAAGGCAAATTCAATAACGTATCCAAGTAGCCGCGCACAACGGTCGCTTCAGCGCTCATCGCAGGCATCAAGCGCAATTTCTTCAATTCTTCTTCAGCTTTAGCGCGAGCTTCATCGCTCATGCCGCTCACCGCAATACGTTCAGCGTATTGATCAACGTCACCGGCCTCGTCTTCACTGCGACCCAATTCCTTTTGAATGGCCTTCATTTGCTCATTCAAATAGTAGTCACGTTGATTCTTGTCCATTTGCTTTTTCACACGGCGTTGGATCTTTTCTTCCATTTGGACTTTATCCATCAATTCCGTGATACGAGCCAAAATCATTTCAGCTCGCGTAAAAAGCGACGGTTCTTCAAGCAACGCTTGACGCTTAGCGACACCGATATCCAAGTAGCCGCTGACCGTATCGACAACTTCTTCCAAAGTCTTCTTGCTACTCAACGATTGAGCTAAACCCTTGGGCAAACTTGTATTCGTTTGGCTGTAGTTCGTAAACGCCGTAATAACAGAATCTTGCCAAGCTTCAGCTTCAAAACCTTCGACCTCTTCGTCGTTGTCCATGGGCTCAGCCATGGCGACCAAATAGTTCTCATCCATACGAATGTCACTGGCCTTAACGCGATAGAGGCTATTTAAAAGAAGTTTGACCGTACCGTCTTCCAAGGTAAAGCGTTGCAAAATTGTTGCAACGACACCGACATGGTACAAATCATCACTGCCCGGCTCATTCGTGGAGGGGACTTTTTGCGTCAAAACCAAAATTTGGTTGGTCTTATCGACGGCTTGAATAGCCGCCAAAGACATTTGACGACCGGCAAACACCGGACTGATGCTTCCGGGGAAGAGCACCATGTCGCGCAACGGTAACACCGGTAAAACAGCACGTTTTTTTTGAATTTTCGTCATCTTTCCCATTTCTACTTTAGAGTGTTGATAGTCAGAATATGGGGATGAAATTCAAGATTTCAATCCCCATACGTGCTTTGTTACGTTTTCTCCAGACGAAAAATCTTCGTCGGAAAAAGAAATTATTTTTGAATGTAGCGAGGCTTTTCATTCTTGGTGATCGTTTCTTCTTCAATCACCACTTCCGTCACATTACCCAGTGACGGTACCTCGAACATTGCATCCGTTAAGACCGATTCAACAATGCTGCGCAAACCGCGAGCACCGGTCTTTCTTGCAATTGCCTTTTGAGCAATCGCCTTTAAAGCCGCATCCGTCACGGTCAACTTCACGTCTTCCATGGCAAAAAGGGCTTGATATTGTTTAATCAAAGCGTTTTTGGGTTTCGTCAAAATGCTGATTAAGGCTTCTTCGGTTAATTCTTCCAAAGAGGCAATCACCGGCAATCGACCCACCAATTCCGGAATCAAACCGTACTTGACCAAGTCAGCGGGTTCAACTTGGGCAAAAGCTTCCGTCAAAGACTTCTTCTTGGTGTTTTTTAATTCAGCACCAAAGCCCAACCCCGTGCGTTCACCACGACGTTGAACAATCTTATCCAAACCGTCAAAGGCGCCGCCACAGATAAACAAGATGTTCGTCGTATCGACGCTCACCATGGCTTTGCCCGGGTTCTTGCGACCGCCTTGTTGCGGAAGGTTCGCTACCGTGCCTTCGATTAACTTCAAAAGGGCTTGTTGGACACCTTCACCCGACACGTCTCGCGTGATGGACGGGTTTTCACTCTTGCGAGCAATCTTATCGAGTTCGTCCAAATAGATAATGCCGTGTTGGGCCTTTTCAATATCACCATCAGCGGCTTGCAACAATTTCAAAACCACGTTTTCAACGTCTTCGCCAACGTAGCCTGCTTCCGTTAACGTCGTAGCGTCCGCAATCGCAAACGGCACATCAAGCATCTTGGCTAACGTTTGAGCAAAAAGCGTCTTCCCCGACCCCGTCGGGCCGATTAACAAGATATTGCTCTTTTGCAATTCCACATCAACCGTTTTGTCGCTTAAATGCTTCAAACGCTTAAAGTGGTTATAAACGGCCACGGACAAAATGCGCTTAGCCTTGTCTTGACCGATCACGTAGTCATCCAACTTGGCGAAAAGTTCATGGGGCTTGGGCAAGGGCTTATCTTGCACAGGCGTTGCCTCAGCACCCTCAGCCGTTGTCATTTCAGAAGTCATCACGGGCTCCTCACCCGTCATGGAGGCAAGTGCGCCACGAGCGCAATCTGAACAGATGCTCACGCCATTGGCCGTCACCATATGGTCGACTTCACTTTCACTGCGACCACAGAAAGCACAACGATTCTTCTTTTCAAACATCGGAGGACCTTTTTATTATTTAATTCGTAAAACTTTTCGAGAATTTGAACTGTACACGAAAAACGAAGGGAGGTCACGAAGAACCTCCCATCATCTACTTACGATCACGTAACAAATTATTTTTGAACTTCGCCGCGCTTGACATAAATTTCATCGATGATGCCGTAGGCCTTTGCATCGACCGGATTCATGTAGTTGTCACGATCCGTATCTCGCGTGATTGTTTCGATCGTTTGACCGGTACGTTCAGCAAGAATGGCATTTAACGTTTGTTTCAAATCCAAGATTTCCTTGGCTTGAATTTCAATGTCACTGGCCATCCCTTGAGAGCCACCCGAAGGTTGGTGGATCATGATGCGGGAGTTGGGCAAAGCAAAGCGCTTGCCCTTAGCACCGGCGGCCAAAAGGAAGGCCCCCATGCTAGCAGCCATACCAACACAGATCGTGCTGACATCGGGCTTAATAAATTGCATCGTATCGTAAATACCCATGCCGGCATAAACGCTGCCGCCAGGGCTGTTGATGTAGAGCGAGATATCCTTATCCGGATCTTCGCTTTCCAAGAAAAGGAGCTGAGCGATAACGAGATTGGCACTTTCTGTCGTCACGGGGCCAGTTAAAAAGACCACGCGATCTCGCAACATGCGAGAAAAGATATCAAAGGCGCGCTCACCGCGACCACTTTGCTCCACAACAGTGGGAACCAAATTGCTCTGAATCATCCTAGCTCCTTCTCTTAAAGGGGTCTCAGATTAGAGACCGCCCATCAACTTTTCGAATTCAACGGCTTCTTCCGTCGTCTTGGCCTTAGAGAGTGCCCATTCCGTAATCTTGTTTTCCAAGACGTAGGCTTGTGCATCGCTCATGCGACGAGCATCGCTCTTGAACCAGTTTTCGACTTCAGCCGGATCTTCGTAGCTGGCAGCCAAGTCAGCAATGTGAGCCTTGACTTCTTCTTCGGTCGGCGTCAAGCCTTCCTTTTCCACCAAAGCGTTCACAACGAGGCCCAAGCGAACTCGACGTTCGGCTTGATCCTTGAACATTTCGACAGGAATCGGGTTAGCCTTCGGGTCCATACCGCGAGCAGCCATGTTTTGAGCAAAAGCGTTAGCCAAAGCCTTTTGTTCGTCTTCAACCAAAGCGGTCGGGAGGTCGAACTTAGCAACGTCGTTCAAAGCGTTCATGACGCCGTCCTTGGTTTGTTGCGTGATGCGAGCCTTGACTTCGCGCTTCAAGTTAGCGGCGATTTCTTCGCGCATCTTGGCAACGCCGTCAGCGATACCGAGCTTCTTAGCGAATTCGTCATCGATTTCAGGCAACTTAGCAACTTCAACCTTCGTGACTTCAACGTCGAATTCAACCGTCTTACCGGCCAAGTGTTCAACATAGTCAGCCGGGAACGTCATTTCGAACGTCTTCTTTTCGCCCGTCTTCATACCGTCAACGGCCTTTTCGAAGTCTGCCAACATTTGGCCAGCGCCCAAAACGAAAGCGAAACCGTTAGCCGTACCACCTTCAAACGGCGTACCGTCGAGCTTACCGACGAAGTTCACCGTGGCGCGCTTTTCGTTAGCGGCAACACCGTCAGCTTCTTCTTCGTAAACAGCGCGTTGCTTGCGCATGATTTCGATCGTTTTTTCAACTTCAACGTCCGTCACTTCGCACGTAAAGCGCTTCAATTCAACGTCAGCGAGAACCGGGACTTCAACTTCAGGCATCACTTCAACCGTGGCCACGAATTCGAGATCGGCACCTTCCTTGAATTCACCCTTGGGTTCGATGCGCGGGGCACCGACAACGGCCAACTTGCTCTTTTCGAGAGCTTCTTCGTAGGCCTTACCCAACAAAGCGTTCATGGCGTCCATGTTGGCTTGAGCACCGTACATTTCGCGAACCATGTTCATCGGAACCTTACCCGGGCGGAAGCCGTGGGCCTTAGCCGTCTTAGCACGCTTTTTCAAAAGGGATTCCGTATCGGCAGCCAATTGGGCAGCAGAAACCGTCAAATCAAGGGTACGCTCCAAAGAGCTCGTTTGCTTTTCAGTCATTTCTTTGTACTTACTAAAAATAACCGCAGCCACCTTGGCCGCAGTCAATCAAACATAAGGGACTTTGTCCCATTTCAAAAAGATTCAGATACAAAAAGCCCTAGGCTTTCTGAACGAAACACTTGATTATAACGTCAAGAAGCCCTTCTTTGCCAAAAAGCCTTGAATGTTCAAGTGTTTTTTCGTATTTTTTAAGTCATCATTCATTCTCTGTGACCGAATATTTGTCGCGTTTTGTTTTAAAGCAATACTTCAGAAGCTTTCTCATTTAATTGATTTTTAAAGATTTATAGACAAAAAAGCCTGAGTTTTCTCTTAAATACTCAGGCTCGTAATATACGAAAGTCTATGATGGAGCGTCTCAGCTCAAGGTGTTTTTACTTGCTTCCAAGCGACAAATTGTTTTTCCAAATCACTAAAAACCATAACGACCTTGCATAACTTTCGACCATGAAGTGTTTCGCCATAGTTCCTAGTTTGAACCTGCTCAATGCCATCGTGTAACAGAGTTTCGACCTGAGAAGACTGTTTTGCGTATTTAAATTCAAAAACCCAATGGCGATCTCCAGCTTCAACTTCTAAATCGCTACGACCTAAAGCTGTATGAGTTTCAACTTTTGGCATCATAGCAGCACCAATTAAAAGTACTTGAAGATAAGCTCGACAAGTCGCTTCATCAATAATCGGATATCGGTGATAGTCGATAGCGTTGACGGCCTTATTAAAGTACTCGACAACCATTTCAACGGTACCGCTTGCCAAAACCTTGGAAAGAAGTGGAACACCAGATTGAAGTCGATTATCAATCTTCAGCAATTCGTCTGCGTACAGCCTTGCCATCGATGAAGAAACTTCTTTGTTGGGATAGCCTAATTGAACAACACCCGAAACCAAGAGTTCCTTAATTGTCAGATAGCCCGATTGTGTCAAGAGAGCCTCTAAAGAAATCTCTTCATACTGTCGACTTGCTTTTAAGACATCAATGTTAACGGCAATAGGTTGGTCATACTGACGCGGATTCGCTAAAGCATGAGTATTGAGATACTTCATCAAAACGGTAGGTTGACCTCCGCTTTCATACCAATAGTTTTGAAAGCCCAACTCTGGATGAGCAAAGAAATTCAAAACAGACCACGGACAGTAGACGTGGGTCTGAGCCATGGCATCGAAAGAAAAACCATCGTAATGATCTCTGAGTTGGTCAATGAGCTCAGATTCGTCAAGATTTAATGCCTTACATGCTTTTAGTAAATATGGAGCAAAATATTGATGAATTTCATTTTCTGTATAACCTAACAACGTTCCGTACGCAGGGATAAGTGAAATATCTTGAAGATTGTTAAACGCAGAAAAAATACTGGTACTACTAAATTTCGTAATCCCCGTCATAAAAAAGAAACGCAAACATCCTTCGAACTGCTTTAACGTTGCATAGAAGTCGCCCAAGACATCACGAATAATATTAAAAGTGTCTCGATTATTGAGATGAGCTGTCAATGGCGCATCGTATTCGTCAATTAAGAGAACCAGAGAACTCGGAGCTAACGAAGAAAGCCAACTTTTAAATTGATCAAGGAACAATACAAGTTGCTGACTCGGATCGTATTTAAAACCTAAAGGAGCAAACGAAGTAATAACAAGACTTTGGAAGGCAACTTCAAACTGCTCAGTCGATTGAAATTTCTTTAATCCCGAGAAATCCAATCGAACAACATTGTAAGTTTTGTCTGTCCATAGTTTCTCAATGGCAAGTCCCTTGAAATCTCGAACTCCAAACTTAAATAACGACTCAAAGGTCGAAATCAACAAGGATTTCCCAAAGCGTCGGGGACGAGCGAGAAATAACTTACCTCGCCCCTTACCCACCAACGAATAAATCAAATCAGTTTTGTCAACATAAATCTCGTTGGATTGACGAAGCGCTGAAAATGTTGAGGTGCCGAGCGGGAGGGATTTTTGCGTCATTTTCTTTAAAAATAAAAGGTCCGTCGACTATTGTACCAACACCACCAAAGATAATCCGATTTTGTTCTATTTCTTTGTCAAAGGCCCAAATTCCATGTTAAGAATTCGGGCCTTTGAGCAAAATGTCGAGTTAATTTAGAGGCGTTTTAAAAGAATTTCTCGAGCCACATCACCCGTCACATTTTGAGCTTCACCTAAGTGAACACCACGCTCGTTAAAGCGCTTTTGAATGAGATCAATTGTCTCCATTCCAATGCCCTTTTCAGATAAGCGCGTTGCCAAACCAAGCGACTTAAAGAAACCCTCAATACGGTTAATCGTCTCATCAATGCGTTCGTCTTCCGTGCCATCTTTCACGCCCAAGACACGTTCACCGAACTGCAACAACTTGGCTTTCTTTTGTTCTCGCAACACTTGAGCAGTGCCCGGATAAACAATCGCTAAAGATTCACCGTGATCAACCCCATGAAGAGCCGTCAACTCATGACCGATTTGGTGCGTGGCCCAGTCTTGCGTAACGCCCATGCGGATGAAGTTATTCAATGCCATGGTGGCGCTATACATATAGTCACTCATCACGGCATAGTCCGTTTGGTTTTCACGAATCATGGGGGCAATTTCCATAACGGTGGCAATCACACCTTCAGCCCAACGATCCAACACGCGACTTTGACCCGGCGTCGTCATGTATTGTTCAAAGCAGTGCACCACGATGTCTGCTAAACCATTGGCAATTTGTTTAGCCGGCAATGAGTAAGTGGCTTCAGGATCCAAAATAGAAAATTCCGGGTAAGCGCCACGGAACGCAAACTTCTCTGTCGTTTCCAACGAAGAAATCACGGCGCCGTTATTCATTTCAGAGCCCGTTGCCGGCAACGTCATAACGCTTGCGAAGGATATTTGCTTAGCGGCGTTCCCCGTCTTAACAATGGCCCAAGGATCCATTTCCGGCATGGCAATACCGGCCGCAATGAGTTTTGTGCCATCTAACACTGAACCGCCACCCACGGCCAAAATCAAATCCACCTTTTCTTCCAACCCCAATGCCACGGCCTTACGTAACGTTTCCACTTTAGGATTGGGTTCAATACCCCAAAATTCCACCGTTTGGTGATCTTTCAACGCCGCTTTAACTTGATCGTAAACACCGTTTCGCTTAACGCTCCCACCGCCAAACGTCAAAAGAACCTTCCGAGACTTATCAATCAAATCAGATAAAAGGGCAATTTGACCGCGACCAAACACGAGCTTTGTCGGGTTTTGGAAAACAAAATTTTGCATACGTCACCTCAGTGGACAAAAAATACATCAATCTATTTATTGTAACTTTCCGGCGTTCAGAGACAAAAGAGCAGTTTCCCTTAGCTATTTCCTTTATCATAGGGGCTTACAAAAATAAACAATTTGGAGTTTCCCCATGGAGTTTCTTGCCAAAATCTTCAAGTTTGAAGAGAAGAATACTACCTTTAAGAAAGAATTAATGGCTGGCATCACGGGCTTTATTACCGTGTGCTACGTCCTCTTCGTAGTCCCCGCCATGCTCTCTGACGCCGGTATGCCAAAAGAAGCTGCCACAGTTGCCGTCATTTGGGCTACGGCATTAGCGAGCTTTCTTATGGCCTTTTATGCCAATTTCCCCGTGATTGTTGCTCCGGGCTTGGGTATCTGCGCATTCTTTGCCTATTACGTCTGCGGTCCGATGGGATTAACGTGGCAAGCAGGTCTTGCAGCCGTCTTTATCTCTGGTGTCATCTTCTTACTTTTGACGGTCAGTCGAATTCGAGAAATGATCATTCAGGCTGTACCCCTTGACATTAAATATGCCATCGTTGTGGGTCTCGGTTGCTTTATCTCCTTTATTGGTATGAAAAACGCCGGTATCATCGTTGCCGACCCGTCTACGTTTGTAGCGTTCGGTGACATGACGAGTTGGGAACCTTTATTAGCTGGCTTCGGTGCTTTATTTATCGGTGCCTTGATGGTTCGCCAGGTTCGTGGCGCCATGATCATTGGTATTCTCGTTATAACTGTTGTGGGTATGTCAGTAGGTGCTAGTCCCTTACCGGACTTCTCCAACATGTCAATGCCCAAGACCTTCGTACCGACGGAAACCCTTTTAGCATTGGACTTTAAATCCGTATTTCAATACGGTATTGTCACGATTGTCTTTACGTTGACGATGGTGGACTTATTTGACAACATGGGAACTCTAATCGGCTTGAGTCAACGCGCGCGCATGATGGACATGAAGACCGGTCACATTGAAGGTCTTAACCGTGCCCTATTGTCTGACTCTGTTGCAACCATGGGTTCTGGCATCATTGGTACGCCGACCTGCACGAGCTATGTGGAAAGTGCCGCTGCCATCGCAGAAGGCGGTCGCACTGGCATGGTTCCTTTTGTAACGGCGATTTTGTTCTTAGCTTGCTTATTGGCCTTACCTTTGGTTCACATCGTTCCGGGTTACGCCACGGCTGCGGCTTTGATTGTGGTCGGAGCTTTGATGATGCAATCGGTCGTGCATATTCATTTCGAAGACTTCACGACCGGTATGCCTGCCTTCTTAACCATTTTGACCATGCCCTTGACCTTTAACGTCGCAACGGGTTTTGGTTTGGGCTTCATCAGCTATGTATTGCTAAAGCTCTTAACGGGCAAGGAACGTGAATTGACCGTCATTACAGTTTTGATTGCAGCAGCTTTTGCGATCAACTTTGTTTTACGGTGATCCACTCCCCTTTAATTACAGGGATTTCTTACTGGTTTTCTTTAAACAAAACAACTTTTGTCAAAGCGGCTCGTTCCAAAACGAGCCGTTTTTGCATTTGAAATAAAAAATCCGAACCTCATTTCTGAAAATTCGGACTCTTGAGTTTGGTGCGGGAGATCGGACTCGAACCGACACGCCTTAACAGCGTCAGGACCTAAACCTGGTGCGTCTACCAATTTCGCCACCCCCGCAACCAGAGCGTGTAAGTTTACACAAACTTGCAGTCAGTCTCAAGGTAAACCCAAGACAAATACAAATGGCTCTCGGTGCTGGAGATCGGATTCGAACCGACACGCCTACTCAGAGAGCCATTGTTACTCGGTGCTGACTCGGAATTACTTATCCTTGCAGCAGCAACCACCTTCTTCATGGTGATGATGGTGATGTTCGTGATTGCCACAACCACAGCCTTCACCATGTTCGTGATGATGACCATGACCACCGCAACCACAGCCTTCACCGTGTTCGTGATGATGTTCATGACCGCCGCAGCCACAACCTTCACCATGTTCATGATGGTGATGATGACCGCCGCAACCACAGCCTTCGCCATGTTCATGGTGATGATGGCCGCCACAACCGCAACCTTCACCGTGTTCATGATGATGGCCACCACAGCCGCAACCACAACCTTCTTCCTCTTCAGGAATACGGATCGGATCAAAAGCCAACACGCCTTCTTCAAACTCTAAGCCGACGGCAGAAAGTAAACGTGCCAACGTTGCGTCTTGCAACACGGCAAAACCATTTTCACATTGAGCAACTTCAATACCGCGGTTTAACAAAGCCACAACGGCTTCAGCCACCACTTCTTCATCACCCTTGATGATGAAAACCGGTTCTTCTTGAGGGGCAACCACATAGAAATGACCGGCTTCGTCCAAAAGAACGTCACCGACATTTAATGGACGCATTTCTTCAATGGCCACTTCCAACGTCTTTTCACCCACGACAAATTGCTTGGGCAAATCTTGACGTTGAGCGCTCGTCAAAGCAATGTGATCGGCACGATCCAAAATGGTCTTGGCCGGTGCTGCCTTAGGGGCAAGAATCTTCGTAATCTTCATATCAATCACTTCCTCTTGTTAAAAAACTAGTGCGAAACGGCATCTAATGCATCGCTTAAGCGATCCACCGCAACAATCTCCAACCCTTCAATGGGCGACTTGGGGGCATTGGCTTTGGGGATAATGGCTCGACCGAAACCCAATTTTGCCGCTTCTTTTAATCTTTCCTGACCTCGCGGTGCGGGACGAATTTCGCCCGACAAACCGACTTCACCAAAAACAACCAAGCCTTCAGGTAAAGCTCGATTGCGCATGGACGAATAAATGGCCAACAACACAGCTAAGTCTGCTGCAGGTTCTGTAATTTTAACCCCGCCCACGGCATTGACAAAAACGTCCTGATCAAAGCAAGCCAAACCTGCATGACGGTGCAACACGGCCAAAAGCATCGCAAGACGTTGTTGATCTAAGCCCACGGATAAGCGTCTGGGGCTAGGCAAATGCGTGGAATCCACCAAGGCTTGCACTTCGACCAAAAGCGGACGCGTCCCCTCTTGAGTCACCATCACGATGGAACCGGGCACATTACCCTTGTGTTCGGATAAGAAAATAGCCGACGGGTTAGAAACACCACGCAACCCACGATCGGTCATGGCAAAAACACCCAATTCATTCACCGCACCAAAACGATTCTTAAAGGCACGGATTAATCGAAAGTTGGAGTGCGTTTCGCCTTCAAAATACAAAACGGTATCAACGATATGTTCTAAGACACGGGGACCAGCCAAACTGCCGTCCTTTGTTACGTGACCCACAAAAATTAAAGTAATGCCTTCATTTTTAGCGATTCGCGTTAAACGAGCAGAACACTCTCGAACTTGCGTCACTGAGCCAGGAGCCGATTCCAATTGATCGGAAAAAAGCGTTTGAATGGAGTCGATGACCACAAATTGAGGCTTCTCAGCTAAAAGCGTCGCCTCAATGTTTTCTAATTGGATTTCACTCATCAAACGCATGCCTTGAGGTTCTAACCCCAAGCGCTTGGCACGCAACGCAATTTGACCAGGACTTTCTTCGCCACTGACGTACAAAGCTCGGACACCCTCGTGTACCAAGCGATGCATCACTTGAAGCAAAAGCGTTGACTTACCGATACCGGGATCGCCACCAATTAAAGAGACGGCGCCGGGCACTAAGCCACCACCCATCACACGGTCAAACTCAGAAAAGCCCGTCACAATGCGAGGCACTTCTTCGGCTTGAACGTCATCGAGATTTAAGACTTTGCTAGCCTTGATGATAGAGGTACGGGATCGAGCGTCACCAAAGCGCGCCGCAACGCCCGTCTCAACGACAAATTCTTTGAGCGTATTCCATTGACCACAGTGAGGACATTTCCCCGCCCACTTGATTGTTGTTCCACCACATTCGGAACAAACGTATTCAACTTTGCGTTTCTTAGACGTGGCCATTAATTCTCGTCCTCAACCACGGGCACGCGTAAAGCCAAGGCGCACATTAATTCGTAACCGATGGTGTGGCAATAGGTCGCAATTTCATTGATGGAAATATTTTTGCCCCAAAGTTCCACATTGCTACCAAGTTTGGCTTCCGGGACATCGGTCACATCAATGGTGAGCATATCCATGGAAACGGCGCCCACGATCGGAGCGATTTTGCCTTCAACATAGGTAGGCGCTCCATCAGGCGTTGCACGCGGATAGCCGTCAGCGTAACCGCAGGCCACCACGGCAATACGAGAAGGACGTTGGGTGATAAAGCGAGACCCATAACCAATGGCTTCACCCTTAGGCACGTCTTGAATCGCCAAAATCTTGGCAGACAACGTCATGGCCGGACGGATATCTAATTCTTTAGAGGAAATTTTGCTGTCGGGACTTGCACCATAAAGGGCAACACCCGCACGCACGGCTTCACCCCCAACTTCACTTCTAAATAAAAGAGCGGCGGAGTTTGCCATACAGAGGTTTTCTTCGACTTGAGCTAAACGGCCCATGCGAGCCAATTGCTTGGCAACCGAAGACGGATTTTCAGATAAGTAGCTGGGCTCGGCATTAGCAAAGTGCGTCACAATCCCCATGACTTCAACGCCCGGAATGGCCATCAACTCATCTTTGACCATGCGTTCTTCAACGGGCAAAAAGCCTAAACGGTTCATACCGGAATTAAGCTTAATGTGAACCTTCATGGACTTATATGGGGCATGAGCCTTCAAAAGCTCAATCATGTGACGGTTGTGCACTAAGGTTTCAATGTTGTACTTTTCTAAAAGCGGAAGATCGGTTTCATCAAAAAAGCCTTCCAACAACAAAATACGTTTAATCCAACCGGCCTCACGCACAGCTTGCGCATCACACAAGTCAATCATGGCCAAACCGTCCGCATCGGCAAACGCTCGTGCCGCACGCAACAAACCGTGGCCGTATGCATTGGCTTTCACAACAGCCCAAAGCGTACGACCTTGTGCAGCATGGCGCATGCGTTCTAAATTATGACGCAATGAACCCATATGAACAGTGGCGCATATAGGACGTGGCATAGTAGAAAAACTCCCCCATGAAACCGGAGATATGACAGGTTTCACATACACAAAACAAAGATTTCTAATTTTAACCCCCTGAGATAGCATTAGGGGAGATGAGTTGCAACAAATCTCGACATTAGGAAAAAATTTCCTCACTTTTGCAAAAAATCTGCTCATGAACCACAACGGCGATTATTTTGTCCTAGAATCGGTCGTTCGTTGAATTTTGTTAGAATTTACAGGTTAACTTTTTTAGAGCTCAAAATGAAACGTGGTTTTTACTCCATTATGGGGGCGCAATTCTTGTCCAGCTTGGCCGATAATGCGCTTCTCATCGCTGCCATTGCTTTGTTGACTCAGCAAAACGCTCCAGATTGGATGACGCCGCTTTTAAAGCTTTTCTTCGTTTTGAGCTACATCTGCTTAGCCGCTTACGTTGGACTTTTCGCAGACTCCATGCCCAAGGGCCGAGTGATGTTTTATACGAACATGCTCAAAGTGGGCGGTTGTTTACTTATGCTCTTTGGCTCGCATCCGTTATTAGCCTACGCTGTCGTCGGTATCGGTGCTGCGGCCTACTCCCCTGCTAAATACGGGATTCTCACCGAACTCTTACCGCCCGTTAAACTCGTTTTGGCCAATAGCTGGATTGAAGGTTTAACCGTTGCTTCGATTATTTTGGGCGTTGTCTTGGGTGGCGTCTTAATTAATGACGCTGTCTCTGCCACGATTCTTGCAAGCGGGTTTCCTTTTGAAGCTTTAGGCATTGCATCGCCTGCTCAAGCTGCCATTGCCTTTATCGTTTTGGTGTACATGGGGGCAGCTGCCGTTAACCTTTTGATCCCGGATACGGGTGCTCGCTACCCGAAGGCAGACTTCCATCCCATCCAAACGTTAAAGACGTTCTATAAGAGCTGCTCCGTTTTGTGGACGGATCGTTTGGGTCAGATCTCTTTATCCGTGACAACGCTTTTCTGGGGTGCCGGTGCCGTACTTCAATTCTTGGTTTTAAAGTGGGCTGAATACGCTTTGGGCATGGACTTGTCGCAAGGCGCTATCCTTCAAGCCGTTGTTTCTGTCGGGATTGCCATTGGTGCTGTTTTGGCTGCACAACTCGTTTCCTTAAAGGATTCCCTAAAGGTTTTACCGATGGGGATTTTGATGGGTGTGCTGGTCACGGGGGCGGCTTATTTTGACCAATCAATGATGCCCGCTGGTGGCATTGAAATCGCCGGCTTCATGGTCACGTGGGGCATGTGGGTCGCTGGCGCCATCATGGTGGTCGTTGGCATCTGCGCCGGTTTCTTTGTTGTCCCAATGAATGCGCTTTTGCAACATCGCGGTTACGTATTGATGAGTGCCGGTAAGTCCATTGCCGTTCAAAACTTCAACGAAAATCTTTCCATTCTCGTGATGCTCGGCATCTACTCTTTGTTAATTACGATGAATTTAAGCGTGCCGACCACGATGTTGATCTTCGGCAGTTTCGTGATGATTTCGATGTTGTTGGTGATCTTAAAGCACCGCAAGAATCAACGTGAGTACGACTCGACTCACTTGATTGGTGAAGAAAAGCGCCACTAGTATTGATGTAACTTAGTCAAAGGGGGTGTTGCAAAACTCATGTTTTGTTGCCCCCTTTGTTTTTTCTCTTGTA
>DYCH01000036.1 GCA_019418235.1 Sutterella sp.
CATCATAATTACAGGTGATGGTACCTGCCCCGATATTGACTCGAGCGCCCATATCAGTGTCCCCAATATAGGAGAGGTGGTTAACCTTACTACCTAAACCAATATTGGACTTCTTAATTTCTACAAAGTTACCGACATGCGTTTGATCGGCCAACTTAGCACCCGGACGCAAACGAGAGTAAGGCCCAAGGCGAGCCTCTGCCCCCACTGTTGCATTTTCAAAGTGGCAATACGGCAACACTTCGGTTTCTGCGCCAATTTCAACATCTTTAAGGATGCAGTAGGCACCAATACGAACGCCATCGGCTAAAACAACACGACCGCTGAAAACGCAACCCACATCAATCGTCACGTCTTTACCGCAGATAAGCTCACCTCGCAAATCAAAGCGAGCCGGATCAATCAGCGTCACACCTTCTTGCATCAGGCGTTGTGCCTGAGCGACCTGGTAAGCGCGCTCTAACGCTGCCAACTGAGGCTTACTGTTAATGCCTTCAACTTCATTGGCGCATGTCGCAAAAGCCGTATGCACCGGAATGGATTCCTCAACGGCCTTGGCAATCACATCGGTTAAATAGTATTCACCTTGCGCGTTGCTATTGGATAGCGAAGACAACCAAGCCTCTAATCGACGAGTCGGCAAAAGCATAATGCCCGTGTTGACTTCATCAATCTTTCTTTGTTCATCAGTTGCGTCTTTTTCTTCAACGATGCCTTTGACGTTGCCATTTTCACGAACGATGCGACCATAGCCCTTGGGGTTATCTAACTTCACCGTCAAAAGACCAAGATCGTCACCAGCCTTTTGGCGTAAGTTTTCTAATGTTTGCGTCTCAATCAAAGGAACGTCACCCAATAGCACCAAAGTCGGTGCATGAGGATCACAGTAAGGCAAGGCTTGCATTAAAGCGTGTCCCGTACCCAATTGTTGCTCTTGCAAGGCAAACGTCACATCGGTGGCTTCTTTTAAATGTGCTTTGACCGCTTCGGCTCCATGCCCCACAACAACAATCAAACGCTTTTCGCCCTCAACAGCACGAGCCTTATCCAACACGTGAGACAAAAGAGGTTTTTCTGCCAATGGCTGAAGTACTTTCGGCAAACGCGAACGCATACGTTTACCCATACCAGCAGCCAAAATAACAATGTTTAACATAGCAGCTTCTCTCTAAATTAATAACTCTCTTATTGTAGCGAAATTGACTCGCTGACAACTCAAAGAAAAAAGGGAGCTCAAAAAAACCTGAACTCCCCTGTCAATCAGATTTGAACACTAGCCTTAGGCGTTAGCTTGCTCTTGATGAATACCGGAGAGCAACCAACCCTGATCACCATGAACGGGTTTAGACAAAATCCACGTTTCATTGATGTCTTCAGCTTCACCGCTCACATTGAGCGTACCTTGGAAGGTCACACCAGCCAAATATTCTTCGCCGTCTTGAATAATGCCACGGAATTCCGACTTCAAACTAATCACTTCCGTTTGATAATCTTGGTTACCGCGTTCACGCAACTGGTGCGTAATCGTCAAGAAGACGTCATCGGTCGTGAAGTCAGACAAAGCCGTTACGTTACCCGTATCCCAAGCCTTTTGCATCTTAACAAAGTTTTCTTCAGCGACCTTCAAGAAACCTTCAACATCAAAACCGGCCGGTAAATCCACAGCCTTAGCAGAGCCGTTACCAGAGGACAATTCATCCAAAAGGCTACCACTCATGGGACGAGCTTGATAAGAGGGCTCTTGAGCCGACGTTTGCGTTTGTTGTTGGTTGTAATAAGACGAATCATTCTTAGCCGAACGATTGTTAGCAGCAGAACGATCCATGCCCGGCATGGATGAAGCGCCGCCTGCCATACGTTTAGCCAAAAACAAGCCCATCAACATACGAATAAAGTAGAAGGCAGCAAAGGCTAAAACAGCCATCATCAAAAAGTTGACAAAGCCCTCACCAAAACCCAAAGCGTGAGCCAAAGCCGTAATACCTAACACGCCGGCCAAACCCATCAACATATTACGCATGGGGCTCGGAGCGGCAGCCGGTTGATTCGGACGAGCTTGGTTGGGAGCAGCTTGTTGTTGCCCCTTTTGTTGGCCAGGAGCTGCCTTTTGCAAGGTAGGAGCAGCGGGTGCCGGCGTACTCTTTTGCAACATCGGTGCAGAACGACCAAAACTTGCACCGCCACCGAAGCGACGGGCGGCGTCGGCCGTCATGGACATCGACATCATCGTTAAACCAATTGCTAATACGGCAATCAACTTTTTCATGGACTAAAAACTCCGAGAAAATAATGGAATAGATCTTATTTTACAAAAAGCTAACCCATAACAAATGGGCTTTCAACAATCTTTTACACCAAAGGTTTTCGACCGATATGTAGCGCACAAACACCAAAGGTCAGATTGTGCCAATCAACCGACTCCAAACCGGCGTCACGCATCATGCCGGCCAAAACCGGTTGACTCGGATGCATGCGGATGGACTCAGGCAAATAACGATAACTATCGCTATCGCCTGAAATTTTTCCACCCAACCACGGCATCAAGTGGAAGGAGTAAAAATCATAGAAGGGCGCAAAGAATCGATAAACCTTGGAAAACTCCAAAACCATGACCTTACCGCCGGGTTTGCAAACACGTTGCATTTCCGACAAAGCACGATCCTTGTGCGTCATATTGCGCAAACCAAAACTAACGATCACGACATCGAAAGTATTGTCCGGAAACGGAAGCTCTTCGCAATCGCACTGAACCACCGGCATATCAAAACCGGCTTGACGCATGCGTTGGGCACCCAGAGAAAGCATCGAACGATTAATGTCCGTCGGCCAAACCTCACCGTCCTTACCGACAAGCTTGGCAAACTTTAAAGACAAGTCGGCCGTACCGGAAGCCAAATCCAGCACCTTCATTCCACGATCAATGTCGGCCTTATGAATGGCATAGCACTTCCAAAGACGGTGCATACCAAAAGACAAAACGTCGTTCATTAAATCGTATTTCGGCGCAACAGAGTCAAAAACTTCACGTACTTGTCGTGCTTTATCATCTTCGGCGACACGTTGAAACCCGAAATCGGTTTCTTTTTGATTTTGCTTATCAGACATATCAATGATGACAAGCCTTTTTGGGCTTGGCTTTAAAAGGTTCGTTTTTAGGATCATCGGGGTCTCGCGACGCCCCGCGTTCCTGTAATTCGTTTAAATAGGCTTGCCAACGGTTCTCTTTTTCCGCGAACAAAAGCCTTAAATAGTCCCAATCATAGTAACCCGAATCATGACCGTCGGAGAAAATAATTCGGATGGCATACAAACCCACGGGTTCAATCCCCACGATACCGACACCTTGCTTGCCGACTTGCAACTGAGCTTGATCGGGAGAGTGACCTTGAACCTCTGCCGAAGGACTCATAACCCGCAAGTACTCTGCGGAAAGCAACATTTGGCGACCATCGTAGTCAACAATCTCTAAAACTTTCGATTGGTTGTGATAGATGATATTTGATGGTGATTGCATGCTTAAAGACTAGAAAAAGTTGGCACCTCCGACAGGAATCGAACCTGTGACGCGACCTTCGGAGGGTCGCATGATATCCACTTCACCACGGAGGCAGGGCTATTGATTATAAAGAACTAAAAGCGGTTTTGTCGCCCTCTATTTATACGTCAATCGGATCAACATCCATGACCCAATGCACAGACGTTTTAAGTTGAGACAATAGTTCCATCCAGGCTGACAAATATTGGTTTAATTTTGCTCTGGAAGGCGCCTCAACTAGCAATTGAGCACGATCGCGATCGGCCACTCTCATTACCGCCATCGGAATGGGATCGAAAATCGCAATTTCATCTAATCCATAGCGATCGCGGATGCCCTCGCCTATTGAAACCGCCGTCGTTAAAAACTCAAGCGCCTTATCAAGACTTGGCGCATCGGCTAGCAATAAAGCTTGTGAAACAAAGGGACTCGTTCCCTCCATCTCTCGCGTTGCCAACAATTCATCGGCAAACATTTCGTAGTTTTGTTGCGCCAATGCTTTAAAGATCGGTCGGTCACCAAAACGACTCTGAACCATCAATTTCGCCGCTAAGCCGCCTCTGCCCGCTCGCCCCGCCACTTGCATCAGGTTCGCAAATGCTCTTTCCTCACTGCGGGGATTGGCGCTAACCAATTGCGCATCCACGTTAAGAACAACCACCAACGAAACATTTTGGAAATCGTGACCTTTGGCCACCATTTGAGTGCCGACTAAAATGTCGACCTCGCCTGCATGCACTGATTCAAAAGCCTTTTGAGCTGCATTTTTTCTCTGGGTGCTATCTCGGTCAATTCTAAGAATCTTTGCCTGTGGCCAAAGCTCTTGCAATTGCTCTTCGATACGCTGAGTGCCGGCCCCAAGCGGCGTCAAATCCACATTCCCGCAATCGGGGCATTTGGAATACACAGGAGCAGACCAACCACAATGGTGGCACATCAGTCGTCGATGAGATTTATGATAAACCGCATACGTTGAGCAATGCGGACAAGTAGACAACCATCCGCAACTGGGGCAAGTCAATACTGGGGCATAACCTCGACGATTTAAAAACACAATCACCTGTTCTTTGCGTTCAAGCGTTTGAGTTATCTCATCAACAATGGATTGCGCCAATCCGGAAACCGTTTTTTCCTCTTTAGGATTAATCACTTCTAAAGTTGGTAAAACCGCATCTTTGACCGCACGATGGTGTAGCGTCAATAATTGATAACGATTTGTTCGCACATGAGCCCATGTTTCCAACGATGGCGTAGCGGACCCCAATACCACCGGAATATCCATTAACTGTGCTCGTTTTACCGCTAAATCTCGCGCAGAATATCGAATACCGTCACCCGCCTTATAAGAAAGATCATGCTCTTCATCGACAACAATGAGCTTTAAATTGGGAATGCTGGCAAAAACCGACATACGCGTGCCAATGAGAATTTGAGCTCGCTTTTCATGCATTGCTAACCACGAACGAGCTCGCTCACCCTGCGAAAGCCCTGAGTGCAAACACACCACTGAAATATCTTGGAAATGGGAACGAACGCGGCTTTCAAGTTGTGGCGTCAAGTTAATTTCAGGCACCAAAAACAAAACTTGAGCCGAAGAGTCGTCATTAAAAACCGACTCCATCATATTGAGATAGACTTCTGTCTTCCCACTTCCCGTCACGCCATGCAAGACCATGGGGCTAAATCCAGAACTCTCTTTCAGAGTTTGAACTGCCAAGGTCTGCTCCTCGTTTAAGTCGTGTTTGACTTGAGGGGAAAAGGTTGGGCGTTTCCCTTGCTTTCGCAATCGATCCAATGATTGTTGATAACGCACGCCAGGTTTGGTTCGAAAAAAATTAGGAAGACAGCTCAGAGCAACTTCGCCCCAACCGTGTTGATAATAATCACTGGCAAATTTTGTTAAACGCAACCACTTTTCATCAACGGGTTCAACATCGTCAAATACACGAATAATGCTTTTTTGTTTTTTGGGTTCAATGTCACAGACCTCGGTGAGCTGAACGATCATCCCCACCACTTCTCTGCGCCCTAAAGGCACAACACAACGCAGACCAACGGCAACAGACTGGTCTTTTTCTACCTTGTAGGTTAAGACGGGTAATAATGGAATGTCTAAAACAACTTGTGCAAAGGAGGGAGACGACAACATTAAATGATCCTTGTATTGATGAACTGATTTTATCAAGACGGTGACTTACCGAGGTTAAATTTCCTTAATCATCCATTTACGACAAGCTTTCAACAAATTGTGCATAACTTTGTGTATATCTTGGTTTATGCCTGTCTTTTATACAGTTTGCCCGTTATCTACGCAAAATGAGAGAAAAAGTAGCAAAATAAAATTATCCTTATTATTCAATTACTTATAAATTTACAAAAATATTAACTATCGGATTTTAAACAACAAATCTAAAAACTTGCGATCTCGTGATTTTGTGGATAAGTCTGTTGATAATCTCCCAAATATTGGCTGTGTTCGAGAAAGTTTCCATTCTTCGCTATCATTGGCTGACGACATTCATATTTATCAAGGAACAGTATTTAATGACCCTTCCTGTCTGGCTTAGTGAAAAAGATCAAGACATCGTTTTGCGTCTTCACGCACAACCCGGTGCTAAGCGTACTGCTGTTGTTGGACTCTACGGGGATAAATTGAAGATTGCCGTTGCAACCCCTCCGGTTGATGGCAAAGCCAATCAGGCGATTATCTCCTTCTTAGCCAAGACGCTAGGCGTTTCTAAATCAAAACTCACCCTTATCAGTGGCGAGACAAGTCGAGAAAAAAGAATACGCATCCAAGGCATTACTGCCAATGAATGCGTAGCTAAGTTGCAATAAACAAGTCCCCAAAAGAACCGCTCGTTTTTTGAGGACAATGTCTTTAACGTACAACCAAAACAGGACGGTCGATCTGAGCCAACGTTTTTTGAGTTTCGCTACCGATAATCAAACTACCTAAGCTCCCCATACCGCGACTGCTCATAACAACGTAATCGACGTCTTCGCGTTTTGCCAATTCTGTGATGCACATCCAAGGGGCTTGACCGTGTTCAGCAATCACACGACACGGAACTTCTGCTGCTTTGGCAGCTTCGTAGATTTCACCGAGACGTTCTTGAATTTCAGACGGCTCACCAGCCAAACCATCTGCAGGGGCCTCCCCCTTAACAGCCGTCATTCCAATTAATTCAGCATTTAATGGTTTTGCAACTGCAATAGCCGTTTCAATAGCTTTACGACTCAATTCCGTACCGTCGGTACAAACCATAACTTTCATAGACCACTCCAACAATATCGAATGTGTTTTTCAAATTTGTACGCTTCTCTTTCGTTTAGAAAAGCGCTTCGATACTTTTATCCTACAACGAATTATCTTGAAAGTGTACTGTTTTTCTGCATATCTATTGATATGTCTGAAAAATTTTGACGATAAAAAAGGCAGATGAAACATCTGCCTTTTAAACGTCCATGAACGCTTAGTGATTGCGTTTGAGCTTTTCGATGGCGGCCAATTCGGCAGCCAAGACAGCCAATTCCGCATCGAGCTTAGCCAAATCGACTTCACTCGTTGCCTTGCTGCGAGCTTCGCGAGCTTCAGCAATTGCCTTTTCCGTCTTAGCACGATCCATTTCTTCAGAACGAATAGCGGTATCAGCTAAAACAGTAACAAGGTGCGGTTGCACTTCAATCACGCCACCCGCAACGAACACTTGTTTCACTTCTTTGGTTTCCGGGAGCGTAATACGCACAAAGCCCGGTTTAATCAAAGAGATCAACGGAGTATGTTGAGGCAGGATACCCAATTCACCGCCTTCACCAGGAAGGGCAACGAACTCGGCATCACCAGAGAAGATTTGCTCTTCAGCGCTAACGACGTTAACCTTAATCGTAGACATAGTTGCTCCGTGGTCGTGTTTTGGCAAGGGAGATCACTCTCCCTTGGCCAAAATCATTAGTGCATTTGCTTAGCCTTTTCGAAAGCTTCGTCGATGGTACCAACCATGTAGAAAGCTTGTTCAGGCAAAGCATCGCATTCACCGTCAACGATCATGCGGAAGCCGCGGATCGTTTCTTTCAACGGGACGTACTTACCGGGAGCGCCAGTAAAGACTTCAGCAACGTGGAAGGGTTGAGACAAGAAGCGTTGGATCTTACGAGCACGCATAACCGTCAACTTATCTTCCGGAGCCAATTCGTCCATACCCAAAATGGCGATAATGTCGCGCAATTCCTTGTAACGTTGCAACGTTTCTTGGACGCGGCGGCAGATGCCATAGTGTTCTTCACCGATGATCAACGGGTCAACTTGGCGGCTCGTGGAGTCAAGCGGGTCAACTGCCGGGTAAATACCCAAAGCAGCGATATCACGAGACAACACAACGGTAGCATCCAAGTGACCGAAGGTCGTAGCCGGAGACGGGTCAGTCAAGTCGTCAGCAGGGACGTAAACGGCTTGAATGGAGGTAATAGAACCAACCTTCGTAGACGTAATACGTTCTTGCAAGCGACCCATTTCTTCAGCCAACGTCGGTTGATAACCCACGGCAGAAGGCATACGACCGAGCAATGCGGAAACTTCCGTACCAGCCAAGGTGTAACGATAGATGTTGTCAACGAACAACAAGATGTCACGACCTTCGTCACGGAAAGCTTCAGCCATCGTCAAGCCGGTCAAAGCCACGCGCAAACGGTTGCCCGGAGGTTCGTTCATTTGACCGAACACCATGGCCACCTTGTCCAACACGTGAGATTCTTCCATTTCGTGGTAGAAGTCATTACCTTCACGGGTACGTTCACCCACACCTGCGAACACAGAATAACCACCATATTGCTTAGCAATGTTGTTGATCAATTCCATCATGTTCACAGTCTTACCCACACCGGCACCACCGAAGAGACCGACCTTACCGCCCTTAGCGAACGGGCAAATCAAGTCAATCACCTTAATACCGGTTTCGAGCAAGTCCACAGACGGGCTCAATTCGTCAAACTTCGGAGCAGGACGGTGAATTTCACGGCGTTCTTCTTCGCCGATCGGGCCGCAGTCGTCAATCGGGCGACCCAACACGTCCATAATACGACCCAAGGTCTTCGGGCCGACAGGCACAGAGATACCAGCGCCGGTGCTCTTGACCTTCATGCCGCGTTGCAAACCTTCAGAGGCGCCCATAGCAATGGTACGAACCACGCCGTCGCCCAACTGTTGTTGCACTTCGAAGGTCAAGCCTTCTTCGGCAAGACTGTTGTTCTCATCTTTTTCTAAGATAAGGGCATCGTAAACTTTGGGCATTTGATCGCGCGGGAACTCAACGTCCACCACAGCGCCAATGACCTGAACGATCTGTCCGATACTCATGGGAGTTATCCTCTTTAAGACACGGCAGCAGCACCACCCACGATTTCAGTAATTTCCTTCGTGATGGCCGCTTGACGGGTCTTGTTGTAAACCAATTGCAAATCACCAATAAGCTTCTTAGCATTGTCGCTAGCGGCCTTCATAGCCACCATACGTGCACTTTGCTCAGATGCCATGTTTTCTGCAACTGCTTGGTAAATTAATGCTTCGATGTAGCGCTTTAAGAGCACATCGAGAACTGTGGCGTCACTGGGTTCGTAGAGATAATCCCACGAATATTCCCGACGTTTTTCGCCAATCTCTTCAAGTCGATCACTCGACAAGGGCAAAAGTTGCTCAACAACCGGCTCTTGCTTCATCGCGTTAACAAAACGAGAGTAAGCGAGATAGACCTTATCGATCTTACCGGCCGTATAAAGTTCCAATTGTGCGCCAATGGCGCCAATCAGATGTTCCATTTGCGGACGATCACCAAGTTGTACAACATTGGAAATCAATTCCACACCGGAGCGTTGCAAGAAACCGAGACCTTTATTACCGATAGCGGTGGCTTGAATTTCCACGCCTTCAGCATTCCAGTCTTTAATCTTGTTTAATACCAAACGTTGAATGTTGGTATTAAGAGCTCCACACAAGCCTTTGTCCGTCGTCACCATGATCAGACCAACTTTAGCAGCACTCGCGTCATGCGTGCGCAAATACGGATGATCGTAACTCGTCTGTGCCGTGGCTAAGTGAGCCACAATCGTACGGATATGTTCCCCGTACGGGCGAGAGGCGTGCATACGATCTTGCGCCTTACGCATCTTCGATGCCGCAACCATTTCCATCGCCTTCGTGATCTTGCGCGTATTTTGTACGCTCTTGATCTTGGCGCGAATTTCCTTGGTGCTAGGCATTTGGTCCCCTTTGGTGTTAATCGACTTCTACTTAGTAGGCGCCGTTCTTCTTAAATTCAGTAACAACGTTCAAGAGGAGATCCTTGTCTTCAGCAACAAGTTCCTTCTTCTCTTCAATACGTTGCACTAAGTCGGCGTGCTTTTCAGCGATGAAGTCACGCATGGCCTTTTCAAAGCGCAATGCATCCTTGACTTCGACATCGTCATAAATGCCGTTTTCAACGCAGAACAAGACCAAAGCTTCTTCCCAAACTTGCAACGGTTGGTATTGCGGTTGCTTCATCAATTCGGTAACAACCTTACCGCGTTCCAATTGCTTGCGGGTTGCTTCGTCCAAGTCAGAGGCGAATTGAGCGAAAGCGGCCAATTCACGGTATTGAGCCAAAGCCAAACGAACACCACCACCGAGCTTCTTAATAACCTTGGTTTGAGCAGCACCACCCACGCGGGACACAGAGATACCCGGGTTGATAGCCGGACGAATACCAGCGTTAAAGAGGTCAGTTTCCAAGAAGATTTGACCGTCGGTAATAGAAATCACGTTGGTCGGCACGAAAGCCGTAACGTCACCAGCTTGCGTTTCAATGATCGGCAAAGCGGTCATAGAGCCAGTCTTACCCTTAACAGCACCCTTCGTGAAACGTTCGACATAGGTCGGGTTCACGCGAGCGGCACGTTCCAACAAGCGGCTGTGCAAGTAGAACACGTCACCAGGGTATGCTTCGCGTCCAGGCGGACGGCGCAACAACAAGGAGATTTGACGATAGGCCCAAGCTTGCTTGGTCAAGTCATCATAAACAATCAAAGAATCTTGACCGCGGTCGCGGAAGTATTCGCCCATCGTTGCACCGGAGTACGGAGCGATGTATTGCAAAGCGGCAGATTCAGAAGCACTAGCAGCAACAATGATCGTGTAGTCCATTGCGCCGTGCTCTTCCAACTTGCGAACAACGTTGGCAATCGTAGAAGCCTTTTGACCGATAGCGACATAAACGCAAATAAGGTCTTTACCCTTTTGGTTAATGATCGTATCCAAAGCAACAGCGGTCTTACCCGTTTGACGGTCACCAATGATCAATTCACGTTGACCACGGCCGATCGGCACCATTGCGTCAATAGACTTCAAACCGGTTTGAACCGGTTGAGAAACAGATTGGCGATCGATAACACCAGGAGCGACCTTTTCAACGACGTCAAATTCGTCGGTGTCGATCGGACCCTTACCATCGATCGGTTGACCCAAAGCATTGACCACGCGGCCAATCAACTTCGGACCAACGGGCACTTGGAGAATGCGACCCGTCGTCTTAACGATATCGCCTTCACTAATGTGCTCGTAGTTACCAAGAATAACTGCACCCACGGAATCACGTTCAAGGTTCAAAGCCAAACCATACGTGCTGTTGGGGAATTCCAACATTTCGCCTTGCATCACGTCAGAAAGACCGTGAACGCGGCAAATACCGTCGGTAACAGAAACCACGGTACCTTGGGTGCGAAGATCAGCGGAGACCCCAAGGCCTTCGATGCGCTTTTTCAGCAATTCGCTGATTTCACTAGGATTGAGTTGCATTTCTTACAGCTCCGAAATTTATGCGGTGAGTGCCTCTTGCATTTGAGCAAGGCGCGTTTGAATCGATCCGTCAAGCGTCTTATCGCCGACTTTCACACGGACACCACCGATCAAACCTTCATTAATGGTCACGATCGGCGTCAACTTAAGTCCAGGAAAACGGCTTCCAAGAGCGGAGACCAAGGCATTGACTTCTGCATCACTCATCGGGAAGGCAGATTCAATGTACGCGTCTGCGACACCTTCGGATTGGTTTTTAAGTTCGCGGAATTGACGTGCGATTTCCGGCACAGCTTCCAAGCGACCGTTCTCAACGACCACCTTCAATAAATTAGCGGCCTCTGCGGGCACTTCTTGACCGATGGTGGTCAAAATCAACTCACAGATTTGCTCAGAACTGACCTTCGGTTCCCCAATGAGGGAAAGGAGTTCAGGAGCGGTCACCACTTGGGCAATACCATCCATAACAGCAGCCAAATCGGCAGCTTCCTTAGGTCCCTTTTTAGCATCACGCAAAGCTAACAAAAGAGCTTGCGCGTAGGGACGGGCAATCGTCGAAAGTTCAGCCATAATCAAAGCTTAGCCTTCAATTGTTCAAGCATGTCTGCGTGAACTTTAGTGTCAACCTCGCGACGAAGGATTTGTTCAGCACCAGCGATAGCCAAGCGAGCAACTTCTGCACGCAATTGCTCGCGAACGCGTTGAGCTTCTTGAGCAACTTCAGCCTTAGCAGATTCGATAATACGATCTGCTTCGACTTGAGCTTGAGCCTTAGCTTCTTCGACGATCGTTTGACCACGCTTTTCGCTGTCATTAACGATACCCAAAGCTTGAGCACGAGCTTCAGCCTTAATAGCTTGAACTTCCTTTTGGGCTTCCGCTAAGGCCATTTCACCTTTATCGGCAGCAGCCAAACCTCCGTCAATCTTCTTTTGTCGCTCTTCGATTGCTCGAATAAGCGGCGGCCAAATGTACTTCATGGTGACCCAAGCACCAAAGAAGAACACGGCCATCTGTACAAACAGAGAAGCATTGATGTTCATTATTTGAACCCCGTTAAGTTAATCAGCACGCTCACCACCCTTGGCGAGTGCTAATTAACGCCGTTAATAAAAGAGTTTTTAAAGCTTTTATTAGCCGACAAACGGATTAGCAAAAGCGAACATCATAGCGATACCGACACCAATCAAGAAAGCGGCGTCGATAAGACCGGCCAACAAGAACATCTTGGTTTGCAAGGCGTTCATCAATTCGGGTTGACGAGCAGCAGCTTCGAGGTACTTAGAACCCATGATAGCGATACCGAGACAAGCACCAATAGCACCGAGACCGATGATGAGGCCAGCAGCCAAGGCAACAAAAGCGACGTTGGTCATTGCAAAACTCCTTAATCCTAAAAAAAAGTGGGAGTAAAAGAAAAAAAATTAAAAGTTAAAAAGCTAGTGATTAGTGACCTTCATGAGCTTGACCAATGTAAACCAAGGTCAACATCATCATGATGAAAGCTTGTAAGATCACGATCAACACGTGGAAGAGCCACCAGCAGATCCCTGCCACAGCGTGACCAAACACACCAAAGAGACTCAAGCCGTCAAAGCCGGCCCAGAGGCTACCTAAGAGTGCGATCAAGAAAAAGACTAATTCCCCTGCATACATATTACCAAACAACCGCATGCCCAAAGAGACACACTTAGCGGCATATTCGATAAGATTTAATGCGAAATTAAACGGCCAAAGCAACGGGTTGGAGCCAAACGGTGCCGTGAAGAGTTCACGACCGAAACCACCAAACCCCTTGATTTTAATACCGTAATAAATCATAAGGAGAAGCACGCCCATAGAAATACCCATCGTGCCGTTCAAGTCGGCCGTCGGGAGCGGACGCAAATAATGAATGCCCATCCAAGCAGCGATCGTCGGTAACAAGTCTACCGGGATCAAGTCGATAGCATTCATCAACACAACCCAAACAAACACCGTCAAAGCCAAAGGAGCGATAAAGGTACGATCCCCATGGACAATTGACTTGGCTTGTTCGTCAACAAATTCAACCAGCATTTCGACGGCACATTGCCATTTACCCGGAACGCCAGACGTGGCCTTGCACGCACCCTTGTACAACAAGAAGAGCGTTAAAGCCATGATCAGAATTGAAAACGTGATCGTGTCAATATTAATCACTGACATATCGACAATGCTCGATTGTGCAGTGGAAGACAAATGCTTCAAGTGGTGAGTAATATACTCGGTAGCGGTGAGAGCTTCAGCTGCCATGTTTATTCTCGGGTTAGAAGTCCCAAAAAGGAACAATTCAAGACCACAATCATTGTAATAATCATTGCGGGCCAGACTAAGTCCTTATACAGCATCACAATTAACACCAATAAAAGCGCCATTGCAATGAGTTTAATGAACTCGCCAATTAAGAAGAACAACGGTGAAGATGAGGGACTTAATTTGCCTAAAGCACTCAAATTCGCCGCAAATAGTGCGTTCGGCACCGAACAAGCCAAGCCTGTTAATAATGCAGAAACAGCCACACTTTCTCCCCAAAAGAGGGCAGAAACTGCAGCAACTCCTAATGTGGCAAAGATTTGTAGTAAAACGATTTTGCTCATTTTTATAGTAAAGCCGCCTCTACAAACCCGTCATTACGGCGAATTATACGTTACGTTACCTATATAAACAAGGGTTTACACTAATGTTTTTGTAGCGTAAACCCTTAGTCCAAAAGAACACTTTTTTCTTACTAATTTCAATTGGTTAATCAAATTGGCCAAAATGGGCAATGATTCCATCCAATTGATCGTAGTTGGAGAATTCGATAATTAACTTCCCCTTACCTTTTCGATTGGCAGTCAGCTTAACCGTAGCACCAATCGCATTAGAAAGATCCTCTTCTAGACGAACTGTATCGCTATCCTTTTTCAAAGCTCTCGGTGCCTCTTTCGGCTTTTGCTTTTTCGTCTCTAATTGATTGACAAGCGTTTCAACCTGGCGAACAGAAAGACCTTTGCTAATTACTTCTTGAGCAACTGCCACCTGCATAGCGGGTTCTAACGGCAACAAAGCTCTTGCATGGCCCATCGAAATCTTATTGGCCATGAGAAAATCTTGAACCGGTTTTGCCAAATTAAGCAGTCGCAATAAGTTACTGGTTGCAGTACGGCTACGGCCAATGGCCTGAGACGCAGCTTCGTGCGTCATAGAAAACTCAGAAATCAAACGATGAATCCCCATCGCCTCTTCTAAAGGATTTAAGTTTTCTCGCTGAATATTTTCAATCAAAGCCCAAGCCAAAGCCTTTTCATCAGAAATCTTTCTGATTAAAACAGGAACCTTTTTTAACCCGGCTAACTTAGAAGCTCTAAAGCGTCGCTCACCAGCAATAATCTCGTATTTTGTTTTAGAGATTGGACGAACAAGAATTGGAGAAATTAATCCTTGTTCCTTAATAGACTCCGCCAACTCTTCTAATGAACTTTGATCCATCAGCGTACGAGGTTGGTAGGCTCCCGCTTGAATCTTCGACACATCCAATTCTGCAACGGTATCTTCCGGCTTATCTGTAAGCACAATGACCGGATCTTTCTTTTCCCCGAGCAAGGCATCCAGTCCCTTTCCGAGACCTCCGCGAGTTTTTTTAACGGCCATCACTTACTCTCCTTCTTAGCTTTTTTAAACTTTTTCATGCGTTTTAAGAACTCCGCACCAAACTCAGAGTATGCCTTCGCCCCTTTGCTGGATTTATCATACAAAACCCCAGGCAAACCATAACTCGGAGCCTCGGCCAGTCTTACATTTCGTGGAATAACAGTCTTAAAGACTTTATCGCCAAAGTACTCTTTAAGTTGATCACTGACTTGTTGTTGCAGAGTCACACGAGGATCAAACATCACTCTTAACAGTCCAATTAATGTCAAATCAGGATTTTTATCGGCCTGAATACGACGAACCGATCCAATCAAATCCGTTAGACCTTCCATAGCAAAGTATTCGCATTGCATCGGTACAACGACGCCGCGCGCACAACACAATGCATTGATCGTCAACATTGACAAGGACGGAGGACAATCAATAATGACAAAATCATACCGATCGTCTTGTTTTTCAAGGATTTTTTTCAATCGTTCATCACGATCATCCAACTCAACTAACTCAACCTCTGCACCTGCCAACTCGCGATTTGATGGTAAAACATCGTAGCCAACCTCAGGAGCATGAACAACGACATCGTCAAAGCTAGTTTGATCAAACAATAAAGGATAGATCGTATCTGTAACAGAATCCTTTGCAATACCACTACCCGTTGTCGCATTGCCTTGAGGATCCAAGTCGATCAACAAAACTCGTTGCTTTAATTGAGCCAAAGAAGCCGACAAATTAACAGCTGTTGTTGTCTTACCAACCCCACCCTTTTGATTTGCGACACAGAAAACTAACGCCATTTAATAATCCTCACTACACCTTTGGCAAACTAAGCCACAATTCACTAAACCCTTGCCAAAGAACGGAAATACCGATACAGAGCAAAATAAAAGCAAATACCCGAGAGAGCGCATCAGCCCCCGTCGTACCCACCGCTTCACTCACGCGATCACAGTAGCGATAACAAACATAAACCGTCAACAAAGTTGCAACCGTAGCTAGCAAGCAACCAATTAATGCAGCTGTCCCTTGACCAAGCGTCCCAGTACCAATCGCGGTCGACACAGCAATCATCCCCGGGCCCATGGTTAACGGCAAGGTAATCGGATAAAACGCCATCGACAGTAATTTCTTCCTTGACTTCGGTGGTTCGATACTCGCCCCTTCAGAATCATCAACAGAACTTGCATCATTCAATGCCTTCCACCCTGCAGACATCAAGACCAAACCACCACCCACACGAAGCACCCCTAATGAAATGCCAAAAAAACTCAAAATCAAATGTCCAGCAAACAAACTTACCAACAAAATAATCATCGAATAAAAAACAATTCGATTGACCATCATCTTTCGAGTTTCGTCATCAATATTCGGCGTCAATGCCAAAAAGAACATTGCCCCACCAAAAGGATTCAACACAGGAATAAACGAGGCAAATGTAAACAAAAAGGTACTAATAATTTGATCCATCACTTTTACCAACAAGTTCACAACGACTAAATCAGATTTTGACACAAGCAATAAGAAAATTCTCGCTTTTAACATAAAAAAGAGAATGTTTCATGTGAAACACTCTCTTTTATCAAAAAATATCAACAATCAAAATCAATATAACACATTGATATTTAAACAATCTTTGATGATTTGGTTTAAATTATATGCAATTTATTTCATCAAAAATAAAACTAAACGCCACTTCCCTTGTTTTTTAATTTTATTAAGCAGCGTTTTTCATCCAAAAATGGTACTTTAATAACAAAATTCTCTTCCAAGCAAATGTTATTGGTAAGTTCCAATATTTCATCTGAAACACCAGGTCCCTTAAGTGCTAACCAACACCCATCATCTTTTAGCAGGTGTTTGGTCAAATCCGTAAACAATTTCAGCGATGCAAAAGCTCTTGAAGTAATCACATCGTATTTATCACCATTCAAATTTTCCACTCTTGAATGAAAGGCTCTTGCATTTAACAAACGTAGCGAGACGCAACATTGTGTCAAAAATGCCGTCTTCTTCCCTACGGTATCAACCATTGAAATCGAAAATGAAGGGCACATAATGGCTAAAGGAATCGCCGGCAAACCGCCACCAGAACCAACATCTAAAATCTTTGCGCCATCTATTGCTTCAGATTTAAAAAGCGGAATAACGGATAACGAATCCAAAATATGATGTGTCAAAACATCTTCCTTTGAACTAATTGCCGTCAAATTGTAAGTTTTATTCCACTTAAACAACATTTCAGCAAACAAATCAAGTTGTTCCAACTGACGATCCGTTGCAGAAAGTCCTAATTCCGCCAAACCATTCTGAAGTCGACTCATATCCAAAAATGACACATTACCCTCACTTTTCAAAACGTTTAGAGCGAATAAAGATCAACAATAAAGATATCGCTGCAGGAGTTACACCAGAAATTCTTCCAGCTTGCCCCAGCGTTTCAGGGCGGTGCAGCTTTAATTTTTGACGAACTTCAAAAGAAAGTCCTTTCACCGCGTCATAATCAAAATCTTCAGGAATAGGCGTTAATTCATGTTCTAAAAGCTTTGCAACTTCTTCCTTTTGACGATTAATATAGCCAGAATATTTCGCCACAATTTCAACTTGTTCGATCTCGCCTTCGCTCAAATCAACAGACGGCGTTACAAGCGATCCATCATTTTTCCGTAAAGTAGATAATGTTTCATGTGAAACATTCGGACGTGATAGTAAATTGAATAATGAATATTCACGTTCAATTGGCACACCTAAGACACGGACTGCATCATCTTTCGAGATGACAGAAGGATGAACCCACGTAGACTTTAAGCGTTGCAATTCTTTTGCAATATTCTCTTGCTTACGGTTAAAGAATTCCCAACGAACATCATCAACCAAACCTAACTTTCTGCCAATTTCCGTTAAACGTTCATCGGCATTATCTTCTCTCAGACACAAGCGATACTCTGCTCGAGAGGTAAACATACGATAGGGTTCAGAAACACCCTTCGTAATCAAGTCATCAACCATTACCCCTAAGTACGCTTCATCACGACGGGGCGTCCAAGATTCTAAATCTTTAACCTTCAACGCAGCGTTTATACCAGCTAAAAGCCCTTGAGCAGCAGCTTCTTCGTAACCCGTCGTACCATTAATTTGACCAGCAAAGAACAATCCTTGTAAAGACTTTGTCTCTAAAGAGGTCTTTAAATAACGAGGATCGTAGTAGTCATACTCAATTGCATAAGCAGGGCGCACAAAATGAGCATTTTCCAAACCCGGAATTGTATGCATAAACCCCATTTGCACATCAAAAGGCAAACTCGATGAGATACCATTCGGATAGTACAAATGATTCGATAACCCTTCCGGTTCTAAAAACACATGGTGCGAAGTTTTTTCTGCAAAGCGAACAACCTTATCCTCAATCGACGGACAATAACGCGGACCAATCCCCTCAATCACACCGGAGAACATTGGTGAACGATCTAAATTATTACGGATAATGTCGTGCGTCTTCTCATTCGTATTCGTTATCCAGCAAGGTACTTGCTTAGGATGACGATAAGCCGGCTCTAACATTGAGAAGTTAGGCGTGGGTTCTAAATCCCCCCATTGCTCTTCACACTTAGAGAAGTCAATCGAGCGCCCATCAATACGAGCTGGCGTCCCCGTCTTCAATCTACCCTTAGGTAATCCCAATTCAATCAATCGCTCTGCAAGACGAATACTTGCTGGATCACCAACACGACCAGCTGGATAATGCTCCAACCCAACGTGAACTAATCCATGCAAGAAAGTACCTGCTGTCAAAACAACCGTTTTTGATTTGAAACGAATCCCGGTCTGAGTAACAACTCCTTCAACACGATCACCATTAACAATTAAATCATCAGCTGCCTGTTGAAAAACCCATAAATTTTCTTGATTTTCGATCTTTTTTCTCATTTCGACGCGATAAATATCACGATCGATTTGAGCGCGAGTAGCTCGAACAGCTGGCCCCTTAGAACTATTCAAAATTCGAAACTGAATCCCGGCAGCATCAGTCACTTGTGCCATAGCACCACCCATAGCATCCAACTCTTTCACTAAGTGACTTTTACCAATACCACCAATAGACGGATTACAGGACAGCTGTCCAATTGTTTCAACATTATGAGTAATCAATAACGTCTTACATCCCATTCTTGCCGCTGCCAAACATGCTTCAGCCCCCGCATGTCCACAACCAACAACAATTACATCATATTGAATTGGATAATCCATTTTTTCCTCGTTTCACGTGAAACTTTTATCACTTTATCTTTACAAATCAATTACTTACCAATACAGAAACGACTAAAAATCATCCCTAAAATATCATCAGGTGTTGTTTCACCAACAATTTCACCTAAATCGTCATTAGTTAGTCGTAACTCTTCTGCAATCAAATCCAAAGCCGGATTGGGTAAGTTCAAAAATTGTTGAGCTAGCATCAAGTGCTCATTAGCACTCATGATCGCTTGCAAATGACGTTCTCTTGCCAAAAACAGACTCTCTGTATTACTTTCCCAACCAACAATAGAAAGGAGTTTTTGCTTCAAAGCATCAATCCCCTCTCCGGTCTTTGCAGAGATGTACAAACAATCTTGTTTTCGATCGTAGGTTGGCACCATATCGGCTTTATTAAAAACATCAATAACAGGAACACCTTGCTTTACGCGTTGCATAACTTTAGACAACGTTTGCAACCCTTCTTCGTCACTTGTCTGACTACTTAGATCAACCAAGTGAAGGACCACATCAGCCCCCTCAACGGCCTGCATCGTTCGTTCTATCCCAATGCTTTCGACTTTATCATTGGTTTCGCGAACACCAGCAGTGTCAACTAAACGCAATGGCACTCCATCAATTTGAATATCATTTTCGATCTTATCTCGCGTTGTCCCAGCAACATCGGTCACAATCGCTACATCAGACCCACTGAGGTTATTCATCAAGCTAGACTTGCCAACATTAGGGCTACCAACCAAAACCACCGTCATCCCTTCTCTAAGAATGGAGCCTTGCTTTGATTGACGTTTCAACTCATCAAACGAGAGTTGAATTTTGTTCATTCTTTCTTTAGCTTGAGTGCTCTGAATGAAATCAATTTCTTCTTCCGGGAAGTCTAAAATGGCCTCAATTAAAGCTCGCAATTCGATTACTTGATCGCTAATTTCATGAACTTTCGTTGAGAAAACACCACTCAGAGATCGCGACGCAGCACGCGCTGACCCTTCGGTTGTTGCATCAATAAGATCCGCAACAGCTTCCGCTTGAGATAAATCCAAACGACCATTGAGGAAAGCTCTCTTAGTAAACTCTCCTGGCTCAGCTAATCTCAACCCTTTTGATGCTCCGACTTGTAAAACTCGTTTAAGCATCATCTGTAAGATGACAGGACCACCATGAGACTGCAACTCAATCACCGACTCCCCTGTATACGATTTAGGAGCAGGAAAATAAAGCACCAATCCATCATCAATCACCTCTTGATTACCGTCCTTAAACTGACGATAGTGAGCATAACGAGGTTTCAATGAATCATTCGGGAAAAACTCTTTCAAGAAATCTTGGATAAAAGTGTCTTGTGCAGAAAGTCGGATGATGCCAACACCCCCTCGTCCAGAGGCGGTAGCAATAGCAACAATAGGATCTTTATCAGTATTCACGATCAAAATAATCTAAAAAAGTTTTAACATTTAATTATCTCACTAACTGAATGATTTTTTAGTCTTATTCAGATTTTTTTCAAAATATTGATAGAGAGTTAGACGCACTCTGCTTCTGTTTGATCCGTTCGATACAATACGCATCAAATGCTAACAATGAGGAAAATATGAGCTTTAAATCAAACACCCCAAACTTTATGGGAAACGCCCTTATTGGCGCCTGTTGTGCAATTATTTCTAGCGTTCCCCTATCAGCTTATATTGCAAGTTTTGTCGGTGATAGCTACAACACAAGAGTGATCGTTTATGGACTTATTTTGCTTTGGGTTATCTCTGGTGCTATCGCTATATTTTTTAAAACATACAAAAATGAATCACAAAAAATATCCTTACGTTTCATATTCCTTTGGTTTTTATCGGTTTGGCTTTGGCCTATTTTGATCCAATTTGGTAAAAACCGATAAAAAAATACCTCGCTTTAAAGCGAGGCATCAGACTGTTGACAAACCCAAAAATTAAGGGTTTTCCGAGGGACCTAAATCAGGT
>DYCH01000037.1 GCA_019418235.1 Sutterella sp.
TTTTGTGTCACTTTTTAACGCCGTATCTGTGTTACTTCTTGACGCCTCCCAACAGGGATAACAACGCAACATGATGTCAGTGATGTAATGCCAATTTAACTATGTTTAAAGGCTCATTAAGCTTACGCTAAATGAGCCTTTAAACAATGGCTTATTCTTGAAACGTCCTTTGTCCGTGCATTGGTGCATGTTTACCCGCCGTTGACGGTGTGGACATTAACGTCCGCTAACATGAGTTGCAATGTTTTTGAGGATAAGGTCATTCTATATTGATTTTCAAGCATAAATAACTCCTTTATGCCGAAAATCGTATGTCATCAAACTTCAGTTCTTGACGTGAAGAGAAGATTGCAAAATTTTAAACATATCCATCAATAAATGATGTTTCTAGTGTTAACTTAACTAAGTTGACAAGGAAGAGAAAAATGTTTGATCACGAAAAAACTAGCAAGGCCTTTGAATTAGCCAACTTTGCGCATAAAGGACAAAGTCGCAAGGACATTAATGCGCCCTACATCTGTCACTCAATGGCGGTTGCCTCGAAAGTGCTGGAGTGGGGTGGCAATAAAGTTCAGTTTATGGCTGCACTCGTACACGATGTAATAGAAAAATGCGGCATTATATGGATGAAACAAATTCAAGAGAACTGTGGTGAAAAGGTATTAGAGATGGTTTTGGAGTGCTCAGACCTTCTGTCAGAACCGCCCAGTGTTAGAACACCAATTCGAACCAGAAAGCTTGCCTACATTGAAAAACTCAAAAAAATAAGTGACGAAGCTTTGTTGATTAGCATGGCTGATGCATGGCATAACCTCCAATCACTTCGTGAAAATCATTTAGACGTAGGGGAAGGTGTTGGTAGTTTTAATCTCGATCGACAGGAAAGAAAGGAAATGATGCTTTGGTATTTTGATCTGGCGATTAGCGTATACGAAAACCGTAAGTCACCGCAGGCAGATGAATTGCGTAGACTTTACAAACTTAATATTTAGTCGACAGTGAGAAACCTTTTGCAATTAAATGCATGAGAGATACCCGAATGTGCCCCTGATATGTTACCCAGTCACGTGTTTTGTGTGGATAATAACAGCCCTATAAAATCCCTTGAAAAGTTAGCCACAAGAGATGACTATTATTGAATTTTCAGAAAATAGCGTCGTGTGTTAATATTTCCACTGGATTGGTGAGGGTATTGAAGAACGCATCACCTTTCCTCCTGTAGAAGACTTTGGCTTGGAGGTGCGAAAATAAAATCCAAGCCATTGTTTTTTCTAACCTTAGAAATTAGGTATCGAAGATACAAAAAGAAGAATCTTAGGCCTTTGTCAGTCGATTAAATAAAATATTTACTTGATAAAAAATGGCCCCATAAGTCCTATAGGGCCAATTCATAGAGATTGGACTGGTTTTAAATTTTTGTTTTTTCAACCTTACGAATGTTGGCAATCTCTTCCCAAGTCTTGATCCAACCATCAAGTAAAAGACTGTCTTCAATATCCACTTCAAGACGATAACCGTCTTCCAGTTCTTCTATCTTTTGCGTTCGATTAAATGGCGCTTCCGTCAAATTTAAAGCGGTCTGTGGATTCGTAAACTCCAAAACCAAATGAACCATGGTGCGCTCATCTCCAACATAGTTAAAGTGTATGGAATTCGCATACTCTCGGACATTAAAGTCAGGAATGACTTGTGCGTTATCAACCAGTACCTTTACGTCCTTGATCCGGTGAAGAGCCAAGTGGCGAATATTGTCATAACCGTCAAATTGGCAAACTAAATACAGACGTACTCCTTGTTGCACAAGGCCTAAAGGACTGACTGTTGCCGTTTTGGTTTCACGCTTCATGTTGCTATAGGTTAACTCAAGTTTTTTGTTCTCAAATAAACCATTGGATATCGCATCAAAGAGGCGAGGTTTAATCGGTGGCGGAATTTGAGGCAAAGTGTTATTGACAACGGCGACCTTCTTTAACCAAGCCTTCTCCTTATGAGCTTTGGCCGTACTCTTTAAAGCGCTGTTAGCGGATTCAAACATCGTATCAAAGGCTTTGGTCAGGTGACTCGGAAGTTGATAGCGTAACTGCTCCTGAGCCATATGAATCAAAAGACTTTCTTGCGGCGAAGGATCGGTGAGTAAGAGCGGCGTTTCTTCCGTTGATATACGATAGCTGTAGGGCTTTGAGTTTCGATTGCAGTCAATCGGTACGATCCCGGAATCAACAAGGGCCTTAAGGTAACGTTGAAGCGTCAGAATGGGAAGGTCGATACCGATATTTGCAAGAGCTTGTTGAATATCTCTTGCATCCACAGAGCTGTGGCGGGGAATCTTGCGAAGCACTTCTAAATAGATAAGGGCTTGATTAAGTGAGGTCGCATCACGAGACATTTGAATCTCCTTAAAAATTCACTTGCGTCAATTATTGATATTATAAGTCAGATTGCATCCTTGTGCGTCAAAAAAATGATAGATGTTTGAATGGCTATAATGATCAGTGAATGTGATCTGATAGAAGGACTGGAAAATGAGAAAAACAGCAGGTGAAGTCGCCCAAAAGCTTGTCGAGGATAAATTGCGAGACTTGCCTTCCGGCTACAATGTTTTAACGGAAATTGATATCACTGCCAGAAACGACTCAGAACTGGATGTTGCTGTTGTAACACCATCAGGAATGTTGATCACATTGGAAATTAAAGCCGGAAGTCTTGAGGCTAATTCGTCAGGCAGAATTCATCGTCACTATTCGAGTGGCAACAAAGATGTTACCCATCAACTCAATAACCAAAAGGGGATTGTGCGAAGTCGTCTGTCGGGATTTAAACCTCGTCCTAATCACGAGCACTTTTTGGTTTTGCCCGAGGGTGAACTCATTGGTCAGGCCATTGGAATTAATAACAGTCAGGTCATTGATTCAAAACGATTTTCTGACATTGTCTCAATCATAATTGATACTGATGAAGCCTCACGTCAACAAGGCCACTTTGCTGACCGCCGAAAACTCATAGACTTTTTGAAAAATCAGTACCAAATCAAACAAAGTCTGGTTTCAATTTCAGAAACACTGGATTTAAGAAGCAGAGAAAATGCAGCAGGACTTGCCACTTGGGTGCCACGCATTTCATCGACAAGCCCCATTGTGATAGTCGAGGCCCCAGCAGGTGCCGGCAAAACGCAACTTGCCGCTGCGCTCCTTCAAAAGGCAGTCGATGAGGGAAAGAGGGCCTGGTACATCAACTATAACCGCAATATCGTTGAGAGGATGCAAGCCATTTCCTGTGCTCATAAGGTGAGTTTCATTGGAACATGGCATGAGTTGGCTTGTGAGAAAACGCATCAAGAAATTGAAGGTCATGAAGACCTGTCGGTTGTATTTAATCAGCTCGCGGATGATTTGATTGAAATTTTGAATGAAGGTCGCGATTCAATTGACTACATCATTATTGACGATGCGCAAGACCTGAAATTTGAGTGGTTGGAAGCTTTAACGAACGCATTAAGTGACACAGGAACGTTCTACGTTCTGACTGATCCTGAAGTGAGAATTTATGAAAGTGAGCCGTTGGCGGAATTTACCGACTACGTAAAACTCACATCGAATGAATCTGCACGTGTCCCTCAATCCTTCTTAAATTGGATCAATAAGTACGAACTCACAAGGTCTCAAATGACAACCTCGAGTCCGTACGATGCTCCTGAGCCGCAATTATTTATCTATACGGGTAAGAGTGAGCTTTTGCGACAAACCAAGAATGCTATTGAGCAAGCGCTTAAAGAAGGCTTTACGGAAGATCAGATTGCTATTTTGACTTACTCAGGCAGAAACTCTTCAGAAGTCATGAAGTCAACAACGTTAGGTAAGTATCAATTAAAGCTCCATACGGGTTTTAATCAATATAAACAGAGTACTTTTAGCGATGGCACGTTCTATACCGATACGATTCGTCGCTTTAAGGGGCTTCAGGCACCGTGTGTGATTTTGACGGAAGTGGACTTTGAAGAACTAAGCGAAGAGGATAAGTCGCTACTTTACTTAGGCTTGACACGAGCTTCGATGAATCTAAAGATTGTTCTTTCGCAACGTGCGAACCTTTCGCTGGCAAAACTTTTGGGTTAACGCCTTTTCTTTGCGTCTTAAATTGACGCGATGAGTGAAATACTAACAGTGTCCAATAAGGAGACTGCGATGCCACAACTTGTTCATAACATCACTACGTACTTCTTTGAAAAACAACGCGATCTGTACTTTATTCGGTTCACCCAAGTAGATCGAAGTTTCATGGGTCTGGCCGAAAACTGCGTGCCTGGTGAAATCCCTGGTCGCAAAGAACTTTTGATCTGGTTAAAAGAAAATCTCCCTCATGTTGAAGTAGGACCCATCTATACATTTACTTCTGATAGTGGTTTGCTCATTGCACCCTATGACGGCAGTCTTTATATTGATTTTTCCAAAGAGGACGCCAAAAAGTATGATGAATTTTGGGAGAATTCAGACGGTTCTTGTAAAGATCCTCGTTGGCAATGTTATATCTATTCTTTTGAAATGTATAAAGAAAAATACAACGGACGAATTCCAGATCCTGAAGAGTTCTACAAAGACTTTTAACTGCTGTCTTGATGAGTATTTCAGCTCTTTCTTTTGATCGATTGGAACGAGTTCATCAATCATTTAGAAGGGGCTGTTTTATTTTGTAGAGGATTGAATGGTAGAGCTTAAAAGAAGACAAATTGAGCTTAATACAAAAGAGAGGAATGGCAGAACAGAATCTGAGGATCAAAGGACTAACGATTCTGTTCAAGAAGTCTCCCTTCAAGAAGAGATTGAGGCTATTTTCGAGGAGTTTGATGAACTGTTTAAGGAGTTAGCCGATCGATGAAGTCCGTAACCTTAAATGATATCGTAGTCTTTCACCGTGAAATTCTTAAACGCTACGGAGGCTGTCCTGGGCATGAAGAGACTGCTAGATTAGAAAGTGTATTGGGACGCATTCAGAATCATATTGAGTATGGGCAGATAACCGATATTTTGGAAATTGCTTCGCTTTATTGTGTCTCGTTGGCTCGAGGGCATGCTTTTACGGATGCTAATAAGCGTACAGCTGTCGGCGTGATGATTCTTTTTCCAAAACGCAATGGTGTCAATATTAAGTCTACTGCAAACTTAGCAGATACGATTGTTGCTGTGGCATCAGGAGCATTGACACAATCAAAATTTATTGACTATTTATTGGATATTAGTTGTAATCAAAACTGATTAAAGTCATTTCACTAATGGCCGTCGAACAAAAGTAACTCCTTTAATGTACAGGGAGTAGAAATTTTGGGATGTTTGTTGATCAAAACTTCTGCACAATGTGTGATATCGTACTTGAAACCGATAAATTGTCTACTTTCATCGTAACTTGTCTCAGAAAGATAAAGCACGACATCTGCTTTATCGACTGGTAGCAGTATTGAGTTGGGGTTGTTGTCATAAATCTGCTGTGTAACAATGACCGAACAATTGAACCGATTGGACAGTGTCATTAATGCGTCTTTAATTTCAGCGGTAATTTCAGACAAATTCTGCTGTTCTTCTATACTAGCTAACAGATCAATTGAATCGATTAAAAGGAAGTCGATTGAATCAAGATGCTTCATTAGCTCTTCGATGTGGTCAATAATTTCAGAGATACTTTCTCCATCATTCTTGTAAATGTAAATAGGGTGTAGTGGTGTTTGCCGCCACATAGCCCAATATTTGCAGAATGGAATTGTACGAGTCGATGAATACCCCGCAATCCACAATGAAATGACACCAACAGGCAGTTCATCATCGTCACATTTCTCCTGAATAAGAAAATTGAACATTCGATGATCCCATTCATGCTGTCCCAAAACACAGCATAAATTGCAGCCTTTAAGAGAATTAAAGAATTCGTCAAAAGTCATAGAGATAAGAGGTGGTTTTATGGGAGCTGTCATATCCGAACCTTAGATTTGGTGTTTGACTAGTAAGCGACTGGACATTTATTAAAATGTTTTCGATAGATGTCAAACATTTCTTGACTGACACAACAAAAGACAATTGTCATTTCAGTATGCGAATGATTTCTGCACCACTGGAGAACATTTGCGACTGCAATATCGGCAGCCTCTTCTTTGGGATAACGATAAACACCAGTCGAAATCCCAGGGAACGCAACAGAAGCGCAGTCATTTTCTAAAGCCAAATCCAAAGCATTTTTATAACAATTGGCCAATTGAAGAGGTTCATCAGGTTCTCCCCAGTAACGGGGACCGGCAACATGAATGACCCATTTGGCATTTAAGTCAAACCCTGAGGTGATTCGAGCCTCGCCAAAATCAATAGGGCCAAGACCTACGCAGGCTTCTTTAAGTTTCTTACCTGCAGCTCGATGAATCGCTCCGTCAACACCGCCTCCTCCCATTAATGAGCGATGAGCGGAATTCACAATCGCGTCAGTCTTTATTTTTGTTATGTCAGCCTTAACGACGGCAATGGTTTGACGAACTCCTCGAAGGGGAATGACGAATCCCCCTTCATGATGAGAACCATCAAGTAATGCTTCTAAACAGTAAGGCGTCTCTTCATTAGTAAACGAAATAATGTTGCTCATGCCTTTGCCTATAGCTAGAAACCAATTGTGCGGTGATGAGAGTGAGCTAACTTCACTTTACATTCATTTTCCAAACGTTGAAGTAGAACTTCCGGAGTATCAATTCGACGGAATCGCGATTGATTCGCTACTGTGGCAAAGTCACCGGGGGCCAAATAGACCATCTTTCGAACCTGATTCTTTAAATTATCAGAGATCGTTTTATCTGGGCACAATTTTTCGCAGTAGTTCACAAAGAGTTTTTCTGCCTTATCAGCCTTTAAGTAGTCGAACTTCACCTTGATATCAAAACGACGCAAGCAGGCTTCATCCATTTGATCCAAGTTATTGGTCGTGGCCACAAAAATCCCGTCGAAGTGTTCAATTTGTGTGAGCATTTCATTGACTTGCGTGACTTCCCAACTGTAATGCGCGCCAGAACGCTTTTGCAGGAAACTGTCCGCTTCATCCAACACTAAAATGGCATTGTTGCGTTTGGCTTCTGCGAAGGCTGCTGCAATGTGCTTTTCAGAGTTCCCTAAGTAGCAGTCCAATAAGTCACTGCAACGCTTGACCAAAACAGGTCGATTTAAGCACTTGCCCAAATGTTCTGCCCATGCTGTTTTACCGGTACCCGGAACACCGTAAAGACAGAGGCGGGCAGCTTCGGCTTCTTTAATGCCATCAACCATTTCTAATAAGTCAGCGTCGGCAGTGCTTAAAGACGGGTCGTAAAGATCGGTTGTAAACGAGTATTTGTTTTGAACAAACGCAGGCTTATGCATCATGGAAAGCGTTGAGTTTAAGTGCTCAACAAATACTTTTTCCATGTCCGATCCTTGTTTCTCACTGACTTCCTTCGCAAAGTTAGCAGATTGTTCAATAACAGCTGGTGCAATATCCGTGCGTTCTGCAAGACTTTTCACGAGTTTTTCAGAAAGCTTGTTACAGGTCTTTTCATTAATGATGCTGGCACGAATTTCCTTTGGGGGAACCTCAACTTCTAAACACATCGAAAAGCGACGTAAATACGCAGGGTCCATTTGATCGATGGAATTAGTAATCCAAATGACAGGACATTCGTTCGTTTCTAAAAGTTTATTAATAAACCCCTTATTAGGGTTGCTTTGTTGAAAGTTAAAGATGTCATAGTTTTGGAAGATATCTTGAGCTTCATCAACGAGCATGACACTATTTTTTTTCTTCTTTAGCATTGCCAAACACCGCATGAGACTGACTCGTCGATCGTGAGTCATATGTTCAGAGTGTTCAACAACTGGAGACTCAAAAAGATTAGCACCAATATGAGAAGCTATGGCTTTGCTTAATTCCGTTTTACCCGTACCGGGAGAGCCATAAAGAAGAATATTGATTCCCTTTTTCTCATCATCTAATGCAGAAGCGAGAAACGTTGCTGTTTGAGTCAACTTCGGATTTAAGTACTCAAAATTATCAAGCGTTAACTTGCTGTTGTGACTTTCGGTTAAACTCAGACCCAAAAGAGAATTGACTTCTTCGTTTTCATTTAAGAATCCATTACAGAAGTCATACTCAAAATCAAAAAAGTCCTCTAAATCATCGTTGTCGGTTTTAAAACCGTCAAAGAAGTTGTACTTTAACAACGTACTATTTCGTTGAAAGGCGTTCTTAAAATCTTCCATGCTACAGTCACTGATAGAGCATAAAAATTGAGCAACATAGATGTCATTTTGAACTTTGCGATTCGTACGCAAAAGCGGTAACTTCAAAAGTTCCAAAATGCTTTGGTTTCGACCATAAACGTTTATGACGGCAGCAACGACCAAAATTAACTGCTCAGCTTTGGTCAATTGAATCGTACTTTCTAATAGCTTTAAGTTATTAACAAAGCGCGGAGGTACTACAGGAGGGCGCTTAACGAACTCATCGTATATACCTAATAAGATTTCGTGGAATTCTTTTTGCTCGGCACTCACGATGCCGTTATCACAAGGTTCAATTTCCTTGGGAATTAAGTCATTAATTTCCGGACGATTTAATAATTTTCCGATATCAAAACGGGAATGATGAAGACGAAGATCATTAAATTCATGATCAACATACATCCAAGTGCTTTCAAAAAGTAAGGCAGAGACCAATAAAAACTGATATAAGCGATTCATACTTTCGTCGTATTGGTGCGACGATTCAGACAAATTACACTGAAACATTTTTGTCCTCTAATTTGTTTTTCGTTCAGTGTTTACTTTAATGGTGCATACGTCAGTTATTGACGTATGTAAGTTGGTTGAACTCGATGAAATACTCAGACTCGCTCAAACTTATCAGACAAAGTCGGCTAAAATTCCATAAACATCAGATACAGAAGGCGAGAACAATGGAACGCAAACGCCAAACAGCCCTAAACGGCGCTCTTTTATACCTACGCATTTTGGATAAACTCTCCGTTCACTCTAAAATGACGGCCGACGGCATCTTGCAAGCCTTGCTTGCCGATGGCCTTGCGGTTGAATTGCGAACTGTGCAACGTGCTCTTAAGGCCATTGTTGAATCGGACTTTTTACACGTAGAGTGTGATAACAGCTCAACGCCTTACGGCTATCGCTTAAAGAAAACTACCAATAGTTTGCATCTGGGTAGTCTCTCGCCACACGAAGCGTTGTTACTTCGTTTGGCGCAAGATCAAATGCGCTACCAATTGCCCACTCGCTTGATGAAGTCCATGAACGGTCTTTTTACCGATGCGCTCTATCACATTCAAACTCATCCAGGCGAGCCTGAAGCTCAATGGCGCAACAAGGTGCGGGTGGTACCGACCTCTCAAACGTTTTTACCGGCCAGCATTCACAACTCGGTTTTTGAGTCCATCTCAGAGGCGCTTTACGAGCAACGCATGATTGAGGTGAAGTACTATAACCAGGAGCGTCAGAATAAGACTGCGCGAGTTATGCCGGTGGCATTGGTTCAACAAGGCGTGCGTCTTTATTTAGTCTGTCAGTTCGAGGGTTACGATAACTACCGGCACTTAGCCTTGCACCGGATAGAGTCTGTCAAATTGCTTTTTGATACGTTCATTTATCCGAAAGACTTCAATTTAACGCGATACATTGAAGACGGATCCTTCGGATTTAGAACGGGGCGTAAGGTTCGAGTGACTTTGACGCTGGATCAGTCTCTAGGTGACTACTTTGCCGAAACGCCCATTTCCAAGGATCAAATTCTTACTTGGAACGATGATCGTACGGAAGCTGTTGTTGTGGCCACGATGCCCGAAACCGAAATGATTCATTGGTTTATTGAAGGGCAGGGGAAGCCCTTCATTATCAAATCCCATATTGAAGTCATCGATGGTGAAGATAATTAACCGTTAGGGCAGCAAAAAAGGCCAAATATCAAAGTCGTCATCATCTTCTTTTTCGGTTGAGCCATCCTTTTTTTGGGTGGCTTTGCCTTTTGATGAAGCGGACAGACCCAGTTCCTTTTCAAGAAAGCGCTTCACAATCAATTGCGAGAGCGCATTGATTTTCTTTTGTTGCTTTTCTGTGATGCCTTTTGGCTGTTGGCGAAGCATTTTTAAAAGAAACTCGTAGTCTTTTTTTGGGTCATCATCGTTATATTTGTTAGGCTCAAACGCCCCGTTATTGAACATGTTGACAATCATGTTTTTTGAGAAAAACTGCATGTCAACATCGTCTTTTTTATTAGCGCGTTCTTTTAAATGCTCGTAAAGCTTTAAGAAGGATTCTTGAAGTTTGACTTCCGTTGTTAAATCATCCACCCCAAACTTTTCAATGCACTTACTTCCAATCGGGAAAAGGACATTACCGGTCTTAGTGTTCGTAATTTCATGCAGGTATTTAAGCCCCACATGGCCGCAAACACAAATGGATGAGCAGCTATTATCAATGTCGCCTCCCGTAAGTGCCCATTCCTTTACCGCTTCTTCCCAAACACCCGAAGCCGAGTTAGCAATTACAACTGCTGCTAATTGATCAAACGTTCCTGACATAATTTTCTTTTCCTTATGAACCGTAATGAAGTCTCAACCATCCCCAAGCCTCATCGACATTAAAGAGTTTGCGGGCTTGATCGAGTTCTTTTAATGAATCGGGTAAATAGAGATCAAACTTCTCTTCACTGGTACCTCCGTTAAACCCTACAAGTTCAATGTCTTTGGGGCGTCCATTTGAATAAATTTTTGAAAAAGTCTTTGCACACTGGGCAATGGAGCTGTTTCTGACCGAAATCACTCCGTAAAAATGAGCGGCCAGTACATCTTCTTGCCTTAAAAGCGCAACTAACGTTCTCGTACCTTTGTCACTTAACCATGGGAAAATGAGCGTTTCATGACCGCTTTCAATCATGTGTTTGGACGTCAGATGAAAACGACGGTAAAGTGCTCGTGCTTCTTTAAAGAAATCCAAGGCACGAGCATTACAGAAAACGGGGAGATCGTCAGATTCATAAAGTCGCTTCATTTCATCTCTTACTCGGCGATGAACGTTAAAGCCTTCGCCAGAAACCACGAGAACTGAACCTCGTTTCGTAGGCGTCATTTCAACTTCATGCTTTTGGTGGTTAATGGAAACAATTGCCCACTCTTTGCCTGCCATAATGATTTCCATGCCTTGGGTTAAACCGCCTGCCGTATCAATGGGAAACGTGCCGATGACTTTGCCAAGCCCCTTAAAGACGTATTCTTGAGGCGTTGGAAAGGCAGCATAGAATTGATAATGTCCCACCACTTTTTCACCCACATCACCAATCGTTACCGAGGTCTTTGAAAGTTTCGTCAATAGACCGACTTTCACCATTTGTTTGATGAGTTCAGAAAACATTTGGGGCGTCACCTTCTGAAAGGCTCCCTTATGGCACAAGACACGGTAAAGGTCGACGGGTTCAGCACAACCGTAGTGCACAATCGTGGAAAGTGTCTGCTGAACAAGCGTTGAGAAGTGATAAAGACTGTCATCCATGGGTTCAGCCCACTTTTGAAGCATTAAGTTAATCACGGCAACGGACTGAAAAATGCCCAATCGAAACTGATCTTGAAGGGTCAAACGCTGTTGATTGGGTTCAATTAAAAATAATCGGCACAAGGCTGCAGAACCACGACGACCGGAGCGACCGAGTCGTTGACGAAAACTTGCCACCGAACTAGGCGCGTTAATTTGAACAACGGAATCAACGTGACCGATGTCAATTCCCATTTCAAGTGTCGATGTACAGACGGCGGTCGTTGGCAGTTGTCCCTCTTGAAGTCGCCTTTCCAAACTTTCGCGAATGGATTTGGCTAACCGTCCGTGGTGAGCAAAGTATTCATTGTCAATTTCACGGATCTGGCAACAACGACGAAGCGCATTGGCAATTTCTTCAGTTTTCGAACGACTGTTGCTGAAAATCAAGTTGGATTGTCCATGCGTACACCGATAGAGGTCAGAGAAGACCACTGGAACATCGTCTTCTGATGGACGGCTCTCAATCGAAATATCCGGTGCAATGTCAGAGTATGCACGAAGTTGCAATTGCAAAGATGACTTCACGGCAGTTGAATTCACAATAACCCCAGGGAAATCGCCTTCGGGGCGCAGGAATGAATGCACGGACTCCAAGTCGCCCAGTGTGGCTGAAAGCGCAATGCGAGGAACCTTTCGATCAAGCATAAAGTCCAATCGGTGCAACAACGACTGTAATTGACAGCCTCTCTCAGTGCCGACAAAGGAGTGAAACTCATCAATGATGACGTAACGTACGTTTTTAAATCCTTTTTGACACCAACTCACCGGTTTCATGAGCATGGATTCCAAAGATTCCGGTGTAATGAGCACAATACCTTCAGGAGAGCGAGCGCAATCCAATTTCCCACTTTGACTCGCATCACCGTGCCAAGGGGTAATTTTTAAGTGGGTTATTTCAGATAACGTGGCAAGACGTCTGGCCTGGTCATTAATCAGTGCCTTTAGGGGACTGACGTAAAGAATGCCAATACTCTTATGCGGAGGCACTTCCAATATCTTTGAAATGGCGGGCAAAAAAGCAGCTTCTGTTTTACCTGCCGCCGTTGCGGCCGAGATCACCACATCTTGATTGGCTTTTAAGATGGGTTCGGCGGCCATTTCTTGCACTTCGCGCAACTGCGTCCATTGCTGATTCCAAATCCAACGTTGCACTAAAGGATGAAAACGTTCGAAAGCAGAGGATTGACTCATTTAAAACTCCAACGTACTCATCATTTCAAGGTCGTCATCAATCTTTTCAGTCTCAGACGGCGCTTTGTCCATCTTGCGTTCAATAACCTCAGGACGAGGGTTTAACGTCTCATTCGCCTTTGGCGCTTGTGCTTTTGTCATTGATGAAGTTGCTTTTTCCAAAGGAACACCGGAGAGACGTTCTTCTTCAATCTTGAGGCTAGGTAACAAGGTCTTCCAATCCAAAGAAGGGTTTTGTTCCAGGACACTTAAGAAGTCAATGAAGGCTTTAATGGTGGTTCGAGGCGTTCTAAAATAGGCTTCACCCACATTTTTAAAGCAATGCGTTAAGAACGCAGACAAGGCTTCATCCGGGACTAAGTAGCGACTTTCATCACCCGAAGCAAACACTTTTCGAAGGTTATGCAAAAGCACCAAGAGCTCTTCCGGGGACAAATTGACCAAATGCAAAACGGGGGTTGTGTAATCCGTCACGCCTGCCGTCTTAGCAAAACGATTGTCTGCCAAGCGCGATTGAAGCGCTTGATAGCTATAAAGGCCTTTTGTGGGGTGAGTCAGGAATTCAGGGGTTCCACCCATCACAAATCCCATGGAGTCAGACGTCCCTTGAAGACAGTCATTGAGCATACGAAGGATTTGCTCGTAATTATTTGTGCGAGACTGCTTTTGGTGAAGTTTGAACAAATTCACCATTTCGTCCAAACAGATCAAAAGTCCGTTGTAACCGGCCTGTTTCACAAAAAGGCTCAATAACTTCAAACGGTCATAGACATTGCTGTCATCCACAATGCTTCTGACGCCTAAAGCATCTCTTGCTTCCTTTTTGGTCGCAAATTCACCTCTTAGCCAACGAAGGGCATTTTGTTTTAGGACTTCATTGTCATTATCAAAACCAATCCAATAGGCTTCAATGACTTGTGCAAAATCGTACCCGCCCACAAGCTCCGACAAATGGCCCAATCGTGTGCCGATCACGTTGCTCACTTCGCAATTTTGACTTTTGGCTTCTTCTCGAGCCAATGTAATGAAACGCTCAACAACACTGGCAAGCGCTTGACCATCGGGTTTTGCTCTTGTGGCACAGTTGCGAGTCAGTTCCGCATAGAGGTTTCTTGCATGGCCGCTTGTGGAATAAAGACGGCGATCTGGCGACAAGTCAGCTTGGAGCGTCACCACCCCCTTTTTTAAAGCAATCGCACGAACCAATTGCAGGAAAAAGCTCTTTCCGGAACCATATTCTCCGATGACCAATCGAAAAGCAGCTCCGCCATCCATAATGCGGTCAATATCGGTAATTAGAGCTTCAACCTCTTTCACTCGGCCCACTTGAATGTATTGAAGGCCATTTTTAGGAGTTACTCCTGCGCGCAATGACTGCAAAATGGCATCGCGGTCTTTGGAGCGAATCATCATTTTCTTTTCTTCTGACATAACACTTGCCTTTTAAATGCTTAAAAAAAGTTTAAGAGCGATCACGTCAATTTTTGACGTGAACTTTAAAGTAGGATTATTGAGCTTCTAAAATCTGAAAGAGTGCCTGTCCCATTTCTGTATCAACGGTCAAAACTCCGTCGTCCTCAGAGATAATCGGGTAATCTGCATCGAGCAATTCAAAGCCCAAGTTGTTAATCCGCTCAAGTGCCTCATAAGGCATGAAATCCAACGCTTTGCATTGCTCCTCAAAGTCCTCAAACTTCCAAGTCTCTTGGGTAAGCAGTGTCTTAAAGAGGGCTTTTATCGGGTCGTTGCTCGTCATGGATTCGGACTTAGTTTCAATCGCAGGGGCTTCGTCAGTAAAGATCGTTCCCAAAATGCCTTGTGCGAGACGAGTTTCGTTAAGTTTTTGCTCAAAGACCGTATCGTCAATGATGGACTTGGCGAAAAGTTCCGGTTGGTCATCAGAGGAGTTGGAAGGCGAATCACTTTGACTCTCGTCTGATGAATCGCCATCGGGTTGAGCAGGAATCGAAAAGTCGGAGGTTTCTCCTAAACCGGTATCATGAAAGGCGATGTGAGTGGGCTCAGGCGTAATCCAATTAAAATCCTTGATATCCAATTGCCACTTTTTGATAACCTGGGCCAAAAGCTTCATATTTTTGGCGCTCGCCACGCCTTCAAGACGAATGCAATCGAACCAAAACCTCAATATCGTTGTCATTAAGTCGTGATCATCAATCGTGCGCTTAGGTAGCGTTCCAGAGAAATCGACGATGAGTTTCCACCTCATAAAAAGATCAAGGTAGTTCTTTTGTTTAGTGGTCAGATTAATGTTTGATTGAAAATATCGGTCAAAAAGGTCAAACAAAGCCTCTTTCAAAAGACCGGCATTTTTAATGAATCGCGCGGCGACGTGAATGACATCGCTCCATAGGCGAATCGTTTCATCTTCAATCAATACAGAATGAATGAGACAAAATCGAAACTGAGGATGAAGGGCCGTGCCGGTAAGCTTTCGATTGGGGAGCAACGTAAAGCCCAAACGATTAAGAAAGGCGCTAAAGTCATTTTCTTTAATCCCTGTCGGATGAAGAGGGCGCAGAACTTCTTCTAATTCACTAACTCTAAAGAATCTGTCAGGGGCCTTCGCCAAGGCTTCGAAAAGAAAACGAAATACGGTATTGATGCGAGGGTCTTGAAAGAACGTCTCGTCATCTTCATTCATGAGTCGTTCAAAATCTTTTTGAGATTGAGTTTGTCTTTTCTTGACTCGATGAGCTTCCAGTGCTCTTCGACAGGCAGAAAAATACAGTGTGGCGGCACTATCCAGTATGGGTTCGGATCGATAGGATAGGGGATCCGTGAGTCCCATGTGCGAGTGATAACAGTCAATCATGCCGGGATTGGCAGGTTTAAACTCAAAACTCAACGTTGTCGTATTGGGTTCAACCGTACGGACTTTTAATGGCAACTCTTTGAAATTATTAATAAACCTCTCATAAACAGAAAGTTCCCTGTTACGGTATTGAGAGAAGTTTTTTTCTTCAGATAAGATGCGACCATACCAATAGGCAAGCTCGGCGCCAAGCGGCTCGCCCTTCTTTATGGCCTCAGAAATCAAATATTTAGGTAGAAGACTAAATTTGATATCGCCTCGAGTTAAACCGATCGTGAGGAGTTGATCTCGACTCAAAGGCGCGAGTTGCGGGTAGAGAATCGCAGCTCGCTGTAAACATTCCAGTGCGCAAACTGCAAAGTGTCGAATGTGACCAAAGCGAAGATAAAGGTTAAAGACTTCCTCTAATAACACCTTTCTTTCGGCGTTCGGGACATTTTGATCCCAATACAGACGGCGCTCTAATCCAAAGTAAAAGAGCCAAACGTAGTGAAATAGGATGTCATCGGACTGTCTACCATCGGCTAACCATTGAAGATAGGTCGCCCGATTAACGGGATTTAATCGTTGATAGGAAAGGTCATCCAACTCTTGGCAAAGCGTATCAATGGGCGCCATTGGGTTAGGAGTCCCCACATCTAAAGCTAATGTGATTAGGCTGGGCTCCTTTTCTCGGTGGCGGCCATAGAGGTGAGCGGTACGGCAAGAGGGAAGAAAATCACCAACGTAAACCATTCCTTTAATACGAAAGCCATGGATATTGACGACTTCTCCCGGCGGATACCATTGTGCATCGATTTCAGGGGGTTCTGGATTAAGCATGTTTGACTTCAAAGAATAAGTGAAATTGCTTGAAGTCTATTTCTGACTGCGTCAGATAGTGTCGTGATTGAGATGCAGTGAGGCAAATACAAATAGTTTGATGGTTGAATTTTTGCGTCAAAGACTGACGCTATAGAAGATAGGATAAGAACATCTAAATGGTAATCACAGGAGGGCTTTTAAGATGTCCGTCTACTTAAAATCATTCACGTTTCCGTCGGCTTTAGAAGAAAATGAAATCATGGCACGGCCGTCAAGTCGTTTCCGAATGACTTGTTACCCATCGTTTTATCCCTTTGGCATTCTTGCTGACCGAGGAGAGTCGATTAAAAATGGGCCTCAATTTGATTTCGCACCGATCACCATTTTGGGCCGCTCGAAGCTTAGAACACGCAAAAGAGTTGGCGACAAAGGTCACTGTCGTCAGTCACAATCATCCTGAAAGTATTAAGGCCGCCGTTGCTGTTTCTCAAGCTTTATACCTATTAACCAGAAGCGAACCTAAAGATAAAGTTCTGGCTTTTTTGGCTCAATACTACGATCAAAAACGAACGATTAAAGATTATCGGCGAGCAAACGACGAGGAAAGCATCTCTTGCATGAATACGACGCCTCGAGCCATCGCATCGTTCAAAGAAGGTAAAGATTTCGAAGATACAATTCGCAATGCCATCTCCATTGGAGGCGATAGCGACACAATTGCCGCTATTGCAGGTAGCCTCGCAGAAGCTTGTTGGGGTGTTCCTGATGAACATCGAAAAGCAGCGAGGGCGCACTAAGATAAACCAATCAAAAAGATTTTGGCTGAGTTTGGAAGCAGCTACTCGCGTACTTGCTTACACTATTATTAGTCTTTGATTTTTTTAATCGTCTGCTTGTTTAAGGGTATGACAACATACACCATATGGTTTTCAGCGACGCAAAGACGCAAAATTTTAAGTGACAACGGAATTAGCTCGAAAGACTTCAATGATTATGTGAAGTGTGATGCGCAAGCTTTTTAATTACATAGACGATGAACAGCAAATCGTTCGGTGTGATACGGCAAAAAAATACTAAAATCAACCGAACAAAAAGTTCGAAAGGAAAAGGCGATGAGTGATTATTTACCCGTTACAGCTCAATTAATCCATCAAGTGAAAGACGAACTTGGTAAGGTCAATAAAAAGTGGCTTGATCGAAAGGTTGAAAATTATCAAAACAGCTGTTCTTATTTTTATATTTATTCAGCTGAGTCATCAGGCTACTTGCATTTTGAGTATCTCGAAGGCTACGTAGAACTTCATTGTGAAGCTCAGTTTTTGAGGGGTTACAAGAAGTTGCGCGAATTTTTAATCATTGAATCGAAAAAGAATTCTCGCCTTTCTTGGTGTGAATGGAAAAATCATGAGAATGCTCGCTGCCGAATCGATGATGGTCAAATCATTCAAACGTCCGAGGAAGTCTGTGAAAAAATCATTGCGTTGGCCGAGTTTTTCGATCCCTTGATTGCAAAATATTTTTCAGATTATGAATCATTTAGTCCGCCTGTAGCGCCTGAAGTATCAATCAATTACGACAAGGTCCCTGACGAATTTAAGAATTTGTGCCATTCCTTCTTCGGTTCGACTGCGGGCAACATTAGAAGCCCCATCTGGTTTTGCGGGTTGGAATGGGGTGGTGGTTATGATGCCGATACTCCCATTTTATTGGACACGTTAAAACCTTATGGTTTTAGGGAACTTCACACTTGGACAGCAGATTCTTTTAGAAAAAGTTTTTGGGCTTCTGGGAGCCCGTATTGTCAGAATGTCATCAAACTATTAGTGGGGTTGCAGCAGGGGCACTATCAATCTGGTGACAATATAACAAACTTTAAGTGGCGTCCTACTGAAGAATGGTTTGAAGATCTTGGAAGACGGCATATTGTTGGTCCGCATGGCTTGGCGATGGTCCTCAATATGTTCCCGATCTCTGTGCCGAACCGAAATGTTAGCACTGGTTCGTGGAACAGTTATCAGGTTCGAATGATGAATGGGAAGTCAAAGAAAATAACTGACTGGTCGGGTTTGACTAATTTTTATGATTATTTAAATGCAGTCATCGAATTTCGTCACCCTTTGTTCACAGATATTCGAAAGACCTATAAGCCTAAATTGATCATTTGTTTCGGTAAAGACTCAAAAGACTCTTTTAGTCGATTATGGGGAGCAACCTCTAATGTTTGGACTAAAAAAGTAGTCTCGCTAGATAAAGGTGAAATTGATTTTGAATATACGATATTGGATGATGAGACTTTATTAGTTGTCGCTCCCTTCCCTGCCAATGCGAGTGGCATCAACAGTGATGAAAAGATCAATAAGATCAGCTTTGCCATCAATCAACTGTGTAAAGAGTCTTTAGGGGAAGGTTGGCTTAATGGTTACGAGGTTAATGCTCCGATCGGAGACGACCCAAAGTCCTATCCGATATTCAATGATTTTGACAAATTAAACAAATTGAAGTCTCAAATTGATGACTTTAAGGAAAGTATCAATCTCATCAATACCCATCTTGAAACTTGGGCCAAGCAGGCTGAAGAAATTCAAAAAAGTAAGGAGACTTTGAAGGAATATATAGAGTGTGAAGCAAATACTTCGAATCTTGACTCTTTAAATGGCCAAATCGAGCAACTGAAAAAAACGGTTTGGGATCAATTGGGAACTTTAGATGAGTTGAAGAGTACAACTGAAAATCAGATACAGGATATTGAGGCGAAACTCTGGGAGAAGTATGATCCGAATTTTTACAAAACTTTGAAATAGTCTGAAACTCAGCTCAGAAAGGCCCGCTAAGTCGGGCTTTTCAAATGTCCCTCATCGCTCATCCGGTGTATTTTTTCTTGATTTTAAACGCTAAAATTTTAGTGACTGTTTCGAGATTTTATGGGAAAGAGAAATCTGCTTCACCATTGGAAAATATCTCTTGTCCCAATTTTGAAAAACGCTATTCTACAAAGTTAAATTTTCCATCTAAGCTTTTAATGCTCTGATTAATTAAATAAAACTGGGAATTATTTTTGTCGTTGATAGAGTGGCTGGCAGTTACAAAAAGTCTTCCTCCCCATGAAATATTGGCTGTTTCAACTCCCACGTCCTAGCAAAAAAATGGAAGGGTTAACCCCAATTACCCAAGCTAGGCAATTCAACCTATAGTAACCATGAAAGTACTGACTTTGCTTAGTACAGAAGTAAGAGACTTTTAGGAGAATTGATATGAAAAAGACTCTGATGGCCGTTGCTTTGGCATTCGCTATGGCAGGTTCCGCCTATGCTGCTAACTTGCCCAAAGTTGCTATTTTGGCAACGGGTGGCACGATTGCCGGTACGGCTTCTTCCAACACGCAAACGACAGGCTATAAGGCCGGTGAGTTGGCTATTCAAACGTTGATTGACGCAGTTCCTGCTATCAAGGACTACGCCGATGTGACGGGCGAACAAATCGTTAAGATCAGCTCCAACAACTTAACCGACGACGTGTTGCTTCGTTTGGCCAAGCGCTGCAACGAACTCTTAAAAGATCCGAAGATTAAAGGTATTGTGATTACGCACGGTACCGACACGATGGAAGAAACGGCTTACTTCTTGAATTTAACCGTTAAGAGCAAAAAGCCTGTGATTCTCGTGGGTGCAATGCGCCCGGCAACGGCAATTTCTGCTGACGGTCCGATGAACCTTTTAAATGCTGTTCGTTTGGCAGCCGACCCGCAAGCCGCTGACCGCGGTGTGATGATCGCCATGAACGACCAAATCAGCGCCGGTCGTGATGTGACGAAGGGCAATACGAACCACGTTAATACCTTTACGTCTCACCAATTGGGTTATTTGGGCGTGATCGCCGGTGGTAAGAACCACTTCTTCCGCAAGGTTGAAAAGCTCCACACGTATCAAACCGAGTTTGATGTCTCCAAGTTGAAGAGCTTGCCGCGCGTTGACATTGTCTATACGCACGCCAACGCTGACCGCGTCTTGGCTGACGCTGCAGTTGCCGCCGGTGCCAAGGGTATCGTTCACGCCGGTTCCGGTAACGGTTCCATTCACGGTCAAACCGAACCCGCTTTGGCAGAAGCCGTTAAGAAGGGTGTTACAGTGGTGCTTTCTTCCCGCACGGGTAGTGGTGTTGTGAACCCCAACATGAAGCAATACAACGATGCCGGTTTTATTGAAGCCGGTTACCTCAACCCGCAAAAGGCTCGTATCCTCTTGCAATTGGCTTTGACCAAAACCAATGATCCCGCCAAGATCAAGGAAATGTTCGCTAAGTACTAATCGAACACTCTTTGATTAATTAAGACAAGCCTCATTTCTTCGGAAGTGAGGCTTTAATTTATTAAAACCATTTCAAGAAATTGTTTAGCTACTATTTTTTGTTTAGTGTCATCAATTGGTTGTATTGCAAGATTGATCCATTGTTCAATTCGGTCCTTGGGGTTCGAACAATGCCAATATTCTTCTAACTCAGAAGATGGGGTTTTAATTAGTGCATTTATGAAGTCATTTTTATAGTCAAAAATACGACCAAATGCAGCGGGCATATTTTGAAAACCGTTAATGGTTTTTGTGCCACCTGCTGAAAATTGATCTCGAATATTGGTATTGACTATGCCATGTTTAGTTACTAGCCAAAGAGCTAACCTCTGATACTTACTATTAGATCTAGAGGCTAGAATTTCCGGAAAAATAACGTAAGAAAGAATTGTATATTTTTCTTTTTCGTCTTTTTCTAAAGAGCTCCACAGTCTAATGGTGGGATTAACAACATTGTCTTCTTCGTTTTTTCCTGCCCACCACAAAGATTGACCTGCTTTAAGACGACCTTTGTAATAGTTGGATAGGGGAGTAATTGGGTCTTCGAGTTGACGAAACTGATCGTAGTCAATCTTCATTTTGTCGAAAATACTTTCGCCACTCTGAGTTTTCATATCAATTAGATATCGAGGATAATGCGTGACAGCAATCTCAGAAAGACAACTTTCGTAAGGGCGACTTAAAAACTGTATCGGATCGCCTAACTTGCCAAACATCAGATATATGCGATCAACACAACCGAGACGTGTACTCTCTAAGATGCTACTACCAATGCTTGTCCAATGATTTTTATTGGTACTTTTGACTTCCACTCCAAAATTGCCACCAACGATTAAATCAGGAAACTTGGAACCTGATACCAAATGAATTGTGTTTTCGAACAGAGTTCCTTTCGAACAGTCATTAAGCGCAGAAAGAATATCCCCTTCGAGCTTAAGCCCTCCATGCTCTTTGAAAAGCGATGGCTCTTCCAAAGCTAACTTATTCAAATAGTTGTCTGTTTTAGACATTAACTCTTTGAAATCTTCATTCGTAGGGGTCTTTGTTTCGGCAACAATCATGACTAATCCTCACCAAAATAAAGATTCCAGTTTTGCTCTAAGCGTTTTGCAATATGATACGCAAGAAGGCACGGCACAGCATTACCAATAATTTTGTAAGCATCAGAAGCACTTACGCTACCAAACGGATTTTTTGATGAATGGATAAACTCATAATCATCTGGGAATGTTTGGATACGAGCGCACTCTCGAATAGTAAGTCTTCTTTCTAAATAACCCTTTTGAAGTTCTTGAAGATGTTTACCTCCGTGCTCTAAAGATAAACGTCTAAACTCAATGTTCCCGTGATGCTCGGAACGAATGGTTGGAGCAATTGAACCTAAATTAACTTCGGTTTGACCTTGACAATGTTTGCCCATCCACTTTGCTTTAGAAAATTTTTGCTGTGCAACATCGGAAGCGAATTCTGGTTCTTGCAAATCACTTAAATAATCTGAGCACGGGACAGGTGGCATCAATCCCAAACCAAATGATGTGTATGCATGCGTGCGAGGCGGATAGGGATCGAATTCATTTCCAATTTCTATCTTGGATAGTTCACTCAAAGCCCGTTGGGTTAATGCGGACTTTTTAAAACCAAAGAAAATTACACGCTCACGGGATTGAGGGACACCAAAGTCAGCAGCATGAAGAACTCGAGCTGGTACGACTAAGTATCCATTGCCAGCTGTTGCGAAGTCTGATTCGATAATGGTTTTCGCATCGTTTAGGTTCGTTAAACCCTTAACATTTTCTGCAATAAAGACTTTAGGCAATGTGATGGAGACAACATCACGCATCCACATGTAAAGAGATCCACGGTTCTCAACCGTTGGTGCGTCAGCATTTAATAACTTACCATCGTGACCTTTTAGTGAATTAAATCCAAGTCTTTTACCAGCAACAGAAAAGTCCTGACAAGGGAAGCCTCCCGTGACAACATCGATATCAGAAGGAAATGAACTTGCCCCCCCCCCATTTTATAGGTCTTCACTAAGTCAACAATACTGTCTAAATGGTAAAGGCTCTCTGCATCTGGATGTCTTTTATGGAAATATGAAACCCAAGCTGCTTTGGCGTCACGACGTATGTCATTAGCAAACACTGTTGTAAACGGTGTCTTCTTAACATTTACCCAATCACCGGTTTGACTTTCAATCCAATCGGGATGAATATCTGTATTGATGGAATTGATGTGGCAAGAAAAATTTCCTTCGAACCCCAGATCCATGCCTCCACAACCAGAAAATAATGACAAAACTTTCATAAAAAACCTTAGTAAATAGTGCTTTTGGCATTATCGCGGATTTACGGATGCTTGCAAATAATCTTGTGGTTTGACGTTAAATGAAGGTAATTTAGTTTTTAATAAAGAGATCGGTACAATTTTTAAGATTTAACCGTAAACCTCTTTAATTTAAAAGGCTAGTCATGAAAAGCATCGAAGTCGTCGCCGCCATCATCCGCCACGAGGATAAAATCTTCGCCACACAACGCGGCTACGGTGATTTTAAAGGTGGCTGGGAGTTCCCGGGCGGCAAGATGGAAGCCGGCGAAACACCTCAAGAAGCCCTTATTCGCGAGATTAAAGAAGAGCTTGACGTCGATATTGAAGTGGGAGAACTCGTAGAAACCGTGGAGTGCGACTACCCGAAATTTCACCTCACGATGCATTGCTTCTTTTGCACCATCACGGGCGGGGAGTTGGTCTTAAAAGAGCACGAAGCGGCTAAATGGCTAAGCTCTGAAACACTCGATTCAGTGGATTGGTTGCCAGCTGACATAGGACTGATTCCTAAGATTCGTCAAGCGCTCGCTCACTAGCCATCAAACCATTCTCAAAGCTTCGGCATTTAAAAGACCGGGGCTTTTTCTCACCCCTCCTAAGTACAAAGCCCCATATTTCAACCCAAACATGGGTATTTCCGCCTAGAAAAGAATGTAAATAAGGCTTCGAAATGTGACAAAAGGCAGTAGATTAGATTCATGGCCCTCTAGCTATACACGCCTCTCATCACAACATAATTAAAAAGGAGATTTTATGAACGATGCAGTAAGTGACATTTTGGTTATAAATGTCAACATGATTCAAGCGGTGGCTTTAGCCGTCGTAATGTATTACCTTGGTGTTTGGATTAAGAGCAAGGTCCAGATTTTGGAGCGTTACTCTATGCCAAGCCCAGTAGTCGGTGGGATGATTTGTGCAGTGACGATTTCGACACTGCAACACTTCCAGATCATGAAAGTCAATTTTGACGGTACGCTGCAGAGTTTATTAATGCTTGCCTTCTTCACGACCATCGGTTTGATGGCAAGTGTCCGAGTGGTCAAACAAGGCGGTAAGCTCCTTGTGGGTTTTTTACTCGCGGTCTCAGTCTTAGCTGTGATTCAAAACGTCATGGGCATGAGCCTTGCCTCGATCATGGGTTTGGATCCGCACTACGGTCTTTTAGCGGGTTCTGTCTCAATGATGGGCGGATTGGGTACGTCTGCAGCCTTTGGCCCTTACTTTGAAGAAACCTACGGGATTGTGGGCGGCACGGCCGTAGCGATCACGTCGGCTACCTTTGGCATGGTTGCTGCTTTAATGATCGGCGCCCCCTTTGGTGAATGGTTAATCCGTAAATATAAGATTAAAACACCGAAAACCGTGGGCGTTCCCGAACCGTCATTGCGCATCCCTGATGATATGCATGCCGGCATTATCGATGAACGCGCTGCTGAAAAGCCCTCGATGACGCCTGACATGATGAAGGCCGTTGGGATCGTGGCCATTTGCATGGGCTTGGGTTCCATTGTCTCTTCCCTTTTGGGTCAAGTGATTACGTTACCGGCCTACATCGGTTCCATGATTGTGGCAGCCGTCATTCGTAATTTAAGTGACTTGGAAAAGGGGAAGGCCTTCCGTATTGAAGACAAGAGCTTAAATACGGTCGCAGACATCACCTTGGTCTTGTTCGTTACGATGGCGGTCAATAGCCTCAAACTTCACGAATTGGTGAATTTGGCGGTTCCCATGATGGTCATCTTGGCCGCACAAACGGTTTTGATGTTGGTCTTTGCTTGGGGTGTGCTTTTTGGCCTCTTTAAGCGTGAATACGACACCGTTATGTTGACGGTCGGCGGTATCGGTTTCTCAATGGGTGCTACGGCTAATGGTTTGGCAAACATGCAAGCCATGGCTGAAAAGTATGGCTCGAGCCCCAAGGCTTGGCTCATTGTGAGCTTGGTCGGCGCTTTCTTGATTGACTTTGTGAACGCCGTTGTGATCACGACGATGGGTGCGATGTAATCAAGTCTTTGATTAACCTATAGAATTTAAGGCTTCGGAGGTTCCTTTCCGAAGCCTTGTTTTGTGCGCACGACATGTGCGCTGTTCTAGCGGGTGCAAGTCCCGTGGTCGGGCAGATAGGGCCAAGACCTAGCTTAAGACAAGTCGTGCACCGCGAGGTGTAGGACGAAGGAAGTCGGCGGCAAACCCCCGAGGTTACGCACAGAAACCTCATATAAGGCCATACCAGTGGATGAGTGTGCAAAAGAACACAAAGTCCGATACCTATCCGGAAACTGGCGGGGTAAATGGGGTTCCTACATGGGGAGAAAGACAGCGTGCTTACTCGTGGAGGCCTGTCCCGC
>DYCH01000038.1:0-17848 GCA_019418235.1 Sutterella sp.
GCATTCGATAATGATTCTCAATAACATTCAAGAAAATTGAATACCCTTTTGATTATCAACTATGCGCATCCAACCTTTAACCCAACTGGGCACGTCTCGAAATGCCACCGTGGTTCGACTCAAGTTAGATCCGGCCGAACAAACTCGTTTAACGCAACTGGGGTTGCGTTGTGGCGCTACGGTCAAAATCCTTCAAGCTAACGAAGGAGCTCCCTTATTGTTGGCTGTGGGTGATAGTCGAATTGGCCTGAACTATCAAACCGCCCAAAACGTTTACGTTGCTGCGTGAAAAGAAAAGGATTTATCCCATGTTGTTAAATGAACTGCCCGTTGGCTCTAAGGCAAAAATTGAAGCCTTTCGTCAAAGCTCTCCTGAGTATCGACGTCGCTTGATGATGTTAGGTGCCACACCCGGTGCACAGTTGGAAGTTGTTCGCATTGCCCCTTTGGGCGATCCCATTGAAATTCGCGTGCGTGGCGGTTTGATTTCCGTTCGCAAAGACGAAATTGAAATGCTTGAACTCTCTCCTATTTCTTAATTTTCTCCCCAACTTGCCATGAAACACATCATTAGCCTTATTGGTAATCCCAATTGTGGGAAAACGACTCTCTTTAATGCCTTAACGGGTTCTAATCAACGAGTGGGCAACTGGGCAGGCGTCACCGTTGACAAAAAAACGGGCGCCTTCTCTTACCGTGGTATCGACTTTGATGTCGTTGACCTTCCGGGTATCTATTCCTTGACGCCGAGCTCTGTGGCTGGGGAAGATGAAATCGTTGCTCGCGACTATTTAGTCTCTGGTGAGAGCGAACTCATCATTAATATCGTTGATGCGGCCAACTTAGAGCGTAACCTTTATCTCACCACGCAATTGCTCGAATTAAAGATTCCGATGGTTGTTGTGGTCAATATGCTTGACGTTGCTCGCCAACATCACATCAGCGTGGATCTTGAAGCTTTAGAAGCTCAATTGGGCGTGCCCGTGATCGGTCTCGTTGCCTCTCGCCAAAAGGGTTTGCAAGAACTCAAAAATCGTTTAATTGATTTCTTAGCCGTTCCTGTTGCACCGAGTTCAAACGTTCAATTTGACGAAAAAATTCAAGCAGCCATTGATTCCGTTACCTCTATCATCACGGAAAAAAATCCCAATGGCGCTTGGTTTGCCACACAATTTTTAGAGCAAGCACCTGGGCTCACAGAGCGTTTTGATGCCGATACAATTGCTCGCATTGACACCATTGTCAATGCAACCAATCAAGCCTTTGATGGCAATCTTGATATCGAAATTGCAAACGCTCGATACGGCTTCATTTCTGAAGTCATGGCACACACCGTTACGCGACAAAATGAAATGCTTGCGACCTTAACCGACCGCATCGATAGCATCGTGCTTCACCGTTGGTTAGGTCTTCCCATCTTTTTGTTGATCATGTACGTGATGTTCCTTTTCACGCAAAATCTCGGTGCAGTCTTTATCGACTTCTTCGATATTTTGGTGGGAGGCATTTTGGTTGACGGTTTGGGTCAGTGGCTCACGCAAATGGGCACACCTGAGTGGTTAACGGTTTTTGTCGCCAACGGTATCGGTGGCGGTATGCAAACGATTTCCACTTTTATCCCGGTCATCTTCTTCATGTTCTTCTTTTTAGCCATCTTGGAAGAATCGGGTTACATGGCACGTGCCGCCTTTGTGATGGACCGTTTGATGCGTTACTTGGGCTTGCCCGGTAAGGCTTTTGTTCCGTTGATTGTCGGCTTTGGCTGTAACGTCCCTGCCATTATGGCAACCCGCACGATGGATCGAACGAGCGACCGTATCATCACGACCATGATGGCACCGTTTATGAGTTGTGGTGCTCGTTTGCCGGTTTATGTTTTGTTTGCTACGGCCTTCTTCCCGACAAACGGTCAAAATTTAGTTTTCTTGCTCTACATCATCGGGATTTTTGCCGCCATCCTCACGGGCTTTTTGCTCAAGCGCACGGCTTTACCGGGTGCGGCAAGCGCCTTCGTGATGGAAATCCCGCCTTATCACATTCCGAGCGTTAAGAATGTGATGTTGAGAACGTGGGATCGCGTGAAGTCCTTCATGTTCCGAGCCGGTCGCGTAATCGTTGTGATTGTGGCCTGCTTGACGTTCTTAAATTCTTTGGGTACCGATGGTTCATTCGGCAATGAAGACAGTGAAAACTCCGTCTTGTCGCAAATCGGTCAAACGATTGTTCCGATCTTTGAACCTATGGGCGTTGAAAAAGAAAACTGGCCTGCTGCCGTTGGCGTCTTTACGGGGATTTTTGCCAAGGAAGCCGTTGTTGGTACGTTAAATTCACTCTACGACACGTTAAGCGCCAATGAACACGCTCAAACAACCGATGAAGAAGAAGAGTCCACCTTCTCCATCACAGCCGTTGCCAGTGAAGCACTTGCGACGGTGGGAGAAAACTTTGCCGGTCTTACCTCAGCCTTTACCGATCCGATGGGCTTACACGTTGACGACTTAACCAACCAAGAAGAAGCTGCTGAAAGTCAAGGCGTTTCTTTGGGTACGATTGCTACCATCAAAACGCTCTTTGGTTCAGCCTCCGCCGCCTTTGCTTACTTATTGATGGTATTGCTCTACGTTCCGTGCGTGGCGGCAGTCGGCGCCATTTACCGCGAAGTGGGCGGTCGTTGGACGGTCTTTACCGTGGCTTGGACAACGGCTTTGGGCTATAGCGCAGCTACGATTTTCTATCAAACGGTTAACTTTGCTGCCAACCCTGTTTATGCCAGTATCTGCATTGGATTAAGTCTCGCCATTTTGGCATTGATGGTTCTTTGGATGAAAGCCATGGCCAAAAAAGATGATCAAAAGAAGGTCGCCAAACGTGTGATTCCGATTATGGCCATCAAAGATTAATATAGGAAAATTCTGAGAAGGGAACCGGTGCCAATGCGCACCGGTTTTTCGTTGGCGCAGAGCCAAAGAAAAAGAAAAGGACAAAGTTCGTCGATAAGCCGGATTCTGTTCTAAGGTTGCCCTTAGCCGACAATCATTCATCTAGAACGAGATTCACACCTCGTCTCAAGCCATCTACCCGCAACCTCACCGAGCAGGTTCGTCGGTTGCCTATTTGATGTTGCTCCCCGTAGAGATTGCCCGTTTCACCCGACCCTAACGTCGGCTCGTCTCTGTTGCTCTAATCCGTGCCTTACGGCAGGCAGTCGTTAACTGCTACGGTGCTCTGTGGAGTCCGGACTTTCCTCGTGAAATAAATTCCCGCGATCGTCGTGACAAACTTTGTCCGAGCGTGATTGTACGGGAGTTTTCCATCTTTTTCTCACGGTTTACAAAAAAACTATGGACGATGTCGTAAAAACCTGAAATAATTGGACATTTTTTAGAATTAAACGATCGAATTCCACAAGGAGCCGATGTGCTGACCCTTAAAAAAATTGCATTAGCAACCACGTTATCTTTAGCTGGCGTTTCCGCCCAAGCCGGTCTTTGGGATGGATTCCTTGAAACGTTGCCTGGTGCAACCTCTCCGTATCCGGATGCGGGTTTCGTTGGTAACCAAATCAACGGTATGCATCACATTATCGAAACCGGTTCAACGAGTTTGTTGCTTCCGACCTACACGAACCATCCGCGTTGGGACTACGATAATCGCAATGAAGAAAACGCTTATCCTTTCGGTGCCGGCATCTCTCGTAGCATCATTGACGAACGTGGTAACGAACGTTTGGCTTACATTATGTTGTTCCGCGACTCTCACTACGAACCCGAACCCATTCTCGGTTACGCTTGGGTCGCGCGCTTCCCGATCGCTCAATCCGGTTTTCATTTAGGTGCCGGTTACACGGCCGGTGTCACGTTCCGTGAAGACTACAATTGGATGCCGATTCCTGTGCCGCTCCCCGTTGTGAGTGTGGGCACGGATTGGTTCAACCTCTATGGTACGTACATTCCGGGCAGCAACGTCTTCTTCTTCTTCTCTCGTATTGAAATTGAAGACCGTATGCGTCGTATGAACCCGTTGCCTGCCGGCAACCCGTGGGAAGCCAATACTGAATTCTATGCACAAGGCTCTTGGGTTAAGACCGACCTTTCTTCCGGTGACGGTGACATCGGAAACTTAACCATGACGTCTGATGCTGGTTATAAGTTTGGTGTGCGTTACTTCTTGGATCGCCACTGGGCACTTGACTTGAGCCACCAAAAGAGCGAACACGACATTGAAGCCGGCGGTAAGGTGGCTGAAGAGTTTAAGCTCATGAACACCAACCTCTTGATGCAATACCACTGGGAAGTGGCCGACAGCGTTCGTTTGCACACGGGTGCCGGTGTGGCTTACTCCAAGCTTGAAAGTAAGACCGTGGACTATGAAGATGAAAGCATCAACCCTGTGGTTCAAGGTGGTCTTACCTGGGCGATCACGAAGAACATTCGCGTCAATGCTGACATGACGGTGAACTTCACGAAGTTCCGTGGTGTCGAATCCGCCAAGGGCGAAGCCGTGATTCCGGCTAACACGAGCTTTAACCTCGGTTTGGGCGTGGCTTTCTAAAAACAATTCATTTTTTAGATAGCAAAGGTGGCGACTCTTTTGAGAGTTCGCCACTTTTTTTCGCTATGCTTAACAAAGTAATGGAGAAAAAATGATGAAAAAACTGCTTCCTCTCCTTTTGTTTTGCACTATGATCAGCGCCCCCTTTGCGGTTTCCGCTCAACATTGGAACGATCAAGAAGGTCGTTACTACGACGGCCACGGTCGTTATGAAGGGCGCATTGATTCAAATGGTCGCATGTACGATAACCACGGACGCTACAAAGGCAGAATTGACAGCCACGGTCGTCACTATGACGAACACGGTCGATATCAAGGAAGACAGGACGATAACGGCCGATTTTACGATGAATCAGGGCGATACCAAGGAAGAGTCGACAACGGCCGTCACTACGATGAGCACGGCCGTTATTTGGGCAGGGAAGACAACAACCGTTTCTATGACAAAAGCGGTCGCTACCAAGGGCGAAGAGCCCCCTAAACGATTAAAGCGCTTCGGGTTTAGGCATGGGCTTTACGTAAGCTTCAGTCCCCCAAAGCGGAATCGTTGAAAGCGAATGGTGGTAGCTACCGGAAATTTCCTTCGTTGAATAAGACACGTAAAGAAGCACTTGGGCTTCAGGGTCATAAATTCGACGAATCTTTAAATTTTTCAAAAAGACGCTTTTAGAGCGGTGAAAAACGATTTCACCTTCTTTGCTCTTATTGATCGCTGCAATCATCTCCGGCGTAATGGGACCGGTTTGATGGCAAGACACGGAGTTATTGGACGGGTCACTTAACGCAAAGTTGGCTTCAATACTTGAAACGTGACACGTCACCCCGGTCACAACCGGATCGACAAAGTGATTCACTTTAATGTCTTTAAACGTAAGAAAACCCAAAGACACATCGGCGACGTCTTCTTTGCAGCCACTTAAGCCCAAAGCCGAAAGGGCCACCACTGCAGTAAGAATGATTTTTTTCAACATCTGAAACTCCGTTATTGTTTCTTCGATTTTAATCATTATTTGGTGGCGATGGACTGACAACCCGGCCCTCTTAACGAACTGTTACCACCATTTTGAACAACCACTTCGATTTGCGTTCCAATACGGTCTTTAAGCGCCTGAACGTGAGAAATTACACCAATTAACTTCCCGTTTTCTCGAAGCTGAGACAGCGTTTCAATGGCCATCTCTAAAGCTTCTTCATCCAACGTCCCAAAACCCTCGTCCAAAAAGAGCGAATCGACACTCACCTTTTCGCTAGCGATACTGGAAAGCCCCAATGCCAAGGCCAAGCTCACAATAAAGGATTCTCCGCCCGAGAGGTTCTTAGTCGATCGGATTTCACCGGCCTGGTAGTTATCAATGACCTCTAAACCCAAGACTTCTTTTTGACTGCGGACCAATAAATAACGATCGCTCATGCGTTGCAACTGTTCATTGGCGTGCTTAATCACGATATCAAACGTAATGCCTTGAGCAAAATTGCGGAACTTCTTACCATCCGCAGAACCGATCAATTCTCGTAAGTTCTGCCATTCACGCACTCTCATCTCGAATTGCTCAATGTCTCTAAGAGCTTGTCCTTGACGCTCTCTTTCTTTGTCATTGCGATCAAGTTCCACCTTATCCGTCGCAATAAGCTTAACCAAAGTATCGTAAGCGTCTTGTTTCTCTGTTATTTGTGCTTCCAACTCAACGAGACTCACCTCACGCGTCTTTCTTGCCTCACAAGTCGTTAATTGATCTTTCAGTACCGTAATTTCTGTTTGCAATTGAGCTTGGCGCTTATCCAATTCTTGCTTTTTTTGTTGCAATGTTAAGCGCTCAGCTTGCGTGAGCAAAGCCTCACAATAGATTTGCTCATTGACAAAGCCAGCTGTTTGATAGGCTTTAACAAAGGCATTTTCATTTGACGTCAATTTCGCTTCTTCTTGAGTCAATGCAGACTTCAGCGTATTGCACTCACCTTCTAACTGACGAATGTCGTTTTCGACCCGATTCTTAGCCGTCTTAAACGCCTCTAATTGATCTCGACAGGCCTTGAGCTTGGCATAAAAGGCATCGCGCTCGCTCTGAGGATTTCGTTCGCAAAATAGCATCGTTCTTTGATGATAATGATCATCAAAAGTCTTTTGAAACGCCCCAATCTGCGCTTGAAGCGTTTGGCTCTGTGTCTTTAGCTCATCTGAAAAAGACGCCAATCTTATATTTTCATCTTTTAAAGTTTGAGTGCGTTGAGTCGCTTCGTTTAAAAGGCGAACATTGTCTTTCCAACGAGTCACTCGAATTTCAAGGTTTTCCAGAATGGACTCAAAAGAAGCTTCTTTGAGCAACTCAGAGTCAACGAACTCACGCACTTTTTCAATCCATGCGGATCGGTGCTCACTCAAAGCCATTTTTGCTTGACTAAAAGTCTTTTTTGCCTGACTCAAATTGTCTTCAAAATGACGGGTTTTTAGTTTTTCTTGATCAAGTTGCGACTTAAAACTTCTGACATCTCCGTCGATTTTGATGATATCTTCTTCCAATTTCTTTAATTTTTCTTCCTTCTCTTCAATTTGAGCGATTAGTGTTTTAACCGCTTCAATTTCCAATTCAAGGTCTGACACTTGGGGAAGATTCCCCATCGCATAAGGGTGTTCGAGAGCACCACACAGCGGGCAAGGCTCACCGTCACGAAGTCGATGGCGATGCTCTTCCAAGGAACTAATAATGCGACGCATTTCGAGTTTTTCTCTCAATGCCTCTTCTTGCGCCCGGTATTCTCGCAATAAGCGCCCCTTTAAGAGCTCTTCTAATTGCGATTGAATCGTTTGTTTTTCCGATTGCTTTTGCTCTAAACGAGGGCGAGCAACCTCAAGGGACTTTTCGGCTTGATCTTGCACCTTTTGTTGATTTTCAAGTTTCGAATGCTCTTGATGAACCTTCTTTTCAGCGTCTTGGTACGCCATTTCGAAGCTTCGAACGAATTCAAACTCGGCCTCAATACCGGTCAAAGATTCGCATAACGCTTCATCATTTAAATGCTTCTTTTTATAGTCCTCGAGAGGTTCTCTAATGCGTTCTTCTTTATCTAAATTTCTCAGATTTTCGTTTAACTTATCTTCAACCTTCTTTAATTTACCTTTAAGTACGCCAAATTCATTTTTCTTATCCGTCAATTGCGATCTTTCTTGTTGCAATTGAACATCCAAGCGTAGCACCTGATCAATCAACGTCAAAAACGGCGCTTCTCGGCTCGTTAAATCTTCCAAGGCCACTTGGGCATTTGTCTCAGTTTGTTGAATGGTCTCAAGATTGGCCTTTGTCTCTGACTGTTTTCCCTCATTGAGTGAAATTCGCTTTTGAAGGCTGACGAGTTCATTGCGTCCATCTGTGACTTTTTGATAAATCGGATGGATTTCAAACGCCTTCAAAGCACGTTCCAAACGCACATTATCTGCTTTAAAATCTTCGATATTTACGTCTAACTTTAGTTTATCTTGCTCTAATTTCTTTAATTTCACGTCAATTTCATCAATTTGACGTAAATTCGACAATTCGTCATTCAAGCTCTTTAAAACGCTCTGTTGAGCATTACTCTGACGTTCATTTTCCTTTAAGTTTTCTCGCTTTTGAGATTCTTCCTCTGGTGATAACAGACGAATTTCCCCCAATACCAACTTCCTATTTTCCAATTGTTTTTCTTCTTCTTTGGTGCGATCAAACACTTTTTTAGAAATCTTGGAATAAATCTCCGTACCGGTAATTTGCTCTAAGATGGGCGAGCGATCATCGGCCGTGGCTTGTAAGAAAGCCGAGAAATCCCCTTGAGCCAAAAGCATGGAACGCGTGAAACGTTTGAAGTCCATACCTGTGACTTCTTCGATTTTATTTAAAACGCCTTTACTCTTCGTTTGAAGAATCTCATCGGTATCATCCATGCAAATTTCGTGCTTTGGAGACTGCAATGCACCATCGGGTTTATTGCGAGCGCGATGCTGTTCCCAACGACTACGAAATCGTCCCTTTTCCGTCTCAAAGCGAACTTCGGAAAAACAGTCTCCCGTTAAACGAGACATGATGTCGTTAGCCCCGCTTGTGACTTTATTCAAACGCGGTGTACTGCCATAAAGTCCTAAACAAATGGCATCTAAAATCGTAGACTTCCCAGCGCCCGTGGGTCCCGTGATCGCAAATAGGCCATCGTAATCAGGTGTTGTGAAATCAATAAACCATTCACCCGTCAAAGAATTCAAATTTTTAAATCGAACCGATAATATCTTCATATTTGCCCCAATTATTCCTATTCAACCGTATTGACTTCGTCCAATATTGTTTGATATTTCTCTCGAAGGTTTTCCCATTGATCTTCTGCCACATCGTTTTCTTTCAAACAAAGATCAAACACTTCTTGTGGCGTTAATTGTTCCAACTCTTTTTGCGTCTTACTGTGGCTTAGAGCCTCTTGAATCACCTGTTTGTTCTTAATGCGAAGCACTTCCAACGTTGTTCCTGCGACTAACTCAAGCACTCGATTTCGCAAGTCACCCTGAACCTCTGTGCTGTCATAGATAACTTCTAACCATGCTGAACTTTGTTTGTCCTTTAACGCTTGGATTTGGTGAACGATCGCCTCCCAGTCTCCTTTAATTTGGACAAGCTCTTGAAAAAGAGGAACGTCAATGGATTCGCTTGAGATTTCCGCCTTTTCATCAATATCCAAGAGCACAACTCGTTTAGGCATATCTGCTTCGGCAAAGCTCATCGGCAATGGAGCCCCACTGTATTGAATCCTTTCATTGCCACCCACTTTTTGCGGCATATGAATGTGGCCCAAAGCGACATAGCTTGCTTGAGGTGAAAAGATATCACTTGGGACTTGCCCCAAAGACCCGACATAAACCGGATCGGGTTCACCCAATAATCGCTCTTTGGTAATGGAACCCGTCACATACAAGTGACCCATTTCAATGATGGGGACATTCGGCGTCGTACGCTTTGCAAGAGCAACATCACTGACTGCCTTGTAATGCTCTCGGATGGCTTCTAAAGTTCGTTTTTCACGTTCTTGCACGCCCTCGCCTTGCTTGGCTCTTCGCAAGTCTTTTTCACGCAAATAAGGAACGGCACAAACGATAAGTTGTTGCTTACCATCCGCGTCACAGACGTCAAACACCTCATCAGCTGGGTTATCTGTCATAGCGCCAATCACGTTGACTTTTAATGACTTTAAAATCGTCTTTGGTGCTTCAATAAAACTTGCAGAATCGTGATTACCAGCCGTGATAAAAATGCGTTTACAGCTTGTTTGAGAACCAATAGAACTTAAAAATTCGTAGTAGAGCTCTTGCGCCTGATTGCTAGGTGTTGTCGTGTCAAAAATGTCGCCCGAAACCAGTAAAACATCCACGCCCTTTTCATTCATCAGGTTCTTTAACCATGATAAAAAGGCGCTAAATTCCTCTGTTCGTTTACGACCAAAAAGGTTGTGTCCTAAATGCCAATCGGAGGTATGCAAAAGTCTCATTCTCTACTCTTCTTAATCTACAAATACGTGTAAGAGCTGCGCATCTCTCGGCTGCCCCATCTGTTTCATCAGCGTTTCCCACACTTCTTTCATTTTGCCCTCGTTAACTTCATTTGTTATGGCAAAAAAGTCGTCATCATTCATTCCGTAATCCTTCAAAACAATCCCATTTTCGGCAAAGAAATCGGATATTTCAATATCACTCCTACCATTTAAAGGTACCCGACAATAATAAGAATTCATGACGTCGTCCATCTTTAACCACTTTGTGGATGTGTCTTCAAATAATGGAAGCGTGGATTGATTTTTCACAAGAGCGATTAAATCTGCAATCACGGCGCTTGCTGTCGGTTCACTGCCGGCCCCAGGGCCTGCTAACCGAATGATATTAACGGCATCGGCTTTAACAACGATACCATTCATAACGTGATCAATCTTGGCTAGAAAACTCCCGATGGGTACAAGCGTCGGATGAACACGAATTTCAATTCCTTCAGGTCGATGTCTTGCGATAGCCAGTAATTTAACTTTGTGATCCAACCACTCGGCGTAACGAACATCTTTGGTATTAAACGAATTAATACCGGTAACATGGCTTTCATCAAAATGAATCTTTGTTCCAAACGCTAAAGCGCTCAAAATTGAGATTTTATGCCCAGCATCCAACCCTTCAATATCAAACGTCGGGTCAGCTTCTGCGTAGCCTAAAGCTTGGGCATGCTTCAAAGCTTTTCGAAAAGTCCACCCCTCTTCTTGCATCTGAGTGAGGATATAGTTCGTCGTCCCATTGACGATACCGGCTATCCACTCAATACGGTTAGCTGCGAGAGATTCTTGTAGTGTTCTGATGATTGGAATACCTCCGGCAACAGCTGCTTCAAAGGTTACTGTTCGATGGCACTCTTTGGCCACCTTAAAAATCTCATTACCATGAGTGGCTAATAAAGCCTTATTGGCTGTAATGACATCTTTTCCATTACGAAGCGAGGTAATAATTAAGCTCTTAGCGGGTTCAATCCCACCCATCACTTCAATGACAATATTGATTTCTGGATCGTTAGCAATCTCTTCCCAATTCTGAGTTAATTTAATTTTTTCATCGACAACTTGATGCGCTCTTTCTATATTTCGACAAACAATTGATTTGATTCTTATTGGATAACCGCAGCGCTTAGCAATTAAATCGCCGTTACGCTTTAATACGTTATAAACACCACTACCAACGGTTCCTACGCCCGCCATACCAATAACAATTTCATTGAGCATAATTGCCTCTGTCAATTTCATCCACACAACAAACACTATTTTATGTGGGGTTAAGTTTAATTGTTTAACAATCTCAACGAGAGATTATTCAAAATCGAGCATCATTCAGTGACGCAAAAAAAAAAGACACCATTACTTGCATAAGCAAGTAGGGATAGGGGAAAAAGTAATTATTAGAAAAAAGGAAATACCCAACTAAAACCCCAACGATGTGATTCAATCTTCCATCGTCGGGGTTTACAGTTTAGTCTGCTAGCGTCAGATTAGAATTTCCACATAACGTTGACGTTAGCAGAAGCAGATGTACCCGAATCTGCGCCTTCCAATCCAGCGCTAAAGCCTACTTGGAGGGATTTCTTAGCAATTGCCGCACCGACTCGTACACCACAGACAACTTCGTCAAGCACCTCTACACTACCCTTGTCTTTAGCGTTGTAGCCATAGAAGCGTGATGTCACATCAGCATCTGTATCACCCAATCTCGGCGTTACATAAGCGTCTGCCATCACACGAGAGTGCCAACCTGTCTTGATGTCTTCTTGCGTTTTTGTCACGGCTACGCCCATCGGAACAGAAACAACCGTCATATCCTCAACATCAGTTTGAACAGCACCGATGCCACCGATACGCATTGTGTATTTATCACTCATCATGTGATCAATGCGAATACCGGCGTGGGGGACGACATGAAGACCAGCGCCCATATCAAAACGTTTTTCGAGATTAACTGCCGCGGTTACCGTATTAATCTTGGCCTTTGCACGAACATCCGTACCGATGGTATCGGGTACATTCAAACCCGTTTTATCGGCCTTCTCATAATGCGACACAAAGGCACTACCCAAGTCCCCTGCCAACGTGGATTCAAGGTCGTTTGTCCCGTGAGCGAAACTCAAAGAGCCCTTCACGGCAACATCATCCTTTGGCATCCAACCGGCCCAAACCGTTGCGCCGTACGTTTCCATCTCGTTATTGAGATCAACCAAGGACTTGTTGGTATCAGCACGACCGCCCACAAAGTGAGCCACGGCACCCACCGTCCACTCAGGATTAATCGTACTGTCAGCCCCCATGGCAAGACCTCGCAAATTCATCTTATTGCCATAGCCCGAAGCACCATTGTCTAAGCTGCGGGTTTCATCATGACGATACAAGACATCTACCCAGATGTCATTGCCACTGCGGTGAGCTTGCATCGGGTTGAAACCGGTTGTGCTGGCCAATGAGTAGTGACGATCCAAAGAATCAAGCACCATACTCGAAGCACTCATGGCTCCTGCCTGAGCACCGCTACTGACAGACAAGGCGGTGTAGGTGTTAGCCAATTGAGTAATCTTTTCAACATCACCGGTCCCGGCTTCCATAATGGCTCCAACGAGAATGGAACCTACCGAGATATCTCCAGATGGTGCCACTAACCCAATACCCAATCCGGGCGTAAAGGTTCCCGTTGTTTTATCGCCTTTACCTAAGATTTCCTCAAAACCCTCAGACGGAATAATCGAGGGTAAAGCTTCGGTAACAGACTTAACGGCATCGAGTTTAAAACTCAAATTACCGTTTTCATCCGTTTCAACTTTCCACTCTGTGAAAATGTTATTAGCACCGACATTTGCGCCTTCAAACTTAGACCAATCACCAAAGTTTTCAGTGACCTTGACAACGGCACCATTTTCTAAAACGGTATCGAAGCCTGCAACTAAATAAAAACCAGCATTGTTGACATCAACAGTAGTATTACCATCACCTTGAACTAAAGCAGAGGCGTTGTCATTAGTGTACGGGTGAGATTGAACAATCAATCCAAGAGTTCCATCCACCGTGAGCAATTTACCCTTTACAGTATCCTCAGCTCCGGATGAACCGACAGTGATGATATTCGTTGGTGTTTGACCATTATTGGTTAATGCAGCAATAGCGACTGAAATATCTTCGTTATTGATATCTTTACTGAGATCTTTGAAGGCAAGCCAACCACCTTTTTGCAAATGCAATTCATCCTTCCAATTGTTTTCCTCAAAGCTGACCTTTGCAAAATCATCTGCATGTGTCAGTGAGGAAGCGGAAGAACTGACGTTAAAGGTTAGGCCCTGATTAATATGATTACCCGTAACATCAATTTCTGCAGAGCCACCGTTAACGCCATCACCTAAATTGAGATTTGAAACATATTTAGTTGCGGCTGCACTCTCGCCCTTAATCGTTAATTTAAGTCCCTTAACACGATCATAAGCGAAGACTAAACCGCCATTTGAGTTGCTACCACCATTTTTGGTGTCGATACTCACCTCAACTTCATTGAGATTTGTAAAACTATTACCCTTGGCGTGACTACCGGGAGACATATCTTTGATAATCAAATTTTCTTGCCCGGATTGCCCCATAAAGTTAACGCTTGACATGGAGCTAACAATCCCAGCAGACGAGAGTGCCCCTCCATCAGAACCATTACGGTCACCTTCCCCTGAAATAGTCAGTGTGGCTCCATTCAAAATATTGACGGCCAAATCTGTACTGGACAATCTCAACGAATTTAAATCAACGTCTTTTGAAACATTTAACGTCTTTTGCCCACCGACAAAACGAATCTGAGCTCCTGCCTCAACGTCATTCAAAGAAACAACAGTATTCTTTGCCCCTGTAACATCTAGGGCAGAATTACCACTTGTTTCCCACTTATTGATTGTAAGTTGATCAATGCCGTCAAAAACTAATTGCGAGTTTGCAAAAGTCGCACCTTGATTATCATCGAGCCATTCAATGTAAACGGATTGTGCGTTGCTCAACTTTAAGGTAGAACCACCAGCTAACGCATACTGTTTGACATAAAGGCTTTCAAAATTTGTAAGATCAACTTCACTCGTTAAAAGTTCTACTCCTGAACCAATGTAATTTGCAGAAAGTTTTTGACCATTACCGTTTAAAGTTAATTTCGTATGCCTTGCATTCAATGCTCCTAAACTATGTGTTGCGGCTTGTTCGGATAAAACAAATGTCGCTTCTGAAACTCCCGTAACATTTAACTGACTATTCGCATTGCCAGCGAGCGTTACATTAGAGAAATCAACCTTTTCTGAGCCTTCAAACGTTACCTTTCCGCCATCTTGAATGACTAAATGACTATCATCCATACCCGCCAATTCCTTGAATTGTTTCAGGGTAATTTCACTATCAACGGCGGCAATCGTACCGTTTACTTGACCAGGCAATGCACCATTGGAAGTGATAGAAAGGTTGCCACCGCCCGTTGCCAAAAGGTCTTTGAAAACAGGTTCATGCCCTGAAACAGAATTTAAATTTGTGACGATCATCTGGCCCTTATCAATGATGAATGTCTTTCCCTCGGAATATATGCCGTGTAACGTAAGATTCTTAACATCCAACGTTTGATTTCTGCTGTCTGCATAAAGGGCAAGCGTTGAGTCTGCATCGAAATGAAATTTATCGCCTCCAAGGGTGATGGTTTGGCTTTGCATACCCAAACCTTGGGTATTAAAAATCAGTTTTGAATTAGACCCATGGTTCCCAATAAATGCATTCTGAACTGTAAGCTCACCAGCTTTGAGAATATTAAAAGTCAATGTGGCATCATTCTTTGGTTTTCCTGATAAAACTCCCAAAGTTAGGCTCGCAATACTGGCGCTGTCGGAATTCAGTGTGAAATTAATATCAGTGGCTTGAGCTAATGCATAAAAGCCTAAAGCTGCACCATTTAAGGATTCTGAGTGAATATTAACCTTCGCAAAACTATCAAGCGTCAAAGTACTATTGTCCGCTGCTAAATCGCTAATGCTAAGTGTGCTCCCTGCAGTGCTTGCGTTTTTAACATCATTGAACATGGTCAATGATGAATTCGCGAGTTTAAGACTTAACTCCACATTCTTAGGATCGATTTGTACATTGTTGATTGTTGCGGTTGAATTAGTCAAGTCGAATTTCAAATTCGAGGGTCTCTCCCCCCAAAAGTGGGAAAAACCTTTCTCTCCCGCACCGAGTGTGATGGTACTATCTTTGGCAGTCAAACTTGAATTGCCAGCCGGGTGAAATATACCCGCTGTAAAAGTCCCTTTCCCTGCCCCTGTACCTGAACCATTTACCGTTAGATTATTTTCTGTGTAAGTGTGACCAAGTTGGAAAGTACCCACTGTCAATTTATTGCCGTTAAGATTCAAAGTAAGGTTATGAGGGCCATTACCAGCTTGGGGGCCTACGTCGCCAAATTTTGTATATTGCTCCGTCGTAGTCAATGTATGTTCGTTATCAGGCCCAGCCCATTGACCCTGAAAGGCATCTGCCCATGCTACCCCCCCCCATACTCAAAGCAGCACTTACGGCAGCCACCAAAGTCGCCGTCTTCATGCCTTCTAGTGCATGGGAACGAGTGTTTTCCGCACAAACAACTACAGTACCATGGCGGCGAACCGTCTTGAACACTTTATTCATTGCATTTCCTTGTTATTAAAAAGTTAATACCGCATCGACACACGGCAAGAAATCGTTTTGCGAGTGTAACATTTCTTTTCTAAATCTGAACATAAACTGTTGCTACTGACCAACAACTGCACGCCCTGCGTTTGCTCATATTTTCAATAAACGACCATCAGTAATCCGTCAACAAAAACAGCATGTAAAAAGGTAAGGTCAAAATGTTATTACTTCGGCCAACGTTGTAAGCCCCAGCCTTAATTGCACTTTCAATATGGTACTTTTCGGGATGCTTCAAAATGGTCTTCGTTCGCTTATCATTTCCGGTAGTTGCTTTAACTTCAAGAGGCACGCACTTACCTTTATATCGAATTAAAAAATCTACCTCTAATCCTGAGCTCTTTTGGAAGTAGTAAATATCTCTTCCCATTTTGGTGAGAATATCTGCTCCGAGATTTTCAAAGATAGCACCCTTGTAGCCATTAAGATTGCCCGACAAGACGTCTGCTGCTGTTCCATTTTCTAGCATGCCCATAAAAAGCCCCGTATCAGCAACGTAGACCTTGAAAGTATCGTCCATCGATAACCCTTCCAAGGGTAACTCTGTGATTGACACATTTCGACAGCGATGAATCAAACCAGCATCTTCAATCCATTGAAGAGCTCCAATGTACTGAGTCGATCTCGCGCCTTTTCTGACCACAGAATATTGGAATTTTTTATTGTCCTTACTCAGTTGTCGAGGAATAGAGTCAAAGCATTCTTTTATTCGCGTCTTATCTGCCCCCGTTGCATACTTCGTCATATCGGCACGGTAGGCATTTAGAAGATCTCTTTGTTGTTGAACAACCATACTGATGTTGTGTGTCCTAAGAAATGTTTCAACAACAGCTGGCATGCCACCAACAACCGCATACTGCAAAAATAATTCCTCCATACGACCATGGAGAGGTTGCGGTACTGGTTGCTCAGTCTCTAACGACTGCTTGAGTAAATCAATTGCAGCGTCAGGAATGTTGTTAGCCCAAAGAAACTCCTCAAAATCCAACGGGGATTGAAGCCGCATCCTCTCCGTACCCATTAACACCAAGCAATGAACCAGTGGCGATCACATCAAAGCGCCCATCCATCTTGAAAAATTTAAGGGCTGTACGGGCATGAGGACACTGTTGAATTTCATCAAGAATAATGACTGTTTGCCCTGAAACAAAATGAATCGGTTTCCCATACAGAGCGGAAATCATCATGACAATTCGATCAACATTGAGAGCGCCGTCGAATGCTTGCGCAAAATCAGGATTCTCAAAAAATTCAGATAGACAACATTCTTGTAATGCTGCTGTGCGAAGTGCAGAACTGAAAAAGTCTTACCACATTGTCGGAGCCCCTTAACTACCAAAGGAAGACGATCCGGATTATTCTTCCAATTCAAAAACTTAGATTCAATTTTTCGCTTCAACGCCATCTTAGTCTCTCTAAAAATTACATTTTTTATACCGACTTTTTAATTCGGTTATACATTTTTTCAAGCGACTTTTTCAGCCTGTTGAACACTTTTTCAAGTGAGTTTTCTTAAACCCGTCAGATCAGCCAGCGAAAGAAAGCATCTTTTCTTACGAAAATTCAATAGATTATGAAATTTATAGCAACCTGCAAAAGAATAAAACTGAAATTTTGCGAGACAACCCTTAATCAGGTTACTAAAAAGGTTACTATAAAAACGTTGATTGATGTGATCGGAATTGATCGGTTTTGACACCCTAGTTTTAACAAAATGCTTTGTTTTCAGGGTATTAAGAGGCAGATACAAAAAAAGCCATGCTGAAAGCATAGCTTAGAACACCTTGATGGTGCCCGGGGAGAGACTCGAACTCTCACGGCTCATCACCGGTGGATTTTGAATCCACTGCGTCTACCATTCCGCCACCCGGGCATTTTTTAACTCAACTGGTGCGCGATACTGGGTTCGAACCAGTGACCCCTGCCGTGTGAAGGCAGTGCTCTACCGCTGAGCTAACCGCGCGAACATCGCTGTTCGGAGAATGAGAATTATGGAGAATCTCAAATCGGTTGTCAAGTACTTTTTTAAATATTTTTAAAAAATTTT
>DYCH01000038.1:17858-27676 GCA_019418235.1 Sutterella sp.
TGAAGTACACAGCACCGATCATACAGAGCCCCGCATAAACATAATTCATCTTAAGCGGCTCCTTCATGAAGAGCACCATAAAGGGTACAAACATCACCAGGGAAATTACTTCCTGAAGAATTTTTAATTGTGCCACATTCATCACAGAATATCCAATTCTGTTGGCTGGAATCATGAACAAATATTCAAAAAAGGCAATAGCCCAACCCATGAGCACAGCCCAAATCCAACCACGATGTCCCAAAAGTTTTAAGTGCCCATACCAAGCACAAAACATGACGGTATTGGATAGGCACAACAAAAACGTCGTTTGCACGAAAGGCGGCAAATTCAAAAAGTATGACATAGGAAATTTTTAAACGATTTTGAAAATCGGTTGATCGGCAACGCTTGCCAAGAAGTCTTGCGCAACACCTTTACCCGCAATCTTCGCCTTAGAGTCAATGTCACACATCGGCACCAAAACAAAAGCGCGTTCATGCATACGAGGGTGAGGCAAAATAAGAAACTCACTTTGACGTGTTTCTTCGTCATAAGTCAGCAAATCCAAATCCATCGTGCGCGGTGCGTTATGAATTCCGACAGGGCGCGTACGACCAAAATCTTTTTCAATGCGCAAAAGCGCCGTCAAAAGGTCTTCCGGTGTCAAAGAGGTCGATACCAAAATCACCGCATTGACGTAATCGGGCCCCGAGGAGTCAATCGGAGCCGTCTGATAAAAATGTGACGTTGCCTCAACGCAAATTCCGGGCTCAGCATTAATCACAGCAATCACATCTTGGAGAGCTTTTAGAGGCTCTCCTAAATTGGCACCGAGAGCCACATACGCCTTATGAGCAAAACTCATGATTACTCCGCGGGCTTCGTGTCTAACAAAGCCGATTTCCGCACGGCAGGTTTTCTCGTACGGCGCACAGGAGTTTTTCTCTTTTTCGGTGCTTCCGCCTCTTGTGCCTTCACTGCGGGCACATCATCCATTTCGATCGCAACATCCGGAACGATGACAATTTCATCGCTTGCCTTCGGCGCTTCTTTTTTGCGAGGTACTCGGCGAGTGCGAGGTTTGCGCGGTGCCTTTGCCGGTTTTTCGCTTCGACCGGCCATTTCATTGAAGGACTCTAAAACATCTTCTTCAATGTCCAAGTCTTCAATTAAGCGATCCGTGTCACGCACTTCTTGCCAGGTTTGAGCCTCTTGCATCAATTGCTTTTTGATTTGTGCCTTAGAGGGCTTTTTCACTTCGCCGCGCTTAACTTTACGGGCTTGAGCGTTAAGTTCGGCCTGCTTTTGAACCATCTCATGGCGACGATCTTCGTCGGCTTCTTGAAATTCCGTCCACCAATCAACGATTTCTTTATCGACCAAGCCCAAGATGCTACGCAAAAGCATAAAGTCGTAACCGGCGCGGAACTTCGGAATATTCAATAAACCGAATGTGGCACGCACGGAAGAGCGACGCAAGAGTTTTACTTGCAACACCCAAATGGTCAAAATATCTTCAACAAAACGATTTTGAATGGCCAAGCGTTCACACTGTTGATGGAGCACTTCTTGGCCTGCGGCGATCATGGCAGGAATCTGACCTTGACCGCGAGCGATATGCTCTTCAAAAATACGGTGCGTCATCGGCCACAAAAGCGTGGCAAACAAAAAGGACGGAGAAACTTTCTTACCGATGGAAATCCGCTCGTCGGTGCGTTGCATCGCCAACATCAAAAACTCTTCCCCATGGGGCTCTTTAAGGGCGACATCCAACAAAGGAATCACGTTGCGATAAAGGTTCAAGCTTTGCAAAACTTCCAAACACTTAACCGCCTTACCACACGTTAAGAGTTTGAGGGCTTCATCAAAAAGACGGGCTTCAGGAACGTTAGACAAAAGACCCGATTGACGTTTAATGGGGCTTAACGTTTCTTCATCAATTTTGAAATTTAATTTGGACGCAATACGCACTGCACGAAGCATACGTACAGGATCCTCACGATACCGCTCTTTGGCGTCTCCAATAATACGAACCACGCCATCGAGAATGTCTTGCATCCCGTTGTGATAATCAATCACTTCTTCAGTGGTCGGATTGTAGTAAAGCGCATTAATCGTAAAGTCGCGACGTGCAGCGTCTTCCCACATTTCACCGAAAACGTTATCGGAAATCACGCGACCAAAGCGATCCTTTTCAACGCCATCGGCGTGCAACGCACGAAAGGTCGAACACTCAATGATTTCTCGACCAAACATCACGTGAACTAAACGGAAACGACGACCAATAATAATGGCACGGCGTTGGCAACGTTTGATTTGTTCGGGCGTTGCGTTGGTGACCACGTCAAAATCTTTTGGGGTGACACCCAACATCAAGTCACGCACTGCACCACCAACAACATAGGCCTCAAAGCCTGCTTGCTGAAGGTTTCTTACGGTTTTGATGGCTTCGTAACTGACTTGACGACGGTTGATACCGTGTTCATCTCTTGAAATCACACGAGGCGTGCGATTGGGTTGAGAAGACTTTTTTGCAGGAGCAAAAAATTCTTTCGTATAGGCAATAATATTTTTGAACATTTAAGAAAAGTCCTTCCAGGGCCACCCTCCGAAAAAGCGTCTGTTTCTTTATCGAGCAAAGAGTTCGATAACAGACCAACCTCGTTTTTCTGCTAGTTCTTTTAGTCGAGGATCCGGATTGGTTGCAACCACATGACCGTTAAATTTTTCTACGAATTGTATCAAGGGAAGGTCAGTTATGGAATCAGTATAGAAAACAAGATGTTCCAAGTTCTCAACTCGTTCCCCTCTTGACGTCAAAAAGTCCGACAACCGATCGATTTTGCTTGCGCCGTAGCAATAGTCTCCCAAGTGTTGACCGGAGAACTCACCTTCAGGCGTCAAAAGTGGCGTTGTAGCCAAAACATGCTCAATACCAAAACGCTCTGCAATGGGCGCACTGATAAAGCGTTGCGTCCCCGTAGCCATCACCAACGTATAGCCGTCTGTCTTCATGGCGGAAACTAGCCCCAAAGCCGACGATGTAATTTTTGGGAAAATGATTTCTTTGAGAAAATTTTCGCGAATCCAAAGAAGAAATTGACGAGGAAAACGCGACAAAATCGTCATGTGATAAGCCATAAAGGCTTCAACGTCAAAGTTTCCCGCCCGATAGTCCGCTAAGAACTGATGGCATTGAGTCACTTCGGCACTCATGTCAACGCCGCTATGCTTAGCCAAATACTCAATCCATTGCACACCGGCGTCAACCGATAAAAGCGTGCCATCCAAATCAAAAACAGCGAGTTTCATTTTTTCTGCCCGCAATTACAAGGTTTGCTTATCCAACCACTTTTTAAGTTCCGGTACCGTGATGGCATTTTTCTTTAATGCCAACAATTCACGATCCATTTGGGATAACAAGCGAGAAAGCGTTTTAATGTCTCGAGGCAAATAGGTTTGCATCCACTTTTGTGCTTCGGGCGTCACTACAATGCCACGAGCTGTTGCTTGTGCCATCAGCACTTCCCACATTTCGCCTTTTAAGGGTTTAATTTGGAAAACCGCGCCCCAAGTCAAGCGAGTCAGAATATCTTCTCGAACAAACTTCTCCGCTGGAGACTTTCTCCCCGTCATCACAAGCGTGGTGCCAGGATGCACGCGGATTTCATTGATGAGTGCGAATAAAAGATCAAGACCGTTTTCAGATAGCGTATCGACTTCGTCAACAGCGTAGCGAACACGATCGGGGGAAAAGACGGGAACACCGTAGTCAATCAAGCCCATGGCTTGTGCCAAATGGGTCTTACCTACGCCTTCGGAGCCCCAAAGGTAAACCAATTGAGGCTCTGCCACCTCGCTCATTTGTTTTAAACAACTCAAGGCAGGCGCATTCTCACCAACGACAAAATTCTCTAATGTCGGTGCAGGATCAATAGCAATATCAAGGGGAAGTTGTTCAAACAGCATCTCTTTGTTACTAAATAGCCTTAAGCCTTGGTAAAATAATAAGATTGACAGACGGATACGCAAGTGTACCGCCACATTTAATTTTTTTGGGGATTTATCCTACTATGACGCAACTTTCTTACGCTGCTGCCGGTGTTGATATTGATGCTGGCGACGAACTCGTTGATCGAATCAAGCCTTTGGCTAAGAAGACGCTTATTCCTGGCGTTCTGGCCAGTGTCGGTGGTTTCGGTGCTATGTTTGAAATCTCCAAAGAATACAAGAACCCTGTTCTTGTGACCGGTACGGACGGTGTGGGCACGAAATTGAAGTTGGCCTTCACGTTAGGCCGCCACGACACGGTCGGTCAAGACTTGGTCGGCATGAGCGTCAATGACATCTTGGTGCAAGGCGCCAAGAGCTTATTCTTCTTAGACTACTTCGCCTGCGGCAAGCTCGACGTTGACGTCGCTGAACGTGTGGTAGGCGGTGTTGCTCGCGGTTGCGAATTGGCCGGTTGCGCTTTGATCGGTGGTGAAACGGCTGAAATGCCGGGTATGTACCCCGAAGGCGAATATGACCTCGCCGGTTTCGCTGTCGGTATCGTTGAAAAAGATGAAGCTATTGACGGCAAGTCCATTGCTGCCGGTGACGTTGTTTTAGGTTTAGCCTCTTCCGGCCCGCACTCTAACGGTTTCTCGTTGATCCGTAAGGTCGTTGAAGTGACGAACACCTCTTGGGATATGCCCTTGGATGGTCGTACGTTGGCCGACTGCGTGATGGAACCGACGCGCATTTACGTCAAGCAAGTGCTCAACGTTATGAAGAGCGTCAAGATCAAGGGCATGGCCCACATCACGGGCGGTGGTTTGATCGAAAACGTGCCCCGTATTCTTCCTGAAAACACGCAAGCCGTCATTCACGCTGACAGTTGGACGCGTCCGGCCGTCTTTGACTGGTTGCAAGAAGCCGGCAATATCGATTCTCACGAAATGCACCGTGTGTTTAACAACGGTATCGGCATGGTCGTGATCGTGTCTGCTGAAGAAGCTGATGCCGCGATCAAGGCTTTCGAAGCCGAAGGTGAAAAGGTCTTCCGCTTGGGCGAAATCGTCACGCGCCAAGACCAAGAACCCGGTTGTGTTGTTATCTAATTAACACTCGAGAGAAGTTCTATCACAGTAGGCGAAATAGCAATATTTCGCCTATTGCCATTTTGGAGTTATTCGCAATGCGTAAAGACAATCCTGCCTTTGTTCCTGATTCTCCCTTTGCTCGTCCGATGACGCAAGCACACATGGACTTTTTCTCTGCCATTCCTAAGACGGAATTGCATTGCCATTTATTGGGCACCACGCAAAAAGCCACTTTCGAAGATTTCGTTAAAACCTCCGGCGCTCCTGTCAGCCAAGAAGAAATCGACGGCTTCTTCACGCGTGGCGATAAACCGGTGGGGGTTTTGCGCATTTTCCGAGCTTTAGAAGAACACATTTTGATTAAGCCCGAAATGCTCACGCGCATTACCTACGAATACCTCCAAGACTGCAAAAAGCACGGCATTCGTTACACGGAGTTTTTCTGGAACTATACGGGTTTGGCTCGCCACTATAGCTTCGAAGCTGCTCAAGCCGCCATCATCGAAGGCATCCATCAAGGCGAAAAGGATTTTGGCGTTATCGGTCGCTTGATTCCTTCCATTGACCGCGAAGCTGAGCCTGAGTTCGCTGTTGAGTTGGTACGCGAGATGATTGCGCATCGTGCACCTGAAACCATTGGTTTAGGCATTGACTATCGTGAAAACGACCATGAGCCGGAAAACTTCTGGAAGGCCTTTATGATGGCCAAGGACGCTGGCTTTAAGATCACGATTCACGCCGGTGAATTCGGTTGCCACTGGCGCAATGTTGAAACCGCTATGGATCTTTTAAAAGCAGATCGCTTGGATCACTGCTACACGATTATTGATAATCCTGAACTTGTTCAAATCGCCAAAGATCGTGACTTTATCTTTACGGTCGTGCCCACGAACTCTTACTACTTGCGCACATTCACCGATGAAGAATGGGCCATCAAGCAACCGATTCGCAAGATGGTTGAAATGGGCCTTCGCGTCCATCCCAATACGGACGATCCCACGATGCACCACGTTAACGCCACGCAAACGTGGATGTTGATGTACAACTTCTTAAATTTCTCCCTCGATCAGCTCAAGGGCTTTATGTTAAACGGCATTGACGGCGCTTGGATTAACGAAGCAACGAAAGAAAAGTGGAAGAAAGAATGGAGTGAAGAATTTGACGAATTGATCAAAAAATTCCCCGCTTAAACGCAGGTCTTAAAACAAATTGAGGATCGAAAATTCGATCCTCTTTTTGTTATTTGGTGGGTTCTTCTAAGTGGCACTTCTTTTCTTCAAAGCACTTGCGCTCAGCAAATTCACCCTTTTTACCCACATTGAAAGAGGAAACCGGACGATGGTAACCCATCACTCGGGTCCACACTTCGCAGGGCTGACGTTCGCTGTCTTTTAATTGAATCTTTTCGTCCATTTTCATTCTCCTTTTCGAATGCGGCTTTCACTATAACACAATATATTGACCACCTGTTGAGAATTTTCACTAAATATATAGACGCGATAGTTAAAAACAAAAACAACGGATAACCCGATCTTTCGTTACAATTGATGCTGTTCCTGTTATTGGTTTTGAGGGAGTTTGTTAACAATGAAGTACTTTGACTTTGAATTATTAGGCATAAAACGCAAATTGCCTTATGTTCGCGTCGCAGACAAGTTGGCACTGGCCAGTTTTGTGGTTTTGTCCGACACTGAGTTGGTTCAAGCCGCAGCGCCCGAACTTGTCAAACGCTTGCCCGAAGTCGACCTTTTGATGACGGCTGAAGCCAAAGGCATCATTCTTACCTATGAAATGAGTCGTATCATGGGCATGAAAGACTTCATCGTTGCTCGCAAAAGCTACAAGCCCTACATGCAAAATGCGCTCTCTCATACCTTGCACTCTGTTACGACACAAAAAGAGCAAACCTTGTGGCTTGACGGAGTGGACGCTGAACGCATTAAGGGTAAACGTGTCGCTTTGATTGATGACGTCTTTGCCACGGGCGAATCCTTGAAAGCCATTGAAGAATTAGCCACGGCCGCAGGCGCAAAAGTTGTTGCACGCGCTGCCATTTTGGCCGAACTTGAAAGCGTCGGCCGTCCTGATTTGATTTACTTAAAAGAACACTATGTCTTTAGAGCCAATGATGACGGCACCTTCACGCCGATTTATACGCTCAAAGAAATGGAAGAACTGAAAAAATAGAAAAGAATGCCGCTATTGCTCCCAAAGAAGAAGCAATGGCGGCACTCTCTACTCTCTCGAAACTTTTCTCTTACAACAACAAAAGCGAAATCGTTGTTGCAGCAGCGATGGTCGGCAATGCATTACGCTTAGCCATCGACATGGGATTCACACCAGCCAATCGAGCACAAATAATGGCACTCGCAGCCACGGGCGACATCGTGCGACCTAAAGCGGCCGAGACTTGCGCAACGCCACCCAACTCCGTAATGGTGTAACCGAATTCCGGTGCGTGCGGTACCACCGTGCCGATGAAGGCTAACGAGGCAGCATTACCCGATCCCGATACGACAGACATTAAGAAGGGACCGGCCGTCGCGGCTACTTGCGTTGCCGACGTTGAATTTTTCATGGCATCCAAAAGCGCCCCTGTCAAACCGATTTGCTCCATCCCGGCACAAAACATTGCTGCACACGCCATCAAACCAATCACTTCGCAGAAACTGTCACCGGCACCGCGGAAAAATTCTTTGGTCGTTTGACCCGGCGAAGAGCGTGTCACCACAATCGCTAAAACCACACCAATAATCATGGATTGGGGCACTGTGATGTAGGGCAGGATTCCCACTTGCTTGGAACCCAACACCAACAATAAAAGCGGTACTACGGGGACAATGGCATAAAGGCCATTAATCTTAAAATCCTCAGGCAAAGCACTTTGCAAATTCAAGGGAGACGTACCCACCCCTTCTTTCAAAAAAAGAGATGTGATGGCCAAGATTGCAACCGCCACAGCCAAACCACAAAGAACAGCAGGAGCAATCGCTGCAATCACGGTCATCACATCCGTCTTTGCCATATCAGCGACTAGAGGATTAAACATAAACCCGGGAGAAATGACCGAACCCCAGGTCCCCAAGAAAACGGCACTGCCGGCCATCACGGGTTTTACACGCAAGGCCAACAACATCGGAATCAAAAGTGTGCCAACTGCTGCGGAAACGCCAGCTGCAGACGGCAACGAAATATTTAAAAAGAAGGTCACGATGACGGCGCCCGGTACAACAAATAATTTCACATGCGTCAACAACCCCGTAACCACGGCCACCAAGTGTTCAGAGCACTTTGTGACTCGAATCACATACGAAAACCCCATCACCGTACAAACGATCGGTACCAAACCACTATTGGTAAATTGCTTAATAAAAGCATTGGCAGCCATCACCAAGTCGCCCCCCAAAAGGGCCATCAGTGCGCCGGATAAAAACAACGTCATTCGCGTTTCGAAATTTTTGATAATTAACGCGAACGTTCCAATCACAATCAGTAAACCGACCCAGACCATCTTCTAAAGTCCTTTCACACTATTTTTTTGACAATCATGAGGGAGAATTATAGAAAAGAGATTTCATTTCATTGTGTAATTTTTGCACTATTATTCGTACATAATGTTTTCTAGGAAAATTTAATTTTCTTAATAAAATCAGTCAAACTTTCAAATTATCGTTTTAAAATAAAGATAGATTTTCACGTCTTATCGTGCAGTTTTTGCAATTTTAGGGAAAGTACTAATGGATCAATTACTTAATCGAAAGCGATTTCACCTCGAGGTTTGGGAATTATTGTTCCGTGTCATTGAGGAACAATCCCTTGCACGCGTGGCAGATCAACGAGGATTGGATCGAACGCAAGTCTCGCGCTTGATTAAAGCGCTTGAAAGTGACGTTGGCCACGAATTACTCATTCGTAACGGCCCTACGATTGCCCCGACGCAATTTGCCATGCAAGCTAAAAATAAACTTCAACCCATCTGGGAAGAGTTTAACCAATCGTTATTGTCACTCTCGACAACCGGTGAGCAAGACAGTGGCATCATTCGATTCGGGGCCAGACCCGGTTTCATGCAGTCGCAAATTCTTCCGATTTTGGGGGAATTTCAACAAAAGTACCCGCACATCACGTTCGATATCATCTCTGACGATGATCCCCGTACCTACATGCGAGGGCAAACTGATGTTATGTTTTATTACGGTCCTGTGAATAACCCCAATCTCATTGAAAATTGGGTTTCTCGCTCCGTTTTCATCCCCTGTGCTTCGCCTGAATACGTGAAAAATCATGGGATGCCCAAGACACCGGAAGATCTTCGCTCGCACTTTGGCATCGTATACACGGGGCGCCATCGTCATCAGGAAAAAGTGCTGGAATTGGCCGGTGACCGCCGCACCTATGAGTGGCACTCCACCTTGCGTGTTAATAGCATGAAGGCCGTTAAAGAAGCAGCGCTTGCCGGTGCCGGCATTATTGCTGACATCCCAATGCACCATTGCTATAAGGAATTGATGAGCGGAGAATTAATCCCCGTTTTAAATGGCTGGCACGCCCCTAACTTGGACTACTACATTGCCTCGACGCTCGAAGCCACAAAGTTAAAACGCGTGCAAATTTTCATTGAATGGTACGTGCAGAAACGACGCGAGATTGAAACGGAACGCAAGCGCATTTTGCAACAGCAATACAACGTTCCCATATAAAATCGAGTAGGGGGAGATTTTCATCTCGCCCCTCTCACACCGCAATTACAGG
>DYCH01000039.1:0-11725 GCA_019418235.1 Sutterella sp.
ACCTGATTTAGGTCCCTCGGAAAACCCTTAATTTTTGGGTTTGTCAACAGTCTGACGGTCACTAGGACCGTCTTTTGCTGTTATTGAGGTTAAGCCAATTCAGCTAAAAGTGCATCAATCCCCGCCTTGGCATCCATCACCAAACCGTAATCGGCCACTTCAAAGATCGGGGCCTCTGGATCGTTATTGATCGCCACCACCACCTTCGCATCCTTGATACCGGCGATATGTTGCATGGCGCCGGAAATCCCCACGGCGATGTAGAGTTCCGGCGCAATGATCTTGCCGGTTTGACCCACTTGCCAATCGTTGGGACAAAGTCCCATATCAACCACAGCACGAGTGGCACCAACGGCTGCGCCCAATTTGTCAGCCAACTGCACCAACTTCGTAAAACCTTCGGCGTTATCCAAGCCACGACCGCCGGCCACGACAATCTTTGCCGATTGCAAAGACGGACGATCCGTTTTGATTGCGTCAAAACTCAACTTACGAGAATTCATCGCCGCCGGCCACGTTGACAACACCTCTACGGTAGCAGCGCCAGTTGAATCCGTCGGCTCAAACGCCGTCGCGCGGATGCTGGCAATTTTCACGGCTTCGAGATTTTGAACCGTTGCTTCAATGCTGCCGGCGAAAATCGGACGAACAAACGTCTTTTCATCAATCACATCAATCACATCGGATAACGGAGCGACATTCAGTAAAGCAGCCACTCGAGGCATCACGCTCTTACCATAAGAGCTCGATTCAAAGAAGATGTGAGTAATGGATGCGTCGCCTTTCACTAAGTTAACAACCGCATTCGTTAACGTTTCCGACATCACGTTTTCACCGCGATCGGCGTGCACCAACACCTTCGAAACACCATCTAACTTTTGCGCAGCTTGTGCGGCCTCTGCGTCTTGACCGATTAAGAGCAATTCGATTTCGCCCGTGACTCGCTTGGCAGCAGTTACAAGGCTTGCCACCGTGGGTTTTAAACCCTTTTCACTGACTTCGGCAATTACTAACGTTTTCATCATCATTCCCCTTAGAGCACCTTGGCTTCGGTCTTGAGCTTGGTTACCAATTCGCTCATCGAAGACAGAATCAAACCGTTTTTCTTCTTTTCCGGCTGTGAGAAAGAAACATAACTAATCTTGGAATCTAAAGCGACACCCAACGTATCAGCGGCAATGGTTTCCACAGGCTTTTTCTTAGCCTTCATCATGTTGGGTAACGTCACATAACGGGGTTCCGCCAAACGAAGATCCGCTGTTACCACGGCAGGCAGCTTCACGGCTACCGTTTGCATACCGCCATCGACTTCACGCGTCACAATCGCTTCTTCTTGACTAGGTAAATCAAGCTTAGACGCAAAACTTGCTTGCGGCATTTCACACAAGGCTGCCAACATTTGACCGACTTGGTTGCAGTCATTATCGATGGCTTGCTTACCCACCAAAATCAAATTCGGCTGTTCTTTTTCAACAATCTTTTGAAGAAGTTTGGCAACTTCCAAAGGCTCGACGTTGACATCCGTTGTAATATGAATACCACGATCGGCACCAATAGCCATGGCCACACGCAACGTATCCAAACTCTTTGCCGGCCCAATCGTCACAGCAACGACTTCAGAAGCAATGCCCTTTTCCTTTAATTGAACGGCGCACTCAGCGGCAATTTCATCAAAGGGATTGATGGACATCTTCACGTTTTGCGTTTCAGGCACGCCGGCCTCATTTAAACGAACCTTAACGTTGTAGTCCACAACGCGTTTAACAGCAACAAGTACTTTCATTTTTCTTTCCAACAAATAGACCGCACGATTATAGCAATCCGATCCTTAGCACAAAGTTAATGATTGTTAGACATTTGGTTAGAATTCGTCATCATCACGACGGTCATCCGTTAAGCGCTCTCCCCAACCGGCACTGGCAAAGGCCGCTTTTAACACTTGCGTGCCTTGAGTTTCAAAAGCAAACGGATCTGACAACGTACGACGGTAGAATCGAGCGCCTGCTAAACCTTGCAACAAACCGATCATGGCTTTCGCCGTTGCACGAGGCACGTGACTGTCTTTAGGCGTTTCTCGCTCAAGATACTCGGTCATGATGCCAATTAACTCTTCGCGATCGGGCACCGGATGATTATCTCCGAAAAGTCTTGCATCCACGTCGCTTAAAACCCACGGCGTTTTGTAAGCAGCTCGGCCCATCATCACGCCATCGACCTTCGTCAATAAACTTTCAGCCGTATCCAAGTCGCCAACTTCACCGTTAATCACGATGGTGGCGTCGGGGAAATCGCGCTTAAGGTCAAAAGCGACTTCTCGCTTCAAAGGCGGAATCTCACGATTTTCTTTAGGACTCAAACCTTTTAACCAAGCGTTGCGGGTATGAACAATAAAAACGCGCACACCGGTATCGTAGAGCGTGCCCACAAAGTCACAAACAAAACCGTAGTCTTCGATTTTATCGATCCCGATACGGTGCTTAACCGTCACATCAATATCGACCACATCGAGCATGGCTTTACAGCAATCAGCCACCAATTGAGGTTCACTCATCAAACATGCGCCAAAAGAGCCACGCTGAACACGCTCACTTGGGCACCCGCAATTGAGATTAATTTCATCGTAACCCCATTGTTGAGCAAGCTTTGCGCATTGAGCTAAGGCTTCAGGGTCGCTACCACCCAACTGAAGGGCAACGGGGTGCTCTTCGGCATTGAAGTCCAAGTGACGATGTTGGTCACCGTAGATAATGGCGCCTGTTGTTACCATCTCGGTGTACAAGCGCGCATGGCGACTTAATGCACGATGAAAGTATCGGCAATGGCGATCCGTCCAATCCAACATAGGGGCGACACAAAATCGCCAAGATTTGTTTTCAGTCATCTTCTATTCGAAAAAAGCCACTCCAACACAGAGGTCAAAGTGGCTTTCACATTCAAAGTTAAAAGTTATTGCGCTTGAATGTAATCACGCAAACGTTCTGCGAAGTCAGGGCTACGCAACTTGCGGATGGCCGCACTTTCGATTTGACGAACACGTTCACGCGTCAATCCCATCGAACGACCCACTTCTTCCAACGTGTGGTCATGACTCGTGCCGATACCGTAGCGCAAACGCAAAACCGTAGCTTCACGTTCCGTCAAGCGATCCAAGGACTTCTTAATTTCCTCTTCCATGGCCGTAACCATGAAGCGACGTTGCGGATCCAACTCATCGTCACCGCGCACAAAGTCCAACTTCGTTGCATCTTCATCGTCGCCGATCGGAGCGTCAATGGACTCAACACCACGCATGGCTTGAATGAGCAATTGCACCTTAGCCAACGGCACACCGGACATTTCTGCCAACTCGTTATCAGACGGTTGCTTACCGTTTTCTTGCAAATACTTTTGCTTGATACGACGAATCTTGTTGTAAGACTCCGTCATATGAACCGGAATACGAATCGTGTTGCCGTAGTCAGCCACAGCGCGCGTCACGGCTTGACGAACCCACCACGTGGCGTAAGTGGAGAACTTATAACCACGACGGTATTCAAACTTGTCCACAGCCTTCATCAAACCGAGGTTACCTTCTTGAATCAAGTCAGGCATGGCTAAACCGCGATTGACGTAGCCCTTGGCAATGGAAATCACCAAACGCAAGTTAGCTTCGATCATCTTGGCTTTGGCCTTAGAGAGGCTTGCTTGAGCCACAGTCATTGAACGGTGCAAATCACGTTGTTCGTGAATGCTTAAGCTAGCACCCTTTTCGAGCTCTTGCATACGCACTTGCAATTCAGCAAAAACACCGCGTTGTTGATCAAGCATTTCGCTCCAAGCGTGACCGGCAGCCACTTCTTTATCCAACCAGGCAGAATCAGCGCAGCTTGTATTAAAGAAAGCCACAAACTGATCTTGGGGCATGTGTGCCTTATTAACCAAAACGTCACGCATAGCGTACATCGTTTCAGTCACTTGACCCATGTGTTGAGCCAACACTTCAGACAAGTGAGCCACGGTCTTCACGGAGAAGCGAACGATAGACAATTCATCGTTAATCTTTTGGCGAGCACGTTCGAACTTATCGAGTTTCGTTTCATCATCAAAGCTTTCACGCATTTCTTCCAAATAGCCGCCCAAGCGAGAGAACATTTCAAGAGCACGCTCTTTCATTTCATCCAACTGTTCGACCGTCATGGCTGCTGCACCGATGTCGGTATTCAAGTCACCAGAGTCGTCTTCGATTTCTTCAGTGTCAATGTCAGTGAAACCGTCAATCACGTTATCAATCGTTTCAGCACCCGATTGAACCTTTTCGGCCAACACCAAAAGTTCTTGAATAGACAAAGGAGAGGTTAAAACAACTTGTACCAAACGGGCACGGTGCTGTTCAATGCTCTTAGCAACTTCAATTTCACCCTCACGGGTCAAAAGCTTGTGAGAACCCACGCCACGCAAGTAAGCACGCAAAGGATCCTTGGACAAACCAGCAGACTCTTCCGGCGTCAAGATCGTAGCGGCATCTTCTTCGTCGATATCTTCATCCACCGTTGCTTGTTGTTCAGCAAGCATTTGAACGGTATCTTCATCGGGCGTTTGATCAAACACTTGCACGCCAAAACGAGCCAAGCCCAACGTAATATCAGACAAAGCTTCTTCGCTACGCAAAGCGCTTTCGGGCAACAAGTCGTTGATCTCGGCAATCGTCACCCAACCACGGGAGCGACCGAAACGCACCAATTGGCGATAGCCGTTTTCTGCGCCTTCTTCGTGCAAAGGTTGAGCAGGTAACAAACCTTCCAACGGATCCTTACGCTTTTTGCCACCACGTTTTTTCGTAACCTTCGGGGCTACGACAACGTCGTCTTCACTTTCGAGATCGTCAACATCTTCTTCAAGCTCTTCGAGCTCTTCAACCAAGTCTTCATCATCTTGCAGTTCAAGCAAGTTCTCATCGAGTTCTTCGACTTGTGCCTTGGCAGCTTTAGAAGTGATCTTAAGTTCACCCTTGAGCTTAAAACCCAATTCTTCATGCGATTGAAGCCATTGCATCAACTCCTCATCACCTTCAACATCCAATTCCGTGTCGTCGGCAAACAAGTCGAGGTCGCTTTCTTGAACGTCAGCTTTTTTCTTCTTCGTGGCTTTAACTGTTGCTTTTTTCATTTTTAAATCACAAAAGAGTCCCTAGTTCGAAATTCCAATCAATTTCAAACCAGAAACCATTTCAATTCGTACGCACTTCCTTTTCGAAATACGTCTATTCCTTATTCAACGTTATCAATTCACTCATTGTGGTTGTAGGCAATAGCCTCAAAAGCCCGCAAAAGTCGGTGGTGGGGCTCAAAAAAAAGTTGAATGAATTGATATCGATGAAAAATCTTGAAAGCCCTAAAAGGCCTTCTTTGTTACCGACTGCCTCTAACACGTACGCAGTCAATAACGAACATTGTCCTTACAAAAAACGGCACAATGAGAAATATCTTTGAGATCGGTTGAGATATAAAGAGAGCAGAGACGCCAAAGATCGTCTAAAAAGACGAAAGACCCACCGACCGCAAGTTAATCAAGATACACGATTAATCTACAGTCGGGGAAAATATTTTTAATTTCTCAATAAATTGTTTGATTTAAATCAAACTCGTTCTCTTAAGAAAGAAACTCATTCATTTAAAAAACTGCGAAGTTTATTGGCTCGACTCGGGTGGCGAAGTTTACGTAACGCTTTAGCTTCAATCTGACGAATGCGCTCACGCGTTACCACAAACTGCTGCCCTAACTCCTCAAGTGTATGTTCGGTATTGGTATCAATTCCATAACGCAACATCAAGACCTTGGCTTCACGCGGAGAAAGCGTCGAGAGCACCTCATGGATGGTATTTTTCAAGTTCTCTTCCTGTGCAGCCTCTAGTGGCGTCTGAGAAAGTTTATCCTCGATAAAGTCCACCAAATGCGAATCTTCATCGTCACCAATCGGGGTGTCAACCGATACGGGTTCACGGCGTGCCAACAAAATGGTTTTTACACGAGCCACACTCATATCCACCTCTTGAGCCAACCACTCAATGCTGGGCTCTCGTCCTTGGTGTTCCAATTGGTACTCGTGCGTTAAACGATTAATCTTATGAAGCGTTTCCACCATGTGCACAGGGATACGAATGGTGCGCCCGAGATCGGCAATCGAACGCGTAATGGCCTGACGAATCCACCAAGTGGCATAGGTCGAGAATTTATAACCACGACGGTATTCAAATTTTTCAACCGCTTTCATCAAACCGATATTGCCCTCTTGAATCAAATCCAAGAATTGCAAACCGCGGTTTAAATAGTGTTTTGCAATAGAGATCACCAATCGCAAATTGGCGCTGATCATTTGCGCTTTGGCTTCGTGTACGCGCTTTTCAGCTTGGCACATTTGCATATAAACGTGCTTCATCGCAGGATACGGCAAGCGCGTTTCATTTAAGAGCAATTGATATTGTTCAGTGAGTGGCTTTAACTTCGTACGAGTTTTTTTCTGAACACTTTGAGCTATCGCCGTCGTTGACAAAAGCGTTTCAACAGCTTGCGCAGTCATTGCTTCTTTTTGATAGAAAGCGTCAAATTGTTCTTCAGACAAACCACACTGATCAATCAAAATAGCTCGAGCTTGTGCTTCAATACGACGGTACTCTTCGGCCTTATCATGCATAAGATCCGATAGGGTTCTAACGGTCGGCGCCGTAAAACGCACCGGCAACAATAATTCGCCGATGGCCGCTTCAAGTTGTTTGAATTCTTCAGAAGAGGCATCGAGCAACATCATCTGGTCGTAATAACACTCGCACGTTGAAAGAATCTCTAAGGTTTGATCCTTGAGCACCCGAAGTTGCTCTGAGGTCATCCCTGAGGCGCCGATTGCAAATTCTTCGATGCTGTCGTCCAAATCCGTGAGGGATTCTTCTTCGTTACTCGGGACAATCTCTTCGATGGACTCAATCCCATCAACAATCGCCTCGACACTGACATGCCCGTCAGATAACGTGTGTCCCATGTCAATTAATGCACGAATAGCGACAGGACAGTGCGCAATGGCATCCATCATGTCTTGGTAACCCTGTTCGATTTCTCGACTGATGGCCACTTCATCTTCACGCGTCAAAAGCGGCACCGTTCCCATTTCACGTGTGTACATGCTCATGGGATCGGACGTGCGAGCCACGTCACTTTCGACTAACGATAAAACATCTTCTTCATCTTCTTCATCGTCTTGAACTAAAGCTAAAGGAGAGTCAACCAATAAGATTTCATCTTCTGCAGGCGCTTTTTCTAAGACAGGAATTCCTAAAAACCCAAAGGCATGCTCAAGCTGAGCAAGGGTTCCCTCGTCATCTTGTTTGTCTGAAGGAATAACTTCGAGGAGTTCTTGATAGGTAACATGACCACGCTTTTTCGCCAGCGTAATCAATGAACGAAGCTTGCGTTCAGCTTCGTCATTTTCTTGGAAAAGCTGTTGCGTGAGTTTGATTGTCTTAGAAGACAATTGACGCATTTCGGGTAAGCGTTGAATGTCGGGCGCATGAATCTCGCCGGGTTTATCAAACACAATCGAAATCGTTGCGTCGTTTGATAACTCCCGATCATCGTCCGTTTGCTTACAAACGGCAGTTGCAATCTCTTCTTTAACCATTTGTCTGTCTACCCAAATGTCTCCAAGCGCAAAGCTTTAGAAAAATCGTCGAGATACTGAGCTATCGATGAAAGCTCAAATCTAAAAATAGGAAAACCGCTGAACTCTCAGAGGCTTCTTGGGTTCATCTTGACCCCTGCAGCATAGGCTTTTTAACAAATCAATCTGATTTGCACCTTAATCATTGCAGTTTTTTTCGTCGTTTTAAATCGACTCAACAAATGCCGACACCTATCCAAAAATGGGCGATGTAATGCGTCTATATTGTGGTCGCATTATGCGAAAAACTTTTTCATTATACTGTTTGGCAACGAAATATTTGGGAAAGTAACAAAAGATATTCTTGCGACATTGTTATAGCGAAAAAACCTGTAAAAAAACTCAGCCTCAGAGCTGAGTTTTTTCATATTTCTAACCATTGATTTTTGCGTCTAAAGCAAAGTCTACGGCCTGTGAACTTTCGTCAATCAAAGACTGATGAATTTGCTGGCGTCGTTTAAAAAGGCGGCCTAAATAGTCTGAATCGACTGGCTCTCCTCGCTCTTCAGCGGCCAACAACTCCATCACCATCGCATCAAGTTGTGCCTTCTCAAGTTTTAAGAAAGCACATTTAATTTCAAATTCTGCGATTTCCGGTTCTGTCTTCAAGTCCTCTTCTTGACTGGCCAAAGCCAACATCGTGTCATGCATCGGATCATCATCTAAGAACGAGAGCAAGTAGCCGCTATTCATTCGAGCATCAACCACTTTGCCATCTTCGTCCGTTAAATGAGATTGAGCCAAATGCCAAAGTCTCACAATAGCGCCTTCCCATTCATCCACGGTATCCAACATTTCATCGGCAATTAAGTCCGAATACTTCAAAAGCCATTGAGGGTTAGCAATAAAGCATTGCAAAAGACGACGCTTAATATTAGTGAAAACCGGTCCTGTCGTAACGGGCTTGGGCGTACGACGCCAACGTTGACTTTGAACAGAATCTCGTCCATAACCGTTTGGCGTTTTTTGAACAACGGGGGTTTCTTGAACAAGAGCAATGCCACATAAAGTGGCCAATTCACCCGGTTCCATACGAATGGCTGCCGCTAACTCTTGAACCAACAATTGACGAAGTGCCAGTGCGCTCATGCGAGACAATAAGGGCTTTGCAATCGCAACGGCTTTTGCACGCTCTTCGGCTGTTCTAAAACCACGACCGTTCGTCACTTCACGAACGATGTCTAAGACAAAAAATTTCGAAAGCGGAAAACCGGCATTTAACTGCGATTCAAAGGCTTCTACCCCTTGCGTCTTAATCAAACTATCGGGGTCTTCACCTTGAGGCAACATTACAAAGTGAGCAGCTTGCGTCTCAGTGATGATTGCCAAGGTTGATTCCATTGCACGACGAGCGGCCTTAAAGCCCGCAGCATCACCGTCAAAGGAAAAATAAACACTATCGGTTAATTGAAATAAACGCTTAACGTGTTCTGAGGTAATAGACGTTCCCAATGCGGCTACCGATTCCGTAAAACCGGCTTGCGAGAGCTGAATCACATCCATGTAACCTTCACAGACAATGGCACGACCCTTTTTGTGAATCGAGTCTCTTGCCTCGTAAAGGCCGTAGAGTTCAAGTCCCTTGTGGTAAACGGGGGTTTCGGGCGAATTGAGGTACTTGGGTTCTTCCCCCGGCACCATCGTACGAGCACCGAAACCAATTACCTTGCCTCTGGGGTTGCGAATCGGGAACATGACACGATTGCGGAATCGGTCATAACGCTTGTCATCTTTAACGATGATTAAGCCACACTCTTCAAGTTTTGCTTCATCGTAAAAGAGGTCAGGGAAAATTTCTTTTAAGCCGTGCCAAGAATCGGGAGAAAAACCAATTTGAAATTTTTTAGCAGTCTCTTCCGTAATGCCACGCCCTTTGAGATACTCAATGGTTTTGACATCGTGAAAGAGATTTTGATGGTAAAAACCAGCAGCGGATTCTAAGAAGTCCGTTAAACTTTTTGCCTTGGCTTGACGGGCTTTCTCTTGCTTGTCTTCTGGAACTTCAAGTCCTAAATTATCCGCAAGCTCTTTGATGGCCTCCGGAAACGAGAGACCTTTGTACTTCATCAAAAAGGAAATGGCCGTACCGTGCTCACCGCAACCGAAGCATTTAAAAAATTGCTTTTGTTGGTTAACAGCAAAAGACGGTGTTTTTTCCTTATGAAAAGGACAACAGGCAAGCCAGTTGGTGCCCTTATGTTGCAACTTCACATAGCGACCGATCACTTGAACAATGTCGGTGCGAGAGAGTACCTCTTCAATAAAACTCTCAGGAATCACGTCTTTATCCTTCTCGTCGTACGAAAAAGGGCCGAAAAAGATCGGCCCTATTTTGAAATTAAGCCGTCAACTTTTGCTTAATTAAGGCGCTCACTTTACCCATATCGGCGCGACCCGTTAATTTGGGTTTGAGCATACCCATGACCTTACCCATGGCTGCCATACCGGACAAACCGGAAGCAGCAATCGCTTCTTCGATCATTTGTTCGATTTCAGCTTCAGTCAAAGGCTTCGGTAAGTAGCAGGACAAAACATCGATTTCGGCTTGTTCTTTTTCAGCCAAGTCTGCACGATTGGCAGCCGTGTATTGTTCGATGGAGTCATGACGTTGCTTAACGAGCTTAGCGATCACTGCCGTGATTTGAGCATCATCCATTTCAATGCGTTCGTCAACTTCTTTTTGCTTGATTGCAGCCATCAACAAACGGATGGCACCCAAGCGGGCCATGTCCTTAGCCTTCATAGCGGCCTTCATATCGGCCGTAATTTGTTCTTTAATCGTCATGATGAAACCTTTATAGAAAAAAATAACGCGTGCAAGACTCTTGAAAAGTAGAGATTTGCACGCGTAATTCTGACGAAGAGCAATTAAGCTCTTCTTGTCAAAACGAGTGTCACGTGTTTGACACTCTATTTTTCCGAGAAATTAGTAGAGCTTCTTCGGGAGCATTTGGCTGCGCAAGCGCTTGTAGTGACGCTTGATGGCAGCAGCCTTCTTACGCTTACGTTCGGCCGTGGGCTTTTCATAGAACTCACGAGCACGCAATTCGGTCAAAAGACCGCTCTTTTCAATCGTACGCTTGAAACGGCGGAGGGCGGTTTCAAACGGTTCGTTTTCTTTAACACGAATAGTGGGCATCAGGCACCTTACCTGTCAATAATAGTGGTTGCGGTAATGAATTACCGATCTGATCGAGGCGCAAAATCATCACAGAAAGCGACATCGATCTCCGAAAGTTTGCAATTTTCGCATAAAATACGAAAAAAAGAAAATGATCGAGTGTTTTTACACGAAACATTTTCAAAATATTTCGAGATTCTACTGATTTTTTTTAATTTATGCTCATTCTTGGACTTGAATCGTCATGTGACGAAACGGGCGTGGCTCTGATTGATGATAAAAAAGGCCTTTTGGCTCATGCTGTTCACACCCAAATTGACATGCACAAACTCTACGGTGGCGTAGTACCGGAGCTTGCCAGTCGCGATCATATCCGTCGTGTCATTCCGTTGGTTGAAAAGGTATTGGAAGAAGCCGGTAAAACTAAAGAAGAACTCGATGCCATTGCCGTAACCCAGGGCCCGGGACTAGCCGGTGCGCTTTTAGTGGGTGTGAGTGTTGCGCACGCCCTTGCCTATTCTTTAGACATTCCTGTGATTGGCATTCATCACATGGAAGGTCACTTGTTAGCCAATTTATTAGCCGACCCCGCTCCTGAATTCCCCTTCATTGCTTTATTGGTCTCTGGTGGTCACACGCAGATTATGAAAGTGACGAAGTTCGGCGAGTATGAACTCTTAGGCGATACGTTGGATGACGCAGTGGGCGAAGCCTTTGATAAAACGGCGCAGCTTTTAGGCATGTGCTATCCGGGTGGCCCTGCCGTTTCTGCGTTAGCCGACAAAGGTGTCAGTGGCGTCATTGATTTACCTCGTCCCATGTTGCATTCAGGCAACTTGGACATGAGTTTTTCAGGGCTGAAAACCGCTGTTTTAGCTGCTGTTAATAAAGCGGAAGACCCCAACGATGAAACCTTC
>DYCH01000039.1:11735-32116 GCA_019418235.1 Sutterella sp.
CCTTCCGTCAAAACTTGGCCCGTGCTTTTGTGGATTCCGTCGTGGACGTATTAGCTGCCAAAGTTGTCAAAGCCATGAAAACGCATCAAATGAAAACATTGGTGGTTGCAGGCGGTGTTTCTGCCAACAAGCAACTTCGCAATCGTTTGGTGTATGAAATGAGAAAGCGTGGCATGGAGGTGTTCTTCCCACCCATCAAGCTTTGCACGGATAATGGTGCCATGATTGCAACGGCGGGGCTTGAGCGCATCAAGCACATGAGTGAAGAAGACATTGCCAAACACTTTAAAAACTTAAAGTTTGGCGTCAAACCTCGTTGGCGATTAAAAGACGCAGCAGGCGACATTCACTAAAGAAAAACGGTGCAGATTGGAATTTCAACTTGCACCGTTTTTTCTTAACTAGGCCTCTTTTTCGTTTGCACAATCAACGGGTTTTGCCCCTAATTTCTCGGTTAATACCGAGGAGGCAATTTTGACAATAAACCCGCGACGACCGCCATTAATATAAATTTGCGGCACCTCCAAGATGCTTTCTTGGACGTAGACCGGCATACGTTTACGAGTCCCAAACGGGGACGTGCCACCCACTTGATAGCCACTATTGCGTTGAGCCTGTTCGGGCTTACAAGGTGCAATGTGCTTTACACCAATTTGGCGAGCCAAATTCTTTGTGCTCACTTCGCAATCCCCATGCATCAAAATCACCAAGGGATTGGCGTGTTCGTCTTCCATGATGAGCGTCTTTACCACTTCATGATGATTAAGGCCAAAGGTCTCTGCAACATAGCTCGTACCGCCATGCTCGACATACTCATAAGTCAAAGACTCAAACTCAACTTTATTTTTCTTAAACCATTCGGTCGCTGGCGTAGCACTTTGATGCTTTTCTTTTGCCATTTTTTACTCCCAATCAAAGACCTGCCGGTAACGGGAAACTGATACGATCCGGCACGCCTTCCAATGTTTCAACGGATTCTGCCCCATTGGCCTTCAATAGTTCAATCACCCCTTGAACAAGGTACTCTGGAGCTGACGCTCCCGCCGTAATGCCGACACGCTCACAGCCCTCTAACCAAGCCAAATCGATTTCTTCGGCATTATCGATTAAGTAAGCTGTCACACCTTCTTGTTGAGCAATATCACGCAAGCGTTTCGAATTAGAACTTGTCACGGATCCGACAACCAACACCGTATCAACTTGCTTGGCTAATTGCTTAACCGCTTGTTGACGACTTTGGGTGGCATAGCAAATATCCGCAGGAGACAACGAACGAATGCCCGGGAACTTTGCTTTGAGCTTAGCGATGATGGATTGCGTCTCATCAACAGACAATGTTGTTTGCGTCACATAACCCACTTTCGTGACATCAGGGACACTAAGTGCTTCAACTTCTTCATCAGAGTAGACGCGATAAATATTGTCAGGAACCTGACCCACAGTACCGTCGACTTCTGCGTGGCCTTTATGTCCCACCACAATAACGGTCAAACCGTCTTGGTGCATTTTGATCACTTCACGATGAACCTTCATGACCAAAGGGCAGGCCGCATCGAAAATCATACGAAAATGTCGTTGAGCGGCATAGTCCTTTACTGCTTGAGAGACGCCGTGAGCCGAAAGAATCACGGTGGCGTCATCAGGTACTTCCGGTAAATCTTCAACAAAGATGGCACCCTTGGCTTTTAATTCATTCACCACCGTTTTGTTATGAACGATTTCATGGCGAACATATAACGGAGCACCGTACTTTTGAAGCGCACGTTCAACAATTGCAATCGCACGGTTAACACCGGCACAAAAACCACGAGGCTGAGCTAAATAAACTTTCATAATCAATAAAAACAATAGAACTGACACTCTGACAGCGTTAAAAACTAAATCCTGTTAAAGGTATTCGTTTTACGCAAGTCGAAAACGGGTAAAGTTTAACGCAAAAGGCTGTTTTTCAGACAACGAAACACAGAAATCTCAAATTTTCTTTCAATTTTCATTGACGCGAGCCACGAACAAGCCTATACTGCGTCGAACCAAAGCCCAGAGAATACGGTGTTTTAACAAATTTGCAGAAAGATTTGCGTCATGCATTGTATCTGCGTATAATGTCACACACTGTTTTCCCACCGAGGTGGATAACTTCGGATGGGTTTGTTTTGTTTAATTTTTTGAACGGAGTTAGCGATGGCACGAGTGTGTCAAGTCACCGGCAAAGCGCCGATGGTCGGCCACCGCGTTTCTCACGCAAACAACAAGACGAAGCGTCGCTTCATGCCCAATCTTCAATATCGTCGTTTTTGGGTTGAAAGCGAAAACCGTTGGGTTCGTTTGCGTTTGACGGCGGCAGGTCTCCGTACGGTCGACAAGCTCGGCATTGATGCGGTCTTAGCGGATCTCCGCGCCCGCGGCGAAATCTAATAGGAGTTCACCATGGCAAAGGGTAACCGTGAAAAGATCAAGTTAGAATCGACCGCAGGTACGGGTCACTTCTATACGACGACCAAGAACAAGCGCACGAGCACGGGCAAGATGGAAATTTCCAAGTTTGACCCGGTTGCACGTAAGCACGTTGTTTACAAGGAAACGAAGCTCAAGTAATTGAGTACCGTTTTCGAAAAAAGCTCGGATTTCCGAGCTTTTTTCATGCCTGCGACTTTTGCAGAATTAATACTTCAATAGGCTCTTTGCTTTGGCCGGCAGCCCTGCCATCCAGGGAAACTGAGCTTCGTGACGATTCTTAAAATCACGAATGGCATCCAAGTCTTTCATCGTTGCGCCAACCATGTCCAATCCTTCGAGGATCATGTGTTGATGACGCTCCCCGATTTCAAAGTTCCAGCTTTTTTCAGCATGTGTAATCGTTCGATGTGCTACATCTATCGTCAAAGTTTGAGGACCTCGACTGACCGCTTCAAAAATTTCTTCTGAAACTAAAGGCATTACTTTGGCAGCCAAAAGACCATTATTGAAACAGTTGGAGTAAAAGATTTCACCAAAGCCCGTGGCAATGACGACTTTAAATCCCATCTGCATCAAACCCCATACGGCATGCTCGCGAGAAGAACCACAGCCGAAATTGGGCCCTGCCACAATAATCTTGGCATCCTTATATTCCGTTTGATTAAAGAGACAATCTTCACGTAAATGGCCTTGAGCGTCATAACGCATATTAAAAAACGTGCCGCGGGCTAAACCTGATTTATCAATACCACGCAAGAATTGCTTGGGCATGATTTGATCAGTATCACAATTGTCGATTGGCAAAGGAACGGCGACCGAAGTTAGCGTTACTAATTTATCCATGGTCTTACTCCTTCTTCTCAAGTTTGCGCCAATCGGTAATAGCCCCCATCACGGCAGCAGCGGCAGCCATTTGAGGACTTCCTAAATGCGTGTGACTACCACGACCTTGACGACCTTCAAAGTTGCGATTTGTCGTGGACACACAACGCACCCCTGCATCTAACACATCATCATTCATCGCCAAGCACAAGGAACAACCGCTCTTTCGCCATTCAAATCCAGCGTCCTTAAAAATCTTATCCAGTCCTAAGGCTTCTGCTTGACGACGCACCCACATTGAACCCGGCACCACTTGAGCTCTAACATGAGAGGCAACTTTGCGGCCTTTTAGAATTTCTGCCGCCGCCATTAAGTCAGAGAGTCTTGCATTGGTGCACGAACCGATAAAGACGTGATCAATCTTCGTGCCTTCGAGGCACTTCCCCGCTTCTAAACCTTGATAAGCGAGAGCTCGCTTGGCCGCTTCCTTGTCTTGAACATCTGCAAAACTTTCCGACATCGGAATCGGTTCATCAATCGCCACCACTTGATCAGGGCTCGTCCCCCAGGTAATCATCGGTGAGATGTTTGATGCATCAATCTCATACACCGCATCAAACGTTGCATCAGAATCGCTCTTAAGCGTCTCCCAATAAGCGTTTGCTTGAAACCATTCTCCATCGCTCATTCCCAGGGCATGATTCTTGACCCACTCAACGCTCTTGGCATCGGGCGCAATCAACGCTCCTCGGGCACCGGCTTCCACGGTCATATTGCAAAGCGTCATACGACCTTCGATGTCTAATGCATCGACGGCACTGCCTTGGTACTCCACTACGTGTCCTAAAGCCCCTCTTGCGCTTAAGTTACGCATCACCGTTAATGCCAAATCTTTGGGCGTTGCGCCTGATGGCAATTGTCCGTCGATTTTCACAAGCATCGTTTTTGCTAAACGATAAACCAACGTTTGCGTGGCCAAGATGTGCTCAATCTCACACGTTCCGATCCCAAAAGCCAAAGCGCCCAAAGCGCCATGGGTTGTTGTGTGACTGTCACCGCAAATCACCACCATCCCCGGTCGCACCAAGCCTTGCTCGTCCATTAAAACATGTTCGACGCCTTGATATGGGTCGTTCGGGCCATAAAAGGCTTTAATGCCATACGTAGAACAATTTTTCTCAAGATTAGAGGCTTGAATGGCACTGGCTTCATCGACAATCACACGAGGCGAGACGTCGGCTGAAGGGATAATGTGATCAACCACACAGAGGTGAGAATCTGGAGAGAAGACTCCAATGCCTCGATCAACTAAGCCTGCAAAGGCTTGGGGACTCGTATATTCATTGGCAAAGTGAGCATCGACGTAGAGCAAAACGGTATCGTTATCGATTGTTTTGACAGTATGCGAGCGAACAATTTTTTCGTACAACGTTTGTGCCGGCATACACACTCCTCAATATTAATGTTTCTGCGTTTGGCCGTAATCGGCAGGAAGGTAACGTTTGCGTGTTTTCAAAACCACCCACCAGCAAATGCTGACCATCACTCCACAAAAGAGCAACACCAAATCATACTTCCATGCGCTCCCCATCACAATAGGCACCCAGAAGGCTGCGCAGAACGCAAAAGCAGAGGTTTGGAAAAATTGTTGAATGCTTGCTGCCATTCCTCGATTTTTAGGGAAATAATCCAAGTTATAGACCGTTAAAATCGGTCGTTCAATGGACATGGCAATGCTATAGACAATGGGCGCAACGAGGCACCACGGATAGGAAACATCATAGAAGTAGTTAAGCGCCACACCGACAATGCCTGCGATATACATCGTGATGATCTGCGAGAGCATGGTTCGAGCGTCACCTAAACGGCGAGTGAGCCACGTGCAAACCACCGACCCCAGTACAGAGAACCCAATCAAGGGAATCATGAGGTAACCGAAATCCGTTACCCCCATCTTCATAATATTCTCAACATAGTCCGGGGCGCCGGCAGAAAAGAGAATGCTCCCCATGAAGATAAAACCATTACAAAAGACCCCTGCCGTAAAGGCGGTGTTTTTCATAGCACCGGCGTAACTCTTAACCAACGGTTTAAACTGAAAAGCCTGACGTTGATCTTCTGGGTGCGTTTCTTTTAAGAAAAAAAGGCTCATCAAAGCAATGCTTAAAGCCAATGCAGCCAAGAACCAAAAGACAAAGCGCCAGCCCGCCAACACCACAATCCAGCCTCCGATAATAGGAGAAAAAACAGGGGCTAAAGCAAAAATAATGGCAATGAGGCTCGTTAACTCTTGAGCTCGAATATCATCGTAGAGGTCTCGCGTGATGGCCATTGCTAAAACGGCACCACCGGAGGCGAAAAGGCCCATCAAAATACGGGCAATCACAAACGTGGTGTAGTTGGGACTTAAGGCAGCCAAAATACTGGCTAAGGCATAAATCACCAAGCCCCACACCATCACTTTTTTGCGACCGAATTCGTCTGAAACCGCTCCAACGAAAAGCGATGAAAACGCAAACGCCATCAAGTAGGTCGAAAGCGTTTGATAGCCCATCGCTTCACTCACACCAAACTCCTGCCCGATCTGCGAAAGACCGGGCATATAGGTATTGGCTGAAAACGGTCCGATCATGGAACACGTTGCCAATAAAAAGGCGAGTGACTTGGGAACTTTAAACATAAAAAAAGGCAGAAATTGATTCTTCCTGCCTTAATCGTAACACTAAGCGTTAGAGATTTTCGCCTGCATCGTCATCCTTTTGGCCAGATTTGACTTCAGACTCTTCACACTTATTTTCACACTCGACTTGAGGCTTGCGACGCTCAAGCACGGCTCCGAAGAAGCCGTCGGTTCCGCTTTGATGCGGCGCCATGACGAAATATGGTGCTTCGTTTTGCGTGCATTGAGGCAAGGTTACGCCTTGCTTACCCAAAACGTCGATTGCGTTAACCAACACAAAGTCAGGATGAGCTTCTAAGAAGTTTTCCACCACACCTTGGTTTTCTTCACGCAACAAAGAGCACGTGGCATAAACCAAACGACCACCTTCTTTGACCAAACGGCTTGCGCTATCTAAGACATTTTTTTGAATCTCATTGATGCGAGCCAATTCGTCCTCGCTCATGCGCCACTTCAAGTCGGGGTTGCGACGAAGCGTGCCCGTGCCCGAGCAAGGGGCATCGACCAACACACGGTCAAACTTACCGACCAAGCGCTTTACACGCGTATCACGTTCGGTTTTAATCGCAATCGGATGAACGTTACTTAAACCCGCACGACGCATACGAGGCGTCATACCGGCCAAACGCTTTTCGTTGACGTCAAAAGCATATAAACGGCCCGTAGAGCGCATCAAAGCCCCCAAAGCCAAGGTCTTACCACCGGCGCCAGCACAGAAGTCGCAAACCATTTCGCCACGACGCGGTTGCACCAGGCGAGCAATCAATTGGCTGCCTTCGTCTTGCACGTCAATCTTGCCCTCACGATAAAGAGGCCAACTCGTCAAGCCTGGCTTTGTCGTCAAACGCACACCGTCCGGAGACAAGGGCGTTTCAAACGCTTCAACACCGTGCTCGGCCAAAGCGTCCAAAACTTCTTCACGCTTGGCTTTAAGTAAATTCACACGAAGGTCAAGCGGAGCGCCTTCCTTCATCGACTCGAACAAATCATTGGCCCCTTCACCAAATTGCTTATTCAAGCGGTCAAAGAGCCAGAACGGTAACTCGGATTGCACCAAGGCCGTAGCGTTTTCAACCTTACTGCGCAAAATGTTATCTAAGGGTTGAGCGTCGTTACCCACAGTCTTGGCGTCCAGTGAATCACGACCGTAGATACGTGCTAAAGCCACCATAGCGGTTAACTTCGGAGCACGAGCAGGCACAATCGGCTTCATTTGCCAAGAGATGGAGGACAAGTGGCGCAAGGTATAGAAGATGGCTTCTGCAATCATGCTGCGATCACGAGAACCCAACTTATGATTGTTACGGAAGAACTTACTCATCAAAACATCGGCTGGGCCATCCAGACGCAAAACAGAACCCAATGCTTTACCCAATTCTTCAACAATCAAACCGGTTACACGCGGACCGCCACTACGTGATTGGCGACGCGTGGGATCGAACTGAGCGCCGGCTGCACGTTGGCGATCGGCCTTTGACATGGAGCGTGCTTCTTGCAATTGACGCGTGCGAGCCGTACGTTGACGATCGGTCAAACGGCGAGGAGAGCCTTGACGAGAACCGTAAGATTTTTTCTTCTCAAACATGATTACTTGTTACCAAAAAGGGTTAAAGACAAAGCCGTCTCGTTATCCATCACAGCGCGTTCATTTTCATAACGCACCTTACCGCTCACGCAAGCCTTAACGGCGCGAGCATAAATTTGATGCTCATAAACCAAGACGCGGTCGGCCAACGCATGTTCATCATCAGTCGGCAACACGGGAACCACGGCTTGAGCGATGATTGCGCCACCATCTAATGCTGCCGTCACAAAGTGCACCGTTGTGCCGTGCACACGAACACCGGCGTCAATGGCACGTTGGTGCGTATCCAAGCCTTTAAAAGAAGGCAAAATCGCCGGATGAATGTTTAAAATTTTGCCCGGGAAACGATCCACGAAACCGGCCGTCAAAATGCGCATAAAGCCTGCGAGCACGATCAAATCAGGCTCATAGGCAGAAACGGCTTTGTAGAGCTCTTCTTCAAACGCTTCACGCGTTTCAAAAAGCTTATGATCGATCACCTTTGTGTCGATCCCGTAACCTGCGGCCAATTCCAACCCCTTGGCATCAGGGCGATTGGAAATCACGCCGACAATCTTGGCATCAATCGTCTTTTCCCAATCTTCACGTAAGGCGGTTTCTTGGATCGCCAAGAAATTGCTACCGCGCCCTGAAATCAACACGACAATTTTTTTCATGAAAAAATTTCCAAAATAATGAAACTCAAAAATACCTGAAAAAGGCTTAGCCTCAGGTCAAATTAATCTGTTAATTTTAGCATGATGAGTCTTGTATTCGAGAATAGTCCTTGTTTTAACTCCCCCCTTATTCAAAGAGTTCTCGTGCGACTCTCATCGGGCAGTATTTAGGACCGCACATACTGCAAAAATGCGTCTCATCGGCCCCCTGCCCAGATAAAGTTTGAGCCTTACCCGAGCGGGCTTTTTCAGAATCAAGCGCTAATTGATACTGATCACACCAACGAAATTCAAAACGCGCCAAACTCATCAGAACATCCCGAATCGGAGCCCCTGCAATGCCTTTAGCAATATCGGCCGCATGAGCCGCGATCTTAAAAGCAACCATGCCTTCACGCACATCATTGGCATCGGGCAATCCCAAATGTTCCTTCGGTGTCACACAACATAGCATCGATGTTCCTGCCGCACCGATAACCGTTGCCCCAATGGCTGCCGTGATGTGATCATAACCGGCACCAATATCGCTAACCAAGGGACCCAACGTGTAAAAAGGTGCTTCTTTGCACCAAGTGTCTTCGAGGTCTTGATTGAGCTCAATTTTCTGATACGGAATATGACCCGGTCCCTCAATCATCACTTGAACACCGGCCTCATGTGCACGAGACGCTAGCTCTCCTAACGTTTTAAGTTCTGCCATTTGCGCAGCATCATTTCCATCAAATAAACACCCCGCCCTCAATCCATCGCCCAACGACAATGTAATGTCATAGTGCAAAGCGATCTCTAAGAGTTCATCAAAGTGTGCATAGAGAAAATTCTCTTTGCTTTTTTTCATCATCCAAGACGCAAGTAACCCACCGCCTCGACTCACAATCCCCGTTAATCGATCCTTAGTTAAAAGAACGTGGTCATGTAAAACACCGGCGTGAATCGTCATATAGTCCACGCCTTCCTTGGCTTGACCCAACATTGTTTCTCGAAACACATCCCAACTCAGACTCTCAATTTGTCCATTAACTCGCTCGAGCGTCTCATATATGGGAACAGTTCCCAAAGGAACAGGGCAAGTGCGCAAGAGTTGCTGACGAATAGCACGTATGTTTTTACCAATAGAGAGATCCATTACCGTATCAGCACCCGCCCCAAGGGCTGTTTTTAGCTTTTCAACTTCCGAAAAAATGTCACTCTTAGCGCTATCTGATGCACCGATGTTAGCGTTAACTTTCGTATGAAAATGCTTCCCAATAATCATGGGTTGAGCTTCCGGGTGACAAAAATTCATCGGAATGACAGCCCGTCCACAAGCAACCTCTGCACGAACAAAGTCTTCGGTCACAAAAGGTGCATCTAAGTAGGGTTTAAGAAGACGCTCCAACTTCTCATCCCCCAACGCACTCACTTCTTGCGCAAAAACGTCTCTCATTCGATTTTCTCGCACAGCAACATATGCCATTTCTGGCGTAATGATGCCCGCTTTTGCATTTTGCAGTTGGGTTTGACTACCCGGCAGAGGACGATCTCGTTTGACAATGGGTGAATTGTCAAAAAAGTGACTGGTCACATCGTTGGTGTAAAACGTGGGATTAGTACGCCTGCCAAAGCAGTTTGGTGTTAAATGTTGATCAATCGCCCGGAAAGGAACCGACTCTCCGAATCGTGTGGATTGGTAAACACGTCGACCGGGAAGGGATTGTTTTGCCATAACCGGCGAAAGGGACGCTGCTGTATTCATTGTTGCTCCATATTTAGAAAAAAAATACAAGCTGCGCAAAAGAATTGACAAGACTGCCCTAATAAACAGTCGTCTCCTTGCAAGAGGAAAGTCAAGTTGTCAAACGTTTCGCGCCGCAAGTCTTAACTTGATCCGCTCATTAAGAGTATTTCTCAACAAAGACCAAAGTCTTTGTACCTCTAACGTTCGAATCAGAGTATATCGCTTTCAAAGCACTGACAAAAAGCATTTTCTTCTGGTAACAGAATTGCCCCAAACTAAGCACAATCAATTGGTTTGTCAGGGCTTTCTTTGGTAAAATTCGCTGTTTAAAAATTCATAAGATTGAAATTTGAGATGAAAGTTTTTCGAGGTGTTCCTCATCATTTGAGAAAAGTTGACTGTGCTGTGGCAATCGGCAATTTCGACGGTGTGCATCGTGGTCACCAAGCTCTTTTGCAAGAAGTGGTAATGGCCGCTAAAGATCGTGGCCTCATGCCCTGTGCAGTCACGTTCGAACCTCATCCCAAAGAAGTCTTTCCCCATGGTCAGGAAGTTTTGCCACGTGTAAATAATTTGCGCGACAAAACCATTGACATTCTCAACTGCGGCATCAGCCGTGTTCACTACCTCAATTTCAATGAACGCTTGGCACGCATGACGCCTCGTCAGTTTTGTGAAGAAATTTTGGTTGAAGGTTTGCACGCCCGTTGGGTAACGGTTGGCGAAGATTTTCATTTTGGCTACAAAGGCCAAGGCACCGTGAAAGACTTAAAAGCGCTCGGCAAAGAATTAGGTTTTGAGGTTTGGGTGACGCCCACGCTTTTTCACGGTACGGAACGCATTTCAAGTACCCGTTTACGTAAAGCCCTCGCTCAAGACGATCTTTATGAAATCACACAACTTTTGGGTCACCACTACCACATCACCGGTCGCATCGTTCACGGTCAAGAATTAGGTCGAAAACTCGGTTTTCCGACAATCAACATGGACTGCATCCCTGTCAACAAATTGGGTGAACCCGCAATTCACGGTGTGTACGCCGTCTTTGTTCACGGCTTAAGCCCCGTTCCGTTGGGCGGTGTGGCAAGTGTTACGTGTCGACCGACCGTTACAGAAGGGCTGCCCAAAAAATATCTACTTGAAACCCATATCTTTGACTATCACGAAAGTTGTTATGGGAAGATGGTACGCGTTGAATTTATCGAGAAGTTGAGAAACGATCAAAAGTTTGACAACCTCGAGCAACTTAAAGCCGCCATTAATGCCGATGCTCAAAAAGCACGATCAATCGTTGGCATGGCGCAAGCAGACGTAGAGTTGACGGACTATTACGGTCCGAACTTCGGTCTGATTTAACTTTTTGTTTAACTAACCTTGAAGAGTCCGAGGGGACCAAGGAGAACACTCATGGCACAAGCTGACCAAGAACAAAAATACCCGCTTAATCTGCCCGATACGGCATTCCCGATGCGTGGCAACTTACCCGCACGTGAACCGGGTTGGATTAAAGAGTGGCAAGAAAAGGACGTCTACGGCGCCATTCGTAAGGCTCGTAAAGGCCGCAAGCATTTTATTTTGCACGATGGCCCTCCGTACGCTAACGGTGATCTTCACTTAGGTCACGGTGTCAATAAGGTTCTCAAAGACATTATTTTGAAGTCTCGTACTTTGATGGGCTACGACGCTCCGTACGTGCCGGGCTGGGACTGCCACGGTATGCCGATCGAAATTCAAATCGAAAAACTCTACGGTAAGAACCTCCCGATCGTTGAATTGCAAGCCAAGGCTCGTCAATACGCTCACGAGCAAGTTGCTAAGCAAAAGGCCGGCTTCCAACGCATGGGCGTTTTGGGTGACTGGGACGATCCGTACTTGACGTTGCGCTTCGATACGGAAGCCGCCCAAATTCGAGTGCTCGCCAAATTGATGGAAAAGGGTTATGTCTATCGAGGCTTGAAGCCTGTGAACTGGTGCTTTGACTGCCAATCCGCATTGGCCGAAGCCGAAGTTGAATATAAGGACATCAAGGGCCCGATCATTGACGTCGCGTTCCCCTTATCTTTTGAAGATCAAGAACGTGTTGAAGGCATCTTTAATCATAAGCTTGATAAGCCTTGCTATACGGTCATTTGGACGACGACGCCCTGGACGATCCCGTCTAACCAAGCCCTTAACATGCACCCGGAATTGGATTACGCCTTAATTGATTGTGGTGACCGTTACTTGGTGCTCAACGACAAGTTAAGCGAAGACGCCTTAAAGCGTTATGAAATGACAGGCAAAATCGTTGCCACGGCCAAGGGTGAAGCCTTTGAAGGTGTGCGTTTCATGCATCCGCTTGCCAAGATGGATAAGGGTTATGAACGCTTTAGCCCCGTGCTTTTGGCTGACTACGTGGACGCCACGGCCGGTACCGGCATCGTTCACGCTGCGCCCGCTTACGGTGTCGAAGACTTTAACGTCTGCAAGAAGTACGGCATGACCAATGACGAGATTTTGAATCCTGTCATGGGCAATGGTGTCTATGCGGATTGGTTGCCGCTTTTTGCCGGCATGCACATCTGGAAGGCCAATCCTGTCATTACGGACAAGTTGAAAGAAGCCGGCAATTTGCTCTTCTTGGGTAGCCAAGAACACAGCTATATGCATTGCTGGCGTCACAAGACCCCGTTGATCTATCGTGCCACGAGCCAATGGTTCGTTCGTATGGATAAGAGCGTTGAAGACTCTCGTCCCGCAATCGGTACGGAACAAGAAAAGAGTTTGCGTGAATTGGCCTTAGAAGGCGTTGAAGCAACGAAATTCTACCCGAGCTGGGGTTACAACCGCTTGCATGCCATGATTGCAAACCGCCCCGACTGGTGTATCTCCCGTCAACGTAACTGGGGGGTTCCGTTGCCCTACTTTACGAATAAGACCACGGGTCAATTGCATCCGCGTACGTTAGAAATCATGGAAGAAGTTGCCAAGAAGGTTGAACAAGGCGGCATCGAAACATGGACGCAAGCCAAGGCTGAAGACTTTATGCCGGCTGAAGAGGCTGCGCAATATGACAAGACCACGGACATTTTGGACGTGTGGTTTGACTCCGGCTCTACGCACGCTACCGTTGTTCGTGGCTCTCACAAGGAAAAACTTGACTTCCCGATCGACCTTTATTTGGAAGGTAGTGACCAACACCGCGGTTGGTTCCACTCCTCTTTGTTGATCGGTGCCATGCTCGATAACCGTGCTCCGTACAAGGCATTGCTCACGCACGGCTTCACGGTTGATGAACACGGCCGTAAGATGAGTAAGAGCTTGGGCAACACTGTCTCCTTAAATGACGCAACGAAGGCCTACGGTGCTGAAATTTTGCGTTTGTGGGTGGCATCCACTGACTACTCCGGTGAATTAAGTTTCGGTAAGACCATTGTCAAACACGTCACCGATAGCTACCGTCGTATCCGTAATACGTTGCGCTTCTTGTTGGCTAACACAAGCGACTTTGATATCACCAAGGACGCCGTGGCCTTTGAAGATATGATTGAGCTTGACCGTTGGGCCATCGCCCGCATGGCTCAAGTTCAAAAGGAAGTGATTGCGCTCTACGAAAGTAACGACTTCCACCCGATCGTCACGAAGTTGCAAAACTTCGCTAGCGACGACTTGGGTAGCTTCTACTTGGACATCTTGAAGGATCGTCTCTACACGACCGCCACGACAGGCTTGGCTCGCCGTTCCGCTCAAACGGCCCTTTGGTACATCACGGCGGCTTATCTTCGCTTGATGGCTCCGATTTTGTCGTTTACGGCCGAAGAAGCTTTTGCCATCTTTGAACCCGGCAAATCCATGACGATCTTCACGGAAGAATTCTTTGATCTTCCCGCAATCGACAATGCTGACAGCTTGTTAGCCAAGTGGGAAACGGTTCGTGCTGTTCGTACGGATGTTCAAAAGGAAATCGAAACGTTGCGCTCTGAAGGTAAGGTCGGTTCGTCTTTGCAAGCTGAAGTCGACATCAGCGTCAATGATGTTGAATTTGATGCACTTGAAAGCTTGGGCGACGAATTGCGCTTTGTGATGATCACAAGCCGCGCTACGCTCACCAAGGGCGAACGTGCCATCACTGCTCACGCAAGCAACGCTCAAAAGTGTGCTCGTTGCTGGCACTACGTGGATACAGTGGGTAGCAACGCCGATCACCCGACGCTTTGTGCTCGTTGCGCCGACAACTTGTTCGGTGCCGGCGAAACGCGTCGCTTTGCCTAATTTGGCTTTTATCCTATGACGAATCAGTCTACGGAAAAAAACTCCACCCAAGGTTTAATCCCCTGGGTGGGGTTTTCTTTAATCATCGTTATCCTCGATTTTCTCTCCAAATCGTATTTTGAAACGCAATACTATTTGGGGGAGTCACGTCCGATCACGTCCTTTTTTAATCTTGTATTAGCCCATAACACCGGCGCTGCCTTCTCCTTTTTGGCCACGCATGACGGCTGGCAACGTTATTTCTTCATTTTGATTGCTGTCGTTGCCGTGTCCTTTTGCCTTTTCTACATGAAGCGCCACTTAGAGGAACGCCTTTTGTGTTTGTCCTTGTCCATGATCATGGGTGGTGCATTAGGTAACGTCATCGATCGTATAATCTATGGGTATGTGGTTGATTTTTTAGATTTTCATTACATGTACTGGCACTGGCCGGCCTTTAACTTTGCCGATATTGCCATTGTGCTCGGTGCTGGTTTAATGATTTTGGAAAGCTTTACGGGACGTCGCTCTTAAGTACGGAATCACTATGCTCTCTGGTCGCAAAATTGTTTTAGGTGTTACGGGTTCCATCGCGGCTTACAAAGCCTGTGAACTCTTGCGCCTTTTAATCAAGAAAGGGGCTCAATGCTCGGTGATCATGACCGAAGAAGCCCAACGTTTTATTACCCCGCTCACCTTTAAAGCGTTAGGCGCTCAAGAGGTCTTCACGAGTGACTGGGATCAGGCCACGAGTGCCATCCCTCACATTGAGGCCACGCGTGACGCAGCCCTTTTATTGGTAGCGCCGGCAACCGCCAATATCATGGCCAAAGCCGCCCAAGGCATTGCGGACGACTTATTAAGTTCTGCTATTTTGGCCGCTCGTTGCCCCGTAGCCTTTGCGCCCGCAATGAACACCTTCATGTGGCATAACCAAGCAACGCAACGCAACGTGGCTCAACTCACCCAAGACGGCGCCTTAATTATTGGGCCGGCAGCCGGTGAACAAGCTTGTGGCGATGTGGGTGGCGGCAGAATGCTTGAGCCTCGAGAAATTATTGAACTCATGCAAGGGGCGTTCGTTCCTCGCATTCTTGACCGATGCCGAGTTTTAATTACGGCAGGCCCCACCTATGAACCGATCGACCCCGTTCGCGGCATTACGAATCGCTCCTCTGGTAAACAAGGTTTTGCGATTGCCAAGGCGGCGGTTTTAGCGGGTGCTGAAGTCACGCTCATTGCCGGGAAGACCTCTTTACCGACGCCCGCTTCCGTGCGTCGCATTGACGTCTTAACCGCTGACGAAATGTACGATGCCGTGATGGATGAAGTCTCGCAACACGAAGTCTTTATTTCTGTTGCAGCAGTGTCCGATTGGCGTGTTGCCAATCCGTCGGATCAAAAGATTAAGAAAGAAAATGGTGTAGTGCCGCAAATCGCGTTTGCCGCCAACCCTGACATTTTGGCAACCGTTGCCAATCTTGAAAATCCGCCCTACTGCGTGGGCTTTGCCGCAGAGACGGAAAACTTAATTGAAAATGCTCGTGCTAAAGTGGTACGTAAGAACGTGCCCTTGATTGTGGCTAATTTGGTTGAAGACGCAATGAATCAAGACACTAACAGTGTTGCTTTTGTTGAAAAGGATTCTGCCGTCACGTTGCCCAAAGCCAGTAAAGAGCACATTGCTTTAGCCCTTATTAAGAAAATTGCCAGCGAGGTCAATTGATATGGCTGACTCACGCTTTAATCCCGAATCGCTTGAACCGAAAAACGGTGACTTTGCTAAGTTTATTGAGGATCTCAATAATCAAAACATTAAGGAATTAAAAGCGTTACAGGTCAATGATGCAAAAGCCTCTGACGCCTTTGATGCTCAAACCAAAACGGAAGAACCCTTTAGTCGCCTCGAGCCGCACCCCGTGATGCCGGTACCGAGCCCCTCGAGAGTGTCCAAGCAAACCGTCAAAAAGGTGATGCCCATTTGGATTTTGTTTGCGTTTTTAATCATCTTTGTCGGGATGTTCACGGGCGATGAACGCATCATTATGAGCGGCTTTTTCTTAGCCTTTATTACCATCTTTGTGGGTGGTATTTTGTCCAATATTTTAAGTAAACGAAAAAGATAACAAAGGAATCACCCATGCGTGTTGATGTAAAAATTTTAGATGAACGTTTAAAGGCTCAAATGCCCTCTTATGCGACCGAAGGCTCTGCCGGTCTTGACCTTCGTGCCATGCTCGACGAACCCTTGACGTTACAACCGGGCGAAACCAAACTCATCAAAACGGGTTTGGCGATTCACTTGGCTGATGCCGGCTACGCCGCCATGATTCTTCCCCGCTCCGGCTTAGGTCATAAGCACGGCATCGTTTTGGGTAACCTCGTGGGTTTGATTGACTCGGACTACCAAGGCGAATTAATGGTCTCGACGTGGAATCGTGGTCAAAGCGCTTTTACGATTGAACCGATGGAGCGCATTGCGCAGTTGGTGGTTGTCCCAGTCGTTCAAATGCAAATGAACGTGGTGGATGATTTTGAAGCCTCTGAGCGTGGTGAAGGCGGGTTCGGTTCGACCGGCAAAAAGTAACTAACCGCTCAAGATAGAAAAAATCCTTGGTTAGCAACACAGCTTTCCAAGGATTTTTTGTATTCGGTAAGTATCAGTCTTCGAACGTTTCGTCTTCGTCATCATCGCCAAACAAAATCGTATCGATTTCTTCGTGGCGAGTGCGATCAATACCATCATCTTGTTCGGTCTTTAAAACAGAATCGGATAAAACCATCACACGAGGGCGCTCTTCTTGAGAGCAATGAAGTTCAACCTCTAAACCCACCGCTTCTTCATAGACGGGCAAGTCGTTAGCCAACCATCCCTTAATCACACCCAACTCACCCAAAGTGCCTTCGGCGTAGGCCTTAACGTAACGGTCGTGATCATGGCGGCTCACCTCACACCAAACACCCCACAAAAACTCATCTTTTTCGTAATTGATGGGAACAGGTAAAACGGCGCGGATAAAGTAGCGCGACTCATCCAACGTGCAAAATTCAGTGGCTGTGCGCGTGCGTAAATAACGCTCAATCGGATTTAAAGCCCAGATATCTTCCGGGAAACTCATTGAAATGTCTTTGGCGAGTTCTTCGTGTACGAATTGCATGAAAGTCTTTCTTAAAAATTAAGTCCTAACCTTTTAATTATGAAGGCTTGATAAGCCTTGTGGCAAGTAAATTTTTCATTCAATACAAAAACATTCCTTCACGATCAAAAACCTCAATATTTTTCAACACTTAAATAGAAAAGGCCCTATAGTGGAATCTGATAACAATAAAAATAAAGCTCAATCTTTTTGAGCATGATTACCCTAAAGGAGGACCTTTTATGTATCTAGGCAAGGTAAAATGGTTTTCCAATGCGAAAGGTTATGGTTTCATTGTCCCTGACGATCAAGATTTGGAAGTCTTTGTTCATTTCCGCACTATTGAAGGCAACGGTCCTAAAACACTTCGTAATAACCAACGGGTTCAGTTTGAACTGCAACAATCCCATCATGGTTGGCATACTACACGTGTGTTGCCGGTAGAAAGAGAAGAAAAAACGCAATGAACAATAGCACCCACTTTTTTGACCTTTTTCAACGAAGATCCTTCGCTCTTGCTTGCGCGCTTGCCGTGGTTGCGCCGCTTGCTCAAGCTGAGAAAATTACGGTGGGTGATCGTGTGCTTGATGTGGGCGTTGCGCAGACTCGACAAGAACATACTAAAGGCCTTCAAGGCGTCAAACATTTGCCCGATACCAAAGGCATGCTCTTTGTGTTTGAACCCACTCGTAAAGTGTGCTTTTGGATGAAAGGTACTCCTATTGATTTGGATATCGGCTTTTTCGATGAAAATGATCAGTTGGTAAGATTTGAAGGTATGCAAGCCAATATGCTGGATTTACACTGTAGCCCCGTTCCGGTTCGCTACGCCCTTGAAGTACCATCTGGGTGGTATCAACGTCATGGAATTAACCTTCAAACGAAAATTCGACGTGCTGAAAAAATTACAAAGCCTAAGAAAGATACCGCTGAAAATTAAAAAAACCTCTTTCATGTCAAAAGGCCACCGAAAATTCGATGGCCTTTATCATTTCTGAAAGAATCTGAATACTTACTTAGCGTTGTAGTAGTTCTTTGCAACAAATTCCCAGTCAATGAAGTGCTTATCAAACAAAGCATTCAAGTAAGCCGGGCGGGCATTGCGGTGATCGATGTAGTAAGCATGTTCCCAAACGTCAACCACAAACAAAGGCACGTCGTCAGAAGCCAAGGCACAACCTGCGTTCGAGGTATTGACGATTGCCAATTCCTTAGCAGGCGTCAACACCAACCACGTCCAACCGGAACCAAAGTTACCGGCGGCTTGAGCCACGAAGGCTTCGCGGAATTTTTCAAAAGAACCCCACTTTTCTTCAATCTTCGTCAAAAGCTCACCCATGGGCTTTTCAGCACCATTGGGCGTTAAGCACATCCAGTAGAACGTATGGTTCCACGTTTGAGCAGCGTTATTGAAAACAGCAGGAGCCACACCGTCACTTGCCAACACGATTTCTTCCAAACCCATGGCAGCAAAGGGCGTGCCCTTGATCAAATTGTTCAAGTTCGTGATATAGGTTTGATGGTGCTTGCCGTAGTGATAATCAAACGTTTCTGCGGAAATCACAGCGCCAAATGCATCCTTGGCATAAGGCAAGCGAGGAAGTTCAAAAGTCATGGTCTTTCTCCAGAAAAATGTATAACGCCTTGATGATATCAAAACGTCATTTATTTAAGTGTGTGCAATTGTTCTAGCCATTAGCCTTGATAGTTTTTGCCTTTAAGGGCTTTGTGACAACAGCCCCATCAATCCAATGAACGGTGAGCTCTTCACTATTAACCCCGACTTGTGAAGACTTCACCAAGCGACCATCGTTGCCCGTCACATAGGTGTAGCCTTTTTGCAAAATCGTCTCGGGACTGGCTTCAACCATGAGCGCTTGCGTGCGCTCCCAACGCATACGAGCGTGTTTGAGCGTTGCGATTTGCGCTTGCGTCATAAATGCAAGATTTCGTTTGACACTTTCTCTGTAACCGGAAATCACCTGAGAGGGACTTAAAAGCGATTTACGAGTGTATTGAAGCGCCAAAGCCCTCTCATTCAAAGACTCTTTAAAAAGAGCATGAAGGTCGCTTTTCGTTTCATTTAACGCATACTTCTTCGGTTCATACTGACGCTGAACAAAAAAAGTGTCCAACAATCCCTTTTGACGACGGAAATGTTCCGCTTGTGCTTGAAGACGCAATTTAGGATTAGGAATGGCTTGACGCAAAAGAGAAACTCTTTGCTTCAAGCTCTTTAGGCGCAGACTCATAAGGTGATGAATCGTTTGATAGCGATGATCGATATCTTGAAAAAGCACATCTTGATCTTCGGTTGCCGCTTGTGCAGCCGCCGTTGGTGTTGCGGCCCTGAGGTCTGCCACATAATCGACAATCGTTTCATCGCTTTCGTGACCGACGCCCGAAATCACGGGTTTATTCATGGTTGCTACGCATTTGGCCACACGCTCATCATTAAAGGCCCATAAGTCTTGAAGCGAGCCCCCGCCTCTGACCAATAAGACGACATCGCCCTCAGATTGATCGGCACGCAAAAGCGCTCTCACAATTTCAGCCGGAGCCTCTACGCCCTGAACAGACGTTGGGAAAACCGTGATTTGAACGTATGGGGCCCGAAGTTTCAACGTACGAATGACATCATGAAGCGCGGCGGCTTTAAGACTCGTTACCACGCAAATTTTGAAATTCACGCGGGCAATTGCCTTTTTGCGAGACGCATCAAACAGACCTTCTGCTTGAAGTCGAGCTTTAAGTTCTAAGTAGCGAGCATAGAGTTCACCCAAGCCTTCATGACGCATGGCATCAACGACCAACTGATAGGAGCCACGGGGCGCATAAATACTCACGCGTCCTCGGACTTCAACCCGATCGCCCGTTTTAGGCCTAAAGGTCACTCGACGATTAGCCCCTGCAAACATTGCGCAGCTGATTTCTGAATGCTCATCTTTGAGTGTGAAATACCAGTGGCCCGAGGCTGCCATCGTTAGCCCTCGAATTTCCCCTTTAACCCAACAAGGCGGGAAATTGGCTTCCAAACAGGCTGAGACCGCACGGTTTAAGTCCGTAACGGTCCAAATTGGGTTGGGTGCATAAGAGG
>DYCH01000039.1:32126-37064 GCA_019418235.1 Sutterella sp.
TTGCTCTTGGTAAAACATAAAAAATCAGCGAGAAAAAGTTATGGGTAAAAGTATACCGAGTCTGCAAAAATGTCCTCTCGAAATCAAAAGCTCGCACTCAACAAAAACAACCACTTACAATGTCTGCTTAATTTTTGAGCAGTTGAATAAAAGCTTGAAGAATTGAGACCTTAGGCATCGTTTAGGTGTTATTTTTTGTTACTTTTACACAATAATTGTGCACAACTTTTTTAGTAACCTCTAAGTCGTTAAATTTAAAAGGAAAAGTTATTGTGCAAAACTTTTTTAAAAAGTCGTCATTCTGTAAAGGAAAAGTCACAGTTTTTGTGTATCATTAATTAATTAATGTTTTTCATGAGATCATTCTCTCTACACACATGTCTTCAGACAGTACCGTACCGATACGTTTGCTTCCTCCCACTCTTTTAAACGGAGGATTCAATGCGCGCTAGTATCGAATCTTGGTTGCATCGTCAGTGGACCAAAAAAGGTCTTCTTGCCTGCACGCTCAGTCCCCTTTCCGTGGCTTTTCTTTGGGCAAGTCATAACCGCCGCCAAAAGCTCGTTCCTAAAAAATTACCCGTCCCGGTTGTTGTGGTCGGCAATATTTACGTGGGTGGCACCGGTAAAACGCCCGTGACCATTGCGTTGGTGAAGGAATTGGCCCATCGTGGTTATCACCCCGCTGTCGTCTCTCGCGGTTTCGGTCGCAAAGATGAATTGCCGAAGATGGTCACGCCCACAAGCCCCGCTTCTGAAGTGGGTGATGAGCCCCTTTTGATTGCTCAACAATCAGGTGTTCCTGTGGCTGTGGCTCGTGACCGCATTGCAGCGGCTCACTTGATTTTGGATAAGTATCCTGAGTGCGACCTCATCATCAGCGATGATGGTCTTCAACACTACGGTCTTGCTCGCGATGTGGAGATTGCCGTTGTGGGCGCTCGCGGTTTGGGTAACGGTTGGGTATTGCCCGCCGGCCCCTTGCGTGAACCGCCTTCTCGCCTAGATGAAGTCGATGCCATTGTTTTGAACGCAACCGAAGATACCTTTGATAGTCGCACGCCTCGATTTGCCGCGACGGCCGTTTTAGGTTTAGCCCGTTCTTTGGACGGCACGAAGACGCTTAACTTGGATGAATTGGCAGCCAGTGGTAAAACCGTTCGTGCTGCTGCCGGTATCGCAGCTCCCGGGCGCTTCTTTGCGATGCTTCGAGCTCATGATATTGAGGGCGAAATGGTTGAACTCGGAGACCACTTCGCATTCGAGACGAATCCGTTTAAAGACGCTAAGGAAGATATCATCCTCATTACGGGTAAGGATGCCGTGAAGTGCCGTCAACACCCGCAATTGGGTCATGATGAACGCATCTACTGGGTAGAGTACCTTGTGGATATTGATTCTTACTTGGTCGACTTTATTGAAAACAAATTGAAAGAAAAGGGGTTAGAAAATGAAGCTTGATTCCCGTTTGACCGCCACGCTCGTGTGTCCGGTCTGTAAGGGTGCTTTGGTTTGGGATGAAGAAAAAACGCGCTTTGCTTGTCCGCGTTGTGCTTTGGGCTTTCAAATGAAGGACCAAATCCCCAATATGATCCCGCAAGAAGCTGACAAACTGTCCCCCGAAGAGTGCGAAGCTTATGCCAAGCGCTTGAGTCTCGTTCGTGAGGGTTAAATCATGAGTGCTTTTTATGCCATTATCCCGTCGCGTATGAAATCGACGCGCTTACCGGAAAAGCCCCTAAAGGACATCGGTGGCAAGCCCATGGTGGTGCGTGTTGCCGAACGTGCCCTTCAATCCGGCGCTAAAGACGTGATGGTTGCAACCGACCACCCTGACATTTTGGCTGCTTGTGAAGCCCATGGCGTAAAAGCCGTTTTAACCTCTGCGAATCACCCCACCGGTACCGACCGATTGGCAGAAACCGTTGAAAAGATGGGCTTGCCTTTGGGTGCCATTGTTGTAAACGTACAGGGCGATGAACCGTTGATTCCGCCTGAAGTGATCTCTCAAGTGGCTCAACTCTTAGAAGACCACCCCGAGTGCGATATGGCCACAGCCGCTCATCCGATCGATAGCATCGAAGAATTCATGAGTCCCAATGTGGTTAAGGTCGCTTTAGACAATAACAACAATGCCATCACCTTTAGCCGCGCCCCGATTCCGTGGCCGCGTGATGCGTTCCGTGAAAATCCCCATGAGTTGCCCGAAGGTCTTCATCCCTTGCGTCACATCGGTTTGTACGCCTATCGAGTAAAGTTCTTGAAGCAATACCCGAAGTGGGAACAAGCCCCGATTGAACGCTGGGAGAGCTTGGAACAGTTGCGCGCTCTTTGGTACGGTGTGAAAATCGCTGTGACGATTTTGCCGGGTGCGTTGCCAGCGGGTGTTGATACGCCTGAGGATCTTGAGCGCGTCCGAGAGGCCTTTGCCAAAGAAGCTTAACCTTTCGGACATGGGCTTTACAAAGAAAAGCCCATTTTTTTGTTTTAGAATACTTGATGTATCAGTTGAGCCCTGTGTCATTGGGCTCGAACATTTAAATTTTAAGGAGTGAAGTCATGCGTTTAATTTTGATTGGACCCCCGGGTGCCGGTAAGGGCACGCAAGCCGCTTTTATTAAAGAAAAGTTCGGTATTCCGCAAATTTCTACGGGCGATATGTTGCGCGCTGCCGTTAAGGCCGGTACCCCGTTAGGCTTGGCCGCTAAGGAAGTGATGGACAAGGGTCAATTGGTTTCTGACGAAATCATTATCGGTTTGGTCAAAGAACGTTTGACGCAACCGGATTGCGCCAACGGCTTCTTGTTCGACGGTTTCCCCCGTACGATCCCGCAAGCTGAAGCTTTGCAAGCTGCCGGTGTACCGATCGACTTCGTGCTCGAAATCGCCGTTCCTGATGAAGAAATCGTTACGCGCATGAGTGGCCGTCGTGTTGATCCGGTCTCCGGTCGTACGTACCACATCGTCTACAATCCGCCTAAGGTTGAAGGTAAGGATGACGTGACGGGCGATCCGTTGATCCAACGTGATGACGACAAGGAAGAAGTCGTTTTGAAGCGCTTGGGTGTTTACCACGCTCAAACCGAAGCTTTGGTGAAGTTCTACGGTGACTTGGCTGCCTCCGGCGTTGAGTCTGCTCCCCAATACCGCAGTATCAGCGGCTTGGGCGCCATTGATGAAATCAAGGCTCGCGTTTTCGAAGCATTGAAGTAATCTGAGACTTCCATAGATAACGCAAAACCCATCGAGATTTCGGTGGGTTTTGTGTTTTTTGACTCGTTACTAGAGATAGCGCCCCGTTACAGACATTTTTTCCAAACGGGCATCCTCCGGTTTACCGGCAAAGACCACCGTACCACCGGCCTCTCCGCCTCCCGGCCCCATATCAATCATCCAGTCTGCACTACGAATCACATCCAAGTCGTGCTCGATCACAATCACTGTCGCTCCCGAGGCGACCAAGCGGTCAAACACCGCCATCAAGGTTGCCACGTTTTCCGGATGCAGGCCAATCGTGGGTTCGTCAAAAATAAAGACACTGTCTTCTTGCCCACGAGTAAATTCACCGGCTAACTTTAAGCGTTGCGCTTCACCTCCGGATAGCTCCGGTGTGGCCTCTCCTAACGTTAAGTAACCCAGGCCTAAATCCTCTAAAACTTGAAGCTTTTGGTTAACGGGCTTCATGTCTTCTGTAACTCTAAGGGCACTTGTGACATCCATTTGCATCAGTTGCGGTAACGTCAAAGAGTCGCCTGACTTTGAAACTCGGTGAATGAGATCAGCGTCTTGCGAGTAACGCCTGCCATGACAAACGGGGCACGGAATGTCCACATCGGGCAAGAACTGCACATCAAGACTGATGACGCCCGTACCGTCACACTCGGGGCTACGAAGTTTTCCCGTGTTATAAGAAAAATCCCCTGCTTTAAGCCCCGCTTCTTTTGCCTCTGGCGTTCTTGCAAATGCTTTACAGCAACCTCCGTAAAGCCCTGTTTAACAGGGGATGTAAGGAGCAAAGTCGTAAGACTTTGTAAATCTAAAGAAGAAATAAATCGTTGTTTGATCTATATTGCTAAAATAAAGTCATGGAATTGATGCTCAACTACTCATTCGAACTGAAACTCAATACAACTCAACGTCGTTTTTTAAGTCAAACGGCGGGAGCGGTGCGTTTCGTATGGAATCATTTTCTAGCTGAGCAAAAAGCCATTCAAGAGTCTCGTAATACCATCTATCACCAAAACAAAGAACGCGTTGAACAAGGACTAGATCCCTTGCCTCAACCGTCCTTGCTCTCCTTTAACGAGTGTTGCAAAGCGCTCACCGCTCTTAAACGAACGGAAGGTACTCAATGGTTAAAACAACCCATTGCGCAAGCCTTGCAACAAACGTTGCGTGATCAAGATCGTGCCATTCGAGAATTCTTCAAAAATGGCAAAGGTTTTCCACGTTTCAAGTCAAGAGATCATGGTGACAGTTTCCGATTGCCTCAACCGAAAACCCAAGACATTGATGAAGCCAACGCTCGCGTCTTTGTCCCGAAGTTAGGGTTTGTGCGTTATCGAAAAAGTCGAGACACGGCCGAAGGACTTGTTCGTCAAGTAACGATCAAGCGCGATGGAACGAAGTGGTTTGTGGTGATCACGAAATTGATCAACTACACACCTATGCAGACACTTGCCGGTGAATGTGGGATCGATTTAGGCATTGCCCAAACCGTCACCACCTCAGAGGGCAAGGTCTATCAAATCGACACTGATCGCATAAAAGCCATTGAAAAGCAAATTGCTCAAAAGCAGAGGGCTTTAAGCCATAACTACGAGGCTCGACGTCAGTTGGCGAAGTGTGGTTTGGCTCAAGCCTTTGATAAAACAAAACCCAGTCGCAAGCGTCGTCGCTTGAAGGCGCAGATCCAAAAGCTCTATCAAAAACTTCGCA
>DYCH01000004.1:0-494 GCA_019418235.1 Sutterella sp.
GACAATTGCTTGCGCGGCATTGGATGTCTTTGAAAGCGAACCCGAATTAGACCCCGCGTTCATTGATTGCCCCAACCTCATCGTCACACCGCACATCGCCAGCTCGACGATTGAAGCGCGTCGCGACAGCGCCATTCAGGTGCTTGAAAACATCAAGGCTTTCATTGAAGGGAAAAATCCCCCTTGTCGCGTGATTTAATTCCTTTTGGTTGCCGCAATCTCCGTGCGGCTTAACCGCAAGCTCGTGAAGATGCGCTCCTTCACGAGCTTTTTAAATTCACGGGGCTGCTCTTTCAATGAAGGCAATGTCACTTGCTTAAGTTCCGGGGAGGCAATCATTAGGAAAAATAAAATGGAAACCGACGTCATGAAAGCGACCTGCAAGCGGATGTCTCCTAAGTCCTCCAGCCCCAAATAATCCGCGAAAAACTGTTTCAACACGCTAATGCGCGTGACGCCTTCTTTTTGGACTAACGCTTTGAACGCTTCAGATG
>DYCH01000004.1:504-1077 GCA_019418235.1 Sutterella sp.
CTTGTCGCGACTTCCAAACCAATAGTTAATGCTCGCCGTGTTCACGCCGGCCAAGTCACAGACTTCCTTGGCCGTCACATTAGCCCAGCCTTTTTTAGCCGCCAAGCGACCGGCCGCGTCAATGAGCGTTTCTCGAGTTTTTTCACCATCCGTTCTTGTTCTTGCTGACACTTTTCTCATAATCGTCTCTTAAAGTAATGGTATGCCGTCGGCAGCCCGATGATTGCCATGACCCAAACCGGCCACATCATGACAAGCACTTCCGAAAGGCTGGCGCCGGCGAGATAAATGCGGCGAATGCCCACCAAGGCAAAGCGCAAAGGATCCGCGTAGGTCAAAAGCTGAAGCCAATCAGGCATGTTTTGCACAGGCGCGAACAAACCGGATAACAAAACCATCGGCACCAGCAACACGAAAGTTAAAATCAGTCCCTGCTGCATCGTTTGTGAATAAGCCGATATGGCCAAACCAACGCCAACGATGGAAACCGTAAATCCGGTTAAAACAACGTAAAGCGACACCAGGCTTCCTGCCATGGGAATATTGAACCAAAAAAGATCCACTAAAAGAATC
>DYCH01000040.1:0-4608 GCA_019418235.1 Sutterella sp.
CCTAAAACCGTGCGAAATTGTGATTTTGTTAAACGATTCCTGGTGTTCTTTCCTCACGTTAACAATTTCGCTTAAAAATAAAATACAGCATTTTTTAATAAAAACTCAAATCGAAGTTTTTCTCTTTTAAGAAATTTTGTATAGTCAGAATCTTCCAAATTTCCAGATGAGTAGGTGTGTTCATTAGAAGTCTTTACATTCAATGTCTTTTCAAAGACAATATAAAAATCAATTATGAAAGGACGGGTTATGGGCCGCGAACAAGATTTACTCACATGGCGTTTATTTGCACTTTCTGCCCAAGAGGGGAGTCTGAATGCCGCGTGCGACAAGCTTCAATTGGACCCCAGTGCCGCAAGCCGCATGATCAAGGCACTTGAACGTGATTTGGGCGTGAGTCTATACAATCGTGCAACGCGCCCCGTGACCCTTTCTGCGGCGGGCCGTTTGGCTTTAGCTGAAGTTCAAAAACTCATTGATCAACACGACAAACTTCTTCAAGTCTTGCATGAAGACAGAAATGAGCTGTCCGGTACCATTCGAGTCGCTACCTACGGCGGGATTGGTGCCCTAGAAATCACGCCGCTTTTAGTTAAGTTTCAAACAATTTATTCGGATATTGCCTTTGATTTAGTCGAACTCACCGCACCGCCCCCGAAGGGTTTTATCGATGCCGAGGGCAAAACCGTTGATGTGATCGTCGCCTACGGGTGCGAAGAGTCTCCCAATGTCGTTCCCTACTATGTGGGGGATATGCCGTTTGTAGCCTGTGCCTCTCCGCAATACATCCGCCGTCACGGAAAACCCATGACGCCGAACGATTGCTCCAACCACATCGGCATTCGATTTACTTCCGCGTCACGTTTGCCTGCCACCGAGTTAATGAGAGGGGATGAGCGTCTTCCCCTGCAATGGAAGAGTTCCTTGGCTTTTCATACGCTTGCTGCCGCTAAAAATGCCTTGCTTTTGGGCGGGGGTGTCGCCGTTGACTTTCCGATGTACCACTCTCGAGAAGAGCTTAAAAGCGGTACATTGGTTCCGGTCTTAGATGGTTGGCACACGCCGACATTGACTTGCTTTGTCTATTCGCAAAAAGAATCGCTTCAATACCGACGTGTGAGTCTTTTTGTCGATTGGCTCGTTGATAGACAACGTGAAAAATTCCGTGAGCTCAAAGAAGACTTTGATAACTTGATACCTCCGTCTTAGTAGTTTCCCTATCGTATGGCGGATTTGTCCATTTCCTATGGATTAATTTGCCATATGATCCATCTTAATCTTTTCCCGTCAATACAACGTTTCTGTTCAAACGTATTCCTATTTGGTATTTAATGTGTCTCTTAATGGATAAATTGTCCACTAAGAAAGGATTTAATTGCCTTTTCGATAACTAATCTTGAGCGAATAATGAGAGCGTTCTTTTCTCATTCCGTTTAAGGAGTTGTCGTTATGACGTGGCAAATTTGGTGCTCAGTCGCCATTATTCTTCTCACGATCTACGCACTGGTCAAACGTCTTGAAACTCGCATGGTTTTGTTCCTTGCCGGGCTTGCAATGTGTTTAATCGCCGGTGCCCCTATGAATGCCTTTAAAGCTTTTATCAAAGGCATGACCAATCCGACTTTGGTACCGGCCATTTGTGCCGCCATGGGTTTTGCTTCTGTAGTCACGGCTAGTAAGTGCGATTTGCATTTGGTCAAAGCTCTTGCAACGCCCTTGCGCAGCCTTGGTGCGTTATTGATTTTAGTCTGCACGGTGATTACCTTCTTGATCAATATCGCCATCATGAGTGCAGCGGGGACCGCTGCTACGGTGGGTGCAACCTTTATTCCGTTGATGATTCGTGCCGGTATCCGTCCTGCGGGTGCTGCGGCTGCTGTTGCAGGAGGCACAATGTGCGGGTTGATGCTCAATCCGGGCTGCGCTCACGACATCTACATTGCTCAAATGGCCAAGATGCCTTTGATGGACTTCATTGGTTGGGCAACGCCTTATGTTGTCGGCTTATTTATGATTTCTGCCATCCTTTTGACCGTGGTCTGTGTCTTTAAGTTTGGCGACCATAAGATGAGCGCTGAAGAACGTGCTCAATTGGAAACGGAATCTGACGCTGAAGACTTCAAGATTAATCCCATTAAGGCCATTGCACCGTTGGTGCCGATGGCCATTTTGATTATCTCTTCTATTTTCTTCCCCAAGTCCGGTATTGAAGTGGTTTCCTCCATGATTATCGGTGTGATCTTTATTGCGTTGATTACGATGAAAGATCCAGGTGGTTTGTCAAAGAGCTTCTTTAAGGGATTGGGCGCCGGTTACGCACAAGTTATTGGCCTCATCATTGCCGCCGGTGTTTTCGTTGCAGGTCTCCAAGCCACGGGTACGGTGGGCTCTTTCATTGAATTCCTTAAAAACAGTAACGACATCGCCCGTTGGGGCGCCTCCATTGGCCCCTTCTTGATGGCCGTTGGTACGGGTTCGGGCGAAGCGGCTATTTGGGCCTTTAACCAAGCCGTGACACCTGCAGCCGCCTCCTTTGGTATGGAACCGGAAGGTTTGGGTTTATTGGCTGCCATGGCCGGTCAGTTCGGTCGTACGGCAAGTCCCTTGGCCGGTGCCGTCATTATCGTGGCCGGTATTGCCAAAGTCTCTCCCATCGAAGTTTCTAAGCGCACCTTTGCCGGCATGTTTGTTGCCGTCATCGTCTCGGCTTTGATTTTGGTTTAACTCTTTCTTCAAATTTTCAGGACACTAAAAATGTTTAAAAAATCTCTTTTAAGTATCGCTTTAGCTTCTCTTTGCGGTACGGCTGCTGCAGCTGATGTTCAAGTCTTCGGTTTCTTTGATCAAGGCGTGGCCTTCTTAAATGAACACTTGGCTGTCGGTATGGGTGGCCCCGCTGCTGCCAAGCAACAAAACTTAGCAGCCGGTAAAGATCAACTTTCATTAGCTGCTCGTAAGAATTCCTTCACGCAAGGTACGGGCAATGTCAGCACCTTCGGCTTTAAAGCCAGCGAACAAATCACGGATGATTTGACGGTTGCTATCCATCTTGAACAAGGTTTCTTGGCCGATACGGGTGAAGAGTACATGAAGGGGATCGGTTTTGAACGTGAATCGAGCATTGCCCTTAATTCCAGGAGCTACGGCCAATTGAAGATGGGTCGTATGCCGGCTTTGACGACAGGTTCCGGCACCACGGGTATCTTCAATAGCCGCGTCAATCCCTTTGGTGCCGGTTACGGCAACATGACGGGCGGTTGGAAGTTCGTGGGTACGTTGGCTTCTGCTCGTCACAATAACATGATTAACTACATTTCTCCCACCGTGAACGGCGTGACGATTCATGCCCAACACTCTTTCGGTGACACGAAGGGTGATGCGCTTGAAGGCAGCACCGATGTGAACCGCTTTAGTGCCATCGGTATGACGGTTAAGGGCGAAAACTACTTCATCGCCGCTGCCGTTGACTGGTTAAAGATGGGTCAAAAGACGGGCGGCGTGACCGATGACTCCTATAAGGCCATTGTGGGCGGTCACTATAACTTCGGTGATATCAAAGCTTATGCCTCAGCTCAATACATGAAAAACGTCCAATACATCGGCGGTTACTCCACGAAGGAATTCGCTGTGATGCAAGATGGTCAAACAAAGACCAAGGGCTTTGACGGTTGGGCATTGGCAACGGGTTTTGATACCAATGTCGGTAAGGGTAAGGCCATGTTTAGCGTGGGTTACGGTCAAGGCGAAAACCAAAATCTTGAAAACGATAACGAATACAAGCGTGTGAATGTCGGTATCGGTTATCGCTATCCGATGAGTAAGCAAACGTCGCTTTACGCGGTGGGCGGCTACTTCTGGGAAGATGCCGATTACATCGAAGACAAGATCTACGCCAGTGAAGTGATCCTTGGTTTGATGCATCGCTTCTAATTGATTGTTCGTGCGGTAGGGGAAAGGTCCTTTACCGCACTTATCCAATGACAAATGGAGATAAAAGTAAATGCTCGGGTTAAAAATGACAAAGGCTGAAAAAGAACAACTCAGTGCGTCAGTCGTTCTTGATCGACACGATACGGCCTATTGGCTCTTTCGTATTAATGAAGCCAGTGTTGTGGGTAATGTCCGTCAAAATCTATTGGACCGTTCATTAGCCATCGAAATTCGCGAGGCTTTAAAGAGCATGGAGCGCGATGCCGATGATGGAACGTGGACGCGACCGGAAGTTTACATCACCTTTGAACCTGAGCTTTTAAAGCGTGCCGGCATGACTGCTAGCGTTTTGCATGTGGGGCGCTCCAGCCAAGACATGCTCTCAACAAGCAACGCCGCTCAAATGCGAGAAGGCATGCTTTTTGTTGCCAACAGTGTGGCCAACCTTATTGAAAGCTTTATGAAAAAAGCCGATCAATATTGGGACGGTTTGATTCCGCTTTACACGAACGGTGTTCAAGCCCAACCCAACCGAATGAGTCACTACTTGTATGCTCAAGCTGCTTCTTGGGAGCGCTTCTTAGAGCAACTTTTGCAATGCATCAAACGCTATAACTTCTCCCCCATGGGGGCTGCCGTTTTAAATGGTTCCTGCTGGTCTTTGGATCAAAGCTATAC
>DYCH01000040.1:4618-5026 GCA_019418235.1 Sutterella sp.
GCAAAGGTTTTAGGCTTTGATCGGGTCGGGGTTAACGCCTTTGATGCGGGTCAATTAGCCGGTAACGATATGCCCGTGGAGATGGCGCAATTGGTCACGGCTGCCATGGTTCGTATCACGGGCTTTTTGCAAGACTTCTCTGTTCAGTATGCGCAGACTCGTCCCTGGATGACTTTTAATTTAGCAGGCAGCACCTATATTTCAAGTGCCATGCCGCAAAAGCGCAACCCCGGTTTCATCAATAACTGCCGCCGTGATGCTTCGAGCGTTATGGCAGAAACGCAAAACGCCATCTTGCGCTCTCACAACTTAATGTTGGGGATGCCGGACGCTCGCGACATCTACTTAAACATGGAGTGGATTAAGGACGCTTTGAGCGTTTTAAATAATTTCCAAAAGGTGGTTGAC
>DYCH01000040.1:5036-8567 GCA_019418235.1 Sutterella sp.
CTTAATGATGAACGTGCTTTGGAAGAAATCAATAGCGACTGGAGCTGTACGCAAAATATTGCCGATACGCTCGTTAAAGAAGCCAATCTGCCTTTTCGCTTGGGTCATCACTTTGCCAGCCACTTTGTGACTTGGGCCAAGAAAGAGCAAGTCACTCCCATGACCGTGACCTATGAAATGGTTCGCGAGCAATGGGATGCGTTTGTTATCCAAACGGGTGAAGCGCAAGGGGAATTCCCGTTAACGAAAAAGGCCTTGATGAGTGCCATGGATCCGAAAGCGATTGTTCAAAACCGCTTGACGATGGGTGGCCCGCAAGAGGCTGAAATGCAACTTCAAAAGACGGAATTAACAAAGACGCTTTGCCAATGCCGTCTCCAAATCGATGCCATGAACGAGCAAATCGAAATGGGCATCAAGACGTTAAGAGAAGATTTGGAAGCTTTGGTTTAAGAGAAGGGAAAGATAACGATGTGGGATTTATTGTTAAAAGGCGCCAAGGTGGTCGATCCGCTCAATCACTTTGAAGGTGTTGCAGATGTCGCGATTGAAAATGGGAAGATCGCCGAAGTGGGCGCTGATCTTCCTGCAGGATCTGCTCGAGTAGTTGAAGACTATACGGGTAAGGTTTTACAACCGGGCGTGATTGATTGCCATGTGCACTTAGCTGAAGACTGTGGATCTCCTTACGGGATGCGCATGGTGGCAATGGCCGGTGTTACGACCTGCATGGACATGGCAGGCCCCATCGACAATATTTTAAAAATCATTCCGGAATACGGCAGTGGTATTAATTGCTCCATCCTTCAGTACGCAGCGCCCGGCTTAACCATCGAAAGTAATAATCCGGATTTGGAACGCCTTCGACGTTTCACTGATGAGGCCGTTACGGCAGGGGCCTATGGTGTCAAAATCTTAGGTGGTCACTTCCCGTTGACGCCCGAGAGCTCTGCTAACGTAATTCGCGTGGCTAATGAAAAAGGTGTTTACTCTGCTTGGCACGCCGGTACCACGGTTAATGGCTCCAACTTAAACGGTATGAAAGAAGCCATTGAACTTAGCGACGGTCTTCCTTTCCATTTGGCTCACATCAATGCCTACTGTCGCGGTGATGTGATGGATAACTTGGAAGAAGCCAAGGAAGCCGCCCAACTCCTAATCAAGAACCCGCAAATCTACACGGAAAGCTATCTTTCGCCCAAAAACGGCACGCGTTTGATGTGTGATTCTGAAGGTAACGCTGTCTCTCATGTGACGCGCAATTGCTTGCGTCAAGTGCATTTGCCTGAAAATAAAGAGGGGATCGAGAAAGCCTTTCTTGCCAATAAGGTCTGGGCTATTTATGACGCGGGTGGTTATTCAGATTTGATGACGGGTGTCGATGGCCTTCAATACTGGAAGAAAAACAACACTGATATCAGTGCCATGTTTAATGCCAATCCCCCGATGCCGAGAACCTATTTGGCGCAAGCCAAGCGAGAAGACGGCACGTTTGTGGTTGATTCGATTGCCACTGATGGGGGTGGTTTGCCCAGAAACGTCATCATTGATCACGGTTTGTCACTCGTTCGAATGGGCATTCTCTCTTTGTCGGAATTCGCACTCAAGAGTTCTTTAAACCCGGCTCGCATGATGCACTTGCACAATAAGGGGCATTTGACCCCCGGAGCCGATGCCGATATCACGATCTACGATTTGATGACGCAAAAACCGGTCGCGACGTTTGTTAACGGCAAGCCCGTTTTGAAAAATGGTCAAATCGTCGGACACGGTGCTACGGTTATCTGTTCTGAGCGTGGTGTGAAGGCGGTTAAAGACAAGGGCATCTCAACCTATGTTGCCGATCCGTCTGAAGCGTTCCCGACAAGATTAAAGATTTAATCAAATCCATTGCTCCTCTAGAGAATGCGCCCCAAGGAGAAATTCTTGGGGCGCCTATCTATTTTGGGTTCGACAATGCTGTGTTTGACAATGTCTTAATCAATCGGGCGGTGAGCGGGGAAGACTTTGCCCCAGACTTTTAGAAAGACTTTAGCTAACTGGCCGGATAATAGGGCCGTAATGACTGTACCTTCTCGTAAACCCACGATCGTTCCGTAACTCATTAAAGACAAGATGACCGTGATGGCGACTAAGAAAAGATCGAGTCCCATACGCAAGTGACCGAAGCTCCCGCCCCAACGTTGCATGATGCTCAATACGAGCCCTTCGGGCGGAAGAATCGCTAAACGGGCAAAAACCATGGAAGCCACACCAAGCCCCGTAAATGTTGTTCCTAACAGAACCATCAAGATTTGATGCGTGTAGGTTTGTGGCACCATGACGGAGGTTATCATCATGGCCACATCGAAAATCATCCCGAAAATAAAGCAGATCGGAAGCTGTCTGAACGCCTTAATCCAGACATTCTTATGATCGACCAATATTTGGAGAACGAAAAAGAATACATTGGTCAGAAAAACGAAGAAGCCCATGGACAGGCCAGTGAGTTTCGTGAGTAGGAATGCGAGTAAGCTGATGGTGCCGGTACCAAGTCCAGCGTGAGTGACGATAGCGATACCCAAAGACAAAGAACAAAGCCCGAAAAAGAAGATAAGAAAACGAGCAATCATGGATGACCTCTTTTGCAAAAATGGAGGTTAACCCATGAGGACTTACTGTTCAATTCAAAATTAGTCTGTGTTAGGACAATTTGAGTAAGGGAAAATCAGAAGTCCTCTAACTGACCGAATCGAGTAGGCGGAGGGGTTGCCCCTTTCCGCCTCTCACAACACCGTACGTGCGGTTCCGCATACGGCGTTTCATTTAAACAGTCCCCATGGAAGACAGATTGTACAATCCGAGCCGAGTAAACAAGGCGTTCGGGATTGTTATACGCATGTGGAGCGCCTGTGCGTTGTACCATGGTCCTCGCCCGTTATAGGCGGATTTGCATGCGTTAACTGCATCAAGTCCTCTTTTGTGCAATTCCCTTACTCTTGTTTTCGGCCTTTTCCAGGCTCGCCATATCAAAACTCTGAGATGGGTGCGTATATTAATGTCTAACTTCTCAAAGATCTCTTTCCGAGTATCCAGCTTGAAGTAGTTACGCCACCCTCTCAGTACCTGATTGAGTTTCTTTATAGCGGTGCTTAACGATGTTCCTCGACTCTGACGGTAGATGACCTTCAGTTTAGTCTTTAGCCGTTTGATCGACTTCTCTGACACGATAATACGTGTCCAGTTTCTACGATGGAAGCTATAGCCAAGAAAGACTGACTCGTATGGGCGAAAGGTACCGCTCTTATCACGATTTACTCGTAACTTGAGCCCTCCTTCCAAATACTTAGTCACGCTTTCAAGCACTCGTTTGGCCGCTTCTTCGGACTTTACATAAATGTTGCAGTCGTCAGCATAGCGACAAAACTTGTGGCCTCGCTTCTCGAGCTCTCGGTCTAACTCCGTTAGGATGATGTTCGACAAGAGCGGACTTAAAGGACTGAAATAAGGTCGTAGATTCGGAATTTTGATTCTCATTTTTTAAAATCTGAT
>DYCH01000041.1 GCA_019418235.1 Sutterella sp.
ATTTAGCGGGGTTTCAACAGAGATTCAAAATTCCAGTTCTGCCACCCTATTCCAGTTTCCCTCGTTCAGCATCCGTAAAGAAGGGAGTCGGATCTAAGCGAGTAGGATCGTATTTTGTCATTGCCATTCTCTTTTGATTAACGATTGGATTTTAACAGACCCTACGAAAAAACCCCGTCACACACTGGACGAGGTTTTTCCTGATTATGTGAGATATGACTTACTTAGCAGTTAGTTTGATCACACTGTGGTAAACCACCAATGCAGCCAAGGCGATCAAGGCAAAAGCGATGATGAGTTGCAAGCCGCCGACCATGAAGACGAACGTGCCGTTGGCAATCGTGCCGAAGATACGGAAGATCGTCATGCAAATAGCCGTCATCGTCACGAGAAGCATGAAGCCCATCGGGATGTAAAGCATCCAACCCTTGCGACCCGTTGCCTTCATAAAGACAGCCACAGCGGTCAAGACGAGAGCAGCCAACAATTGGTTAGCAGAACCGAAGAGCGGCCAAACGCTCATGTAACCGGCCAAGCAAAGCATGAAGCCCAAGACCAAGGTTAACGTCGTTGCGAAGACTGTATTCGTGAAGAGTTTTTGCACAGCCGTCTTTTCTTGATTGGCAGGCGGCGTGAAGAGTTCTTGTAAGGACATACGACCGATACGAGCCACAGCATCAACACTCGTCAAAGCCAAGGCACTCACGCACATCGTCATGACACAGGCAGCGATATGGGTGGGCATGCCGAAGATTTCCGTCATGAAGCCGGCAATGGAGCTCGAGAACAATTGGAAGGGCGTACCGCTCGGCAATGCACCGTTAGAGGCAGCTGCACAAACAACAATCAAGGAGACGACACCCAACACAGCTTCAACAGCCATGGAGCCGTAACCCACGAGACGCATGTCTTGTTCATTGGCGACCATCTTCGAAGACGTGCTCGAAGACACCAAGCTGTGGAAGCCGGAAACGGCACCGCAAGCGATCGTCACAAAGAGCATCGGGAAGAGGTCAAGTCCCTTGACTTCAAAGCCAACGAAAGCCGGAAGATTGATGTCAGGATTCTTAACAAACACACCGATCACACCACCCAAGATCATGCCGATGAGAAGGAACATGCTCAAGTAGTCACGGGGTTGCTTCAAAAGCCACATCGGGACAACAGCGGCTGCGAAAAGATAGGCAAACACGATGTAGCGCCACGTTTCGCTGTCGGCATAGATCGGGAATTCAATACCCAACCAAACCATCACGACCATCAAGACAATACCGACGCCCAATTGTTCTCCACTGCTGGGCTTGCGATACTTCAAGTAAAGACCGAACATGATGGCGCCGACCATGTAGATCATGGAGATGGAGGCGGCGGCAGCATTCGGAACAATTTTTTCGCCCGTTGCCGTGAAGCCATTAAAGGTATTGGCCACGATGTCACAGAAGGCAGCGATCACGAGAATCGTGAAGAGCCAGCAAAAGAGCAAGAACAATTGACGACCGGTACGACCGATATGTTCTTCGATGATGGAACCCATGGACTTGCCACCACTCTTCACAGAAGCGTAAAGGGCAGAGAAGTCTTGAACGCAACCAAAGAAGATGGAGCCGATTAACATCCAAAGCAAGGCAGGAAGCCAACCAAACATGGCGGCAATAATCGGACCCGTGACGGGGCCGGCACCGGTGATGGAAGTAAATTGGTGAGCAAACACACTCCAGCGATTGGCTGGCGTGTAGTCCTTGCCGTCGTTGAGCACTTGGGCAGGGGTTTTTGCATTGGGGTCGATACCCCACGTCTTTTCAAGCCAACGCGCATAAACGCGGTAGCCTAAAAACAGAACAACAATGGCAAACGCCAGGATTGTCAGTCCATTCATAATGACACCTTTGAAATGTACGTAAATTTTTAAATGGGTAAAAGATGTTTAGGTGTCGGAAAGATCCAAAAATGGATTTGAGAAATGGATCTTTCCGTACCGAAAGTTTTGCAAGTGGCCGGCTTTTAACCGGTATCAAATGCTGGCTTTGATCAATTCGCCCAAGCGCTTGACGCCTTCACGAATCGTTTCAGGGCCGACCGTCACGAACGACAATCGGAAGTGGTTATATTGAGGAGCATTGGCGTAGAAGGGTTCGCTCGGTACATAAGCAACTTTTTGTTCGAGCGCCTTCGGTAAAAGCGTCGTGGTATTGATTTGCTTGGGTACCGTTACCCAGATAAACATGCCGCCAATCGGGCGCGTCCAAGTAACGCCTTCAGGCATAAATTCTTCAAGCGCAGCCAACATGGCTTCAGCATGCATTTTGTAGCGTTGACGAATGGCCGGAAGGTGAGTGTCCAAAATGTCTTCAGAGAAGACTTGAGCAGACACCAACTGTGTAAATGTACAAGTGTGCAAATCCATTGCACCTTTAATTTGAACGATCTTTTCAATCACTTCTTTAGGAGCGATGACATAGCCTAAACGGAAGCCCGGGGTCAAGATCTTAGAAAGCGTCCCTAAGCGGATCGTACGTTCAGGAGCAAAGGCGCGAAGTGACATCGGCGGTTCTTCCGTGTACCAGATTTCGCCATACGGATCGTCTTCGACCAACCACATATCGTACTCACGTGCCTTTTGAGCCAAGAGTTCGCGACGTTCGGTTGAGATCGTCAAACCGGTCGGATTGGCGCAAGTGGGGATGAGGTAAGCAAATTTGGCCCCTCGGCATTCTTCACCGAAAGCGGCAGGATTCAAGCCGTTTTCATCGCAGTCGAGTTCAACGTAAGTGGGTTGGCAAAGATCGAAGGCTTGCAATGCGCCCATATAAGTCGGGCTTTCAACCAAGACTTTGTCACCGGGGTTGATGAAAAGACGAGCAATCATGTCCAAGGCTTGTTGGGAGCCTGAGACAATTTGAACTTCATCAGCGGTGGTGGGGATGCCTTTTTGCGTTTCGCGACGAGCGATTTCTTCGCGAAGTTCCTTTTCGCCACGAATCGTGGAATATTGAAGGGCACGCTTACCGTCACGCTCTAAAACCGTTTGGCAGGCTTGTGCGAGTTCTTTAATCGGAAAACCATCCGGAGACGGAAGGCCGCCCGCAAATGAAATCACATCGGGCGTGGCTGCAATTTTAAGAATCAACGGAATGATATCGCTTGCTGGTTGTGTGGCGATAGTGGACCACTTTGGTGTGGTCTGCGGATAGCATTGAGTTGACATGGTTTTACCCCTTTTTTATTTTTGATTCTGATAATTGTGTGCTAGAAAGCTCAGATCGACGTAAGGGGGTTTACTCAGAATTTTTGAAAGAAGTAACGTATCTAAATAAT
>DYCH01000042.1 GCA_019418235.1 Sutterella sp.
TCAAAATCAAGCGTTGGACCGGCAACGTAAAGGCCTTCGGAGCGCCCAACCAAGTCGGTTCGTGAGACAAGGAGTAGGGGGTCTTGGCAACGCAGACCGGCAACTTGTCAAAGCCCAATTCTTGGATTTGCTTCAAGTCTTTCTTAGCGGCCGCCGACAATTCAATGCCTTGACCGCCGTAGACGTTAACCGTCAACTTTTCAAGTTTTGTGACGATATCGTCGTCGGCTTCGTAGCTGTAGTTCAAGGGCTTTACATCGCCTTCGGCAGCCGCCATCACGGCACGGGCCAATTCCACGGCACCCTTACCACCTTCGGCAAAACCGTCACAGATAGCAAAGCGCACGCCCATTTCTTCGCAGTGCTTAGCGATGATGTCGATTTCTTCAGCGGTGTCGCTAGCGAAGTGGTTCAAGCTCACCACGATGTTGGGGCCGAAGTGCTTCAAGTTTTCGATATGAGCATCAAGGTTGCAAAGACCAGCCTTCAAAGCGTCAACATTGGGCTTACCAATTTCCGGCAACGGCACATTACCGTGCCACTTCAAGGCCTTGGTAGAGGTCACCAACACGATGGCAGAGGGCGTGAGACCCGCCATGCGACACTTGATGTTCATGAACTTTTCTGCACCCAAGTCGCTACCGAAACCGGCTTCGGTAATGGCCCAGTCGCCCAACGTAAGAGCGGCCTTCGTAGCCATCACGGAGTTGCAACCGTGAGCGATGTTGGCAAAGGGGCCACCGTGCACGAAAGCCAAGTTGCCTTCAAGCGTTTGCACGAGGTTGGGCTTCATGGCTTCCAACAAAAGAGCCATTAAAGAGCCCGTTGCGCCCAATTCCTTACAGGTGTAGGCGGAACCGTCACGCTTAATGCCAACCACCAAGCGATCCAAACGAGCACGCAAGTCGTCCAAATCCGTGGCCAAGCAAAGCACGGCCATGAGTTCGCTCGCCACCGTAATATCAAAACCCGTTTCAGAGGGAATACCGTTAGCCGGGCCACCCAAGCCGCTTACCATGTTACGAAGCATACGGTCATTAACGTCAACAACACGACGCCAAATCACAGTCTTCAAATCGACTTGACCCCAGTGACGGGCGTTATCAATCATTGCTGCCAAAAGGTTATTGGCTGCGGTGATGGCGTGGAAGTCACCCGTGAAGTGCAAGTTGATGGCTTCCATCGGCAAGACTTGAGAGTAACCGCCACCAGCTGCGCCACCCTTCATACCAAAGCACGGGCCCAAAGACGGTTCGCGCAAAGCTACGACGGCTTTTTCACCGAGTTGCTTCAAACCTTGCGTCAAAGCAATTGACGTCGTGGTTTTACCGGAACCGGCAGGCATGCCGGAAGTTGCCGTCACAAGAACGAGCTTACCGTGGGGCTTACGAGTAGCATCGAGTTGCACCTTTGCCTTATCGCGACCATAGGGCTCGAATTCTGCATCGGACAAACCGGCAGAGTGAGCGAGATCATCGATACGAATCAATTGCGCTTCTTGTGCGATTTCGATATCGGATTTCATAGTAAAAATCTCCAAATAATTAAAAGACAAAAACAAAAATTTTCGGACCACAACACCCCTTACG
>DYCH01000043.1:0-1330 GCA_019418235.1 Sutterella sp.
TGAAGGTGGTCGTACGGTTGGCGCCGGCGTGGTTGCCAAGATCCTCGAATAATATCGATTTCTGAGTGCTCGCTAAAGAGCTGGCACTAAGAATGACAGGGGTATAGCTCAATTGGCAGAGCGACGGTCTCCAAAACCGTAGGTTGAGGGTTCGATTCCTTCTGCCCCTGCCACACAAGATATAGTGCATCCAGGCCGCGGTCTTTGATCGCGGCTTGATGTTGTTTAAAAAGACTGAAATTTAGTCTGCAAAAATAACCCTAATACAATTAGTGGTTGGATTGAAAATTATGAGTACGCAAAACGCGAAACCTGAAGAAAGCTCTTCTAGCCTCGATATCCTTTTGGTGTCTGTGGCTGTTGTTTTTGCACTTGCCGGTGTTTGTGCCTTTAGCTTAATGAGCGAACAAACGTTGTTGTTCCGCTTGGTGGCATTGATGGGTGGCTTGGCTTTGGCTGTGATTACTGCTTGGATTAGTCCGTCCGGCAAACGTTTTATTGTCTATGGTCGTGAATCTTACGATGAATTGCGTCGCGTGATTTGGCCGACTCGCAAAGAAACGATGAGCTCTTCTGGCATGGTCTTGGCTTTTGTTGTGGCAGTTGCCGTATTCTTATTCATCGTTGACAAGCTCATTGAATGGAGTTTGTACGACTTTTTGCTCAAGCTCAGCCTTTAATAACCGAAGCCAGGGAGTCATAAGATGACTGAAATGCAAGAACAAGCACCGGTAGCAGCGCCGAAAATGCGTTGGTATGTCGTTCATGTTTACTCAGGCATGGAAAAGAATGTTCAACGAACCCTTATCGAACGAATTGGTCGTTGTGCTTTCCCTGAGCAATTTGGTGAAGTTTTAGTTCCGACCGAGGAAGTGGTCGAAACGCGTAATAACCGTCGCTATGTCAGCGAACGCCGTATGTATGCAGGTTACGTCTTGGTGCAAATGGCGATGAACGATGACACGTGGCACTTAGTTAAGAGCACGCCGCGTGTGACGGGTTTCTTGGGTGGCAATCGTCCGGCTCCTTTGGCTGACCACGAAATTGCTACGATCTTGCAAACGCAAGAAGACACGGCAGAAAAACCGCGTCCCAAGATTAGCTTTGAAATCGGTGAAGTGGTTCGTCTTAAAGAAGGCGCCTTTGCTGACTTCAATGGTCGCATTGAAGAAGTTGACTATGACCGCTCTCGTTTGCGCGTTACGGTTGAGATCTTCGGTCGCGAAACGCCGGTTGATATTTCCTTCAGCGGCGTCGAAAAAATCTAAATTTTTTAGCGGGATAGAACTAAAATTTGCATTTTACAAATTTTAGTGGCATAATCCCGCTC
>DYCH01000043.1:1340-16080 GCA_019418235.1 Sutterella sp.
CTCTTTCTTAATCAAACAACTACTAGGGAGCTTTGGTAGCGAAAGCTAACAAGGCGATTGAACCTAAAAGGAAATCTTAAAATGGCAAAGAAAATTGTCGGCTATATTAAGCTGCAAGTTCCTGCCGGCAAGGCTAACCCCTCGCCCCCCATTGGTCCGGCTCTCGGCCAACGTGGCTTGAACATTATGGAATTCTGCAAGGCCTTTAACGCTAAGACGCAAGGCGTCGAACCGGGTCTTCCGATTCCTGTCGTTATCACCGCTTATGCAGATAAGAGCTTCACGTTTGTGATGAAGACTCCGCCTGCTTCCATCTTGATCAAGAAGGCTGCTAAGGTTGCTAAGGGTTCTGCACGTCCGCACACGGACAAGGTTGGTAAGATTACGCGCGCTCAAGCCGAAGAAATCGCCAAGACGAAGATGCCTGACTTGACGGCTGCTGATATGGATGCTGCTGTTCGTACGATCGCTGGTAGCGCTCGTTCCATGGGTATCACGGTGGAGGGTATCTAAGATGGCTAAGATGACGAAGCGTATGAAGGCTATTAACGCCAAGGTTGAAGCTCAAAAGTTGTATGCTTTGACCGATGCCCTCACGTTAGTGAAGGAATGTGCTGCCGCCAAGTTCGACGAATCTGTCGACGTTGCTATTCAATTGGGTATTGATCCCCGTAAGTCTGACCAGGCTGTTCGCGGCGCTGCTGTTCTCCCCGAAGGTACGGGTAAGACGGTTCGCGTGGCCGTGTTCGCTCAAGGTGCTAAGGCTGATGAAGCCAAGGCTGCTGGCGCTGACATCGTTGGTTTCGACGATTTGGCTGCTACGATCAAGGGCGGTCAAATTGACTTCGATATCCTCATTGCTTCTCCGGATGCAATGCGTATCGTCGGTCAATTGGGTAAGGTTTTGGGCCCGCGTGGCTTGATGCCGAACCCGAAGGTTGGTACGGTTACCCCTGATGTTGCTACGGCTGTTAAGAACGCCAAGGCTGGTCAAGTTCAATTCCGTGCTGACAAGGCTGGTATCATTCATGCCTCTATCGGTCGTGCTTCCTTCGACGCTGCTCGTTTGGAAACGAACGTTAAGGCTTTGATCGACGCTTTGAACAAGGCTAAGCCCGCAAGTGCCAAGGGCCAATATCTTCGCAAGATGTCGGTTTCTTCCACGATGGGTGTTGGCGTTCGCGTTGACATGGGCACCGTTGTTGCCTAATTAAAAGAATCCCGCGAGACCGATTTCGGTCGGTCTTGCAAAAGAGGTCGTGAGGCCTCGAGGGCTTTGGGTGGAAGGGAAACCTTCTGCTGTCAAAGACCGCTGGAAATTTGAAATTATTCAAATTTTAAAAGTCTTAAAACGTACTAACGGGTGCGCTTAAGATATCCAGCGCAGACGGCTACCGAAGAGAGAAAGTTTCGTTTGCTACAACTCGTTGTGCAACGGAGATACTCTCAGGTGTTGCCGGTTATTTTAAAACCGGTGCCTTGGAATTTTTCTGAGGTACCTCTGAGTGGAGCCAGACCGTGGGTCTTAATCGTCAAGATAAAGCGGCAGTTATCGAAGAAGTTTCCAGCATGGTTGCTGAAGCTGGTTCGATCATCGTTGCCGAATACCGTGGGCTGAGCGTTCAAGCGGTTACCGAATTGCGTGCTAACGCTCGCAAGGAAGGTGTCCAATTGCGCGTGCTTAAAAACACTCTTGTTCGTCGCGCCGTAGCAGGTACGCCGTACGAAGGTTTGTCCGACAAGATGGTCGGTCCCCTCGTTTACGGTTTCTCTGCTGATCCGGTTGCTGCGTCCAAGGTGTTAGTCTCCTTTGCCAAGAAGAACGACAAGCTCGTAATCAAGGCTGGTGCAATGCCTGGCAACGTTTTGGACGTTGCTGGTGTTGAACAACTCGCTACGATGCCGAGCCGTGAAGAATTGTTGGCCAAGTTGATGGCTACGATGAACGAACCGATCGCTAAGTTCGTTCGCACGCTCAATGAAGTGCCTGCACGCTTTGTGCGTACTGTCGCTGCTGTTCGCGATGCTAAGGAAAAGGCTGCTGCCTAAACCTATTTTTTTAAACGAAATTTTTTACTGGAGCTAAATAAAATGGCCCTTACGAAAGAAGAAATCCTCGACGCAATTGCGTCCATGACCGTTCTCGAAGTTTCCGAACTCATCACGATGATGGAAGAAAAGTTCGGTGTTTCCGCTGCTGCCGCTGCTGTTGCAGTTGCTGCTCCGGCCGCTGGTGGTGCTGCTGCCGCTGCTGAAGAAAAGACGGAATTCGACGTTGTCCTCGTTGAAGCCGGTTCTAACAAGATCGCCGTTATTAAGGCCGTCCGTGAATTGACAGGCTTGGGCTTGAAGGAAGCCAAGGACATGGTCGAAGGCGCTCCGAAGGCTGTTAAGGAAGCTTTGCCGAAGGCTGACGCTGAAGAAGCTCAAAAGAAGCTTGAAGCTGCTGGCGCTAAGGTCGAACTCAAGTAATCTTGCTTATGCAAGAAAAATCGGGCAAGATATCATAATCGGTATTTTGCCCGTGAAATCCTCGTTGAGAGGATTTCGAACTTGACTTGAATGATCGAGTTTAGTTCGAAGTCTTCTGAGAGAGCTGAAAAAATACAAACGCTAAAACATTTTCTGTCAATATGCCGCCCGAATATCTAAGATAACGGTGCGGCTTTTGGCGTCTTTGTGTTTTTAATGTTCCCAGAACTTTTTATTCCTTTTCTAAACCTCACGTCGAACGGAGTGTCCATGTCGTACTCGTTCACTGAAAAAAAGCGCATTCGTAAGAGTTTTGCGACTCGCCCGAGTGTTCTTGCAGTGCCTTCCTTGTTGGAAATGCAACTTCGGTCTTATTCTGAATTTTTACAAGCCGAAGTTTCCCCCGCCGAACGTAATCCCAATAGTGGTTTGCAGTCGGCTTTTACGTCTATTTTTCCGATCACCAGCCACAATGGCTTGGCTCGTTTAGTTTTTGAAAGCTATTCGCTTGATGAGCCGGTTTTTGATGTGCCGGAATGCCAATTGCGCGGTTTGACCTATTCGAGCCGTTTGCGTGCACGCATTCGTTTGGAAATTATTGATCGCGATGATCCGGCTAAGACCCGTATCAAAGAAATTCGCGAAAATGATGTGTACATGGGCGAAATCCCGCTCATGACGGAAAAAGCTTCCTTCATCATCAATGGTTCTGAACGTGTGATCGTCAGCCAATTGCACCGTTCTCCTGGTTTGTTCTTCGAGCATGACAAAGGCAAGACCCACAGCTCTGGTAAGTTGCTTTTCTCTGCCCGAATGATTCCGTACCGCGGTTCTTGGTTGGACTTTGAATTTGACGCTAAGGATATTGTTTATTTCCGTGTTGACCGTCGTCGTAAGATGCCGGCCACGGTGTTGCTCAAAGCTTTGGGCATGAACAATGAACAAATCTTAGAAACGTTCTTCGACTTTGATACCTTTAAGCTTGCTTCCCGTAGCGCCTCCATGACGCTCGTGCCGGAACGCTTGAAGGGTGAAGTTGCTCGCTTTGACATCACCAACCGTGATGGCGAAGTGATTGTTGCCAAGGATAAGCGCATCACGGCTCGTCATGTCCGCATGATGGCTGATATGAAGTCTGTGTCCGTGACGGATGACTTCTTGATTGGTCGCGTTTTGGCTAAGGATATCTTTGATACCGAAACGGGTGAATTGTTGGCCAGCGCCAATGATGAAATTACGGAAGAATTGCTTGCCAAACTCCGTGACGCCAAGATCAAGGGTTTCCAAACGATCTACACCAATGAGTTGGACCACGGCAGCTATATCGCCGATACGTTGCGTATCGACGAAACGCCGGATCAAATGAGCGCTCGCGTGGCCATCTATCGCATGATGCGCCCGGGTGAACCGCCTACGGAAGAAGCCGTTGAAATGTTGATGAATCGTTTGTTCTTCGCTGAAGAAACGTACGATTTGTCTCGCGTTGGTCGTATGAAGGTCAATGCACGTTTGGGTCATGAAGGCGACGAAGGTCCGTTGACGTTGACCAATGACGACATCATTGACACGGTCAAGATTTTGGTTGAATTGCGCAATGGCCGTGGTGAAGTGGACGATATTGACCACTTAGGTAACCGTCGTGTTCGCTGCGTTGGTGAATTGACCGAAAACCAATTCCGTTCTGGCTTGGTGCGTGTTGAACGTGCAGTTCGTGAACGTCTTGCTCAAGCTGAATCTGACAACTTGACGCCGCAAGACTTGATCAACAGCAAGCCGATTTCCGCTGCTATCCGTGAATTCTTTGGCTCTAGCCAATTGAGTCAATTCATGGACCAAACGAACCCGTTGTCTGAAATTACCCACAAGCGTCGTATTTCCGCTTTGGGTCCGGGTGGTTTGACGCGTGAACGTGCAGGCTTTGAAGTGCGTGACGTGCACTCGACTCACTATGGTCGTTTGTGCCCGATTGAAACGCCTGAAGGTCCGAACATTGGTTTGATCAACTCTTTGGCCTTGTATGCTCGCTTGAACAAGTATGGCTTTTTGGAAACGCCGTACCGCAAGGTTGTTGATTGCAAGGTGACCGACGAAATCGAATACATGTCTGCTATTGAAGAAGGCAAGTATGTGATTTGTCAGGCTAACTCTGAGTTGGACGCTGAAGGTCGTTTGACGCAAGATTTGGTGAGCTCCCGTGAAAATGGTGAAACGGTTCTCGTGAGCCCGGAACGTGTCCAATACATGGACGTGGCTCCGTTGCAAATCGTCTCTGCCGCCGCTTCCTTGATTCCGTTCTTGGAACACGATGACGCCAACCGCGCATTGATGGGTTCCAACATGCAACGTCAAGGTGTACCTTGCTTGCGTCCGGAAAAACCGGTCGTGGGTACGGGTGTTGAACGCACGGTCGCTGTTGACTCTAAGACCGCTGTTCAAGCCAAGCGTGGCGGCGTCGTTGACTACGTTGACGCAAACCGTATCGTGATTCGTGTTAATGACGAAGAAACGGTTGCCGGTGAAGTTGGTGTCGATATTTATAACTTGCAAAAGTTCACGCGCTCCAACCAAAGCTCCAACATCAATCAACGTCCGATCGTTTATCGCGGTGACCAAGTGGCTCGTGGCGACGTGTTGGCTGACGGTGCCTCCACCGATATGGGTGAATTGGCATTGGGTCAAAACATGTTGATCGCCTTTATGCCGTGGAACGGTTACAACTACGAAGACTCTGTGTTGATCAGTGAACGTGTTGTGGCTGATGACCGCTATACCTCTATTCATATCGAAGAGCTCTCTGTTGTTGCTCGTGATACGAAGTTGGGTGCTGAAGAAATTACGCGAGACATCTCCAACTTGTCCGAAAGCCAATTGGCTCGCTTGGATGACTGCGGTATCGTTCAAATCGGTGCTGAAGTTAAGGCTGGTGACGTTTTGGTCGGTAAGGTGACGCCGAAGGGCGAAACCCAATTGACGCCGGAAGAAAAGCTTTTGCGTGTGATCTTCGGTGAAAAGGCTAGCGACGTTAAAGATACGTCTTTGCGCGTTCCGTCCGGCATGACCGGTACGGTGATCGACGTTCAACTCTTTACGCGTGAAGGCGTGGAACGTGACGCTCGTGCCAACTCTATCATTGAAGACGTTTTGAAGCGCTATCGCCAAAACTTGGACGAAAAGCTTCGCATTATGGAAGCTGACGCTTTTGCCCGTTTAGGCCACCAATTGGTTGGTAAGAAGGTTGAAGGCGGCCCCAATGGTTTAAAGAAGGCTGTTCTTACGAAGGACTATGTTGAAGCATTGAAGGGCTATGAAATCTTCGAACTTCGCATGGTTGAAGAAGCCGATCAAAAGTTGCTCGAAGACTTGCGTGCTCAATTAGATGACAAGCGTCATGAATTTGACAACGCTTTTGAAGTCAAGCGCAAGAAGTTGACGCAAGGCGACGAATTGCCCCCGGGCGTGTTGAAGATGGTCAAGGTTTACATCGCTGAAAAGCGTCGTTTGCAACCTGGCGATAAGATGGCAGGCCGTCACGGTAACAAGGGTGTGGTCTCCAAGATTTGCCCGATCGAAGATATGCCGTACATGGCTGATGGTCGTCCCGCTGACATCGTCTTGAACCCGTTGGGCGTGCCTTCTCGTATGAACATCGGTCAAGTGCTCGAAGTTCACTTGGGTTGGGCTGCTAAGGGTCTTGGCTGGCGCATCGGCGAAATGATGAAGACGGCTAAGGCTGCCCAAATGCGTGAATTCTTGGAAAAGATTTACAACGAAACGGGTAAGAGCGAAGATTTGTCCAGCCTCTCCGATGATGAAATCATGGTGTTGGCTAAGAATCTTGAAAACGGTGTTCCGTTTGCTACGCCGGTCTTTGACGGTGCTACCGAAGAAGAAATCGCCAAGATGCTCGAATTGGCCTTCCCGGAAGACGTGGCCAAGGGGTTGGAATTGACGCCGTCGAAGACGCAAGCCACTTTGTACGATGGTCGTACGGGTGAAGCCTTTGATCGTCCTGTGACGGTTGGCTACATGCACTACTTGAAGTTGCACCACTTGGTCGATGACAAGATGCACGCTCGTTCTACGGGCCCGTACTCACTCGTGACGCAACAACCGTTGGGCGGTAAGGCTCAATTCGGTGGTCAACGTTTCGGTGAAATGGAAGTTTGGGCTTTGGAAGCTTACGGTGCTTCTTACATCTTGCAAGAAATGTTGACGGTCAAGTCCGACGATGTGACGGGTCGTACGAAGGTTTACGAAAACATCGTCAAGGGCGAACACGTGCTCGAAGCTGGTATGCCGGAATCGTTCAACGTGTTGGTGAAAGAAATCCGGTCGTTGGGTATTGACATCGACCTCGAACGTAACTAAGGACAGAACTGATGAATCCGCTTATCGATCTGTTTAAGCAACTTAATCAGGACGAACATTTTGACGCGATCAAGATTGGTCTTGCATCGCCGGAAAAAATTCGCTCTTGGTCTTATGGCGAAGTAAAGAAGCCGGAAACCATCAACTATCGTACCTTTAAACCGGAACGTGATGGTTTGTTCTGTGCCAAGATCTTCGGCCCGGTGAAGGATTACGAATGTTTGTGCGGTAAGTACAAGCGTTTGAAGCACCGCGGTGTCGTGTGTGAAAAGTGTGGCGTTGAAGTCACGCTTTCGAAGGTTCGCCGTGAACGCATGGGCCACATTGAGTTGGCCAGCCCTGTTGCACATATTTGGTTCTTAAAGAGCTTGCCGTCCCGTATGGGTATGGTGCTTGATATCCCGTTGCGCGATATCGAACGTGTTTTGTATTTTGAAGCTTACTGTGTTGTCGATCCGGGTATGACGGATATGACGCGCGGTCAATTGCTCACCGAAGACGAATACCTCGAAAAGGTTGAACAATTCGGTTCTGACTTCAAGGCCATGATGGGCGCTGAAGCCATCCGCGAAATGCTTCGTACGATTGACGTTGATCATGAAGTGGAACGCTTGCGCAAGGAATTGGAAGACACGTCTTCTGATGCCAAGATCAAGAAGTTCTCCAAGCGCTTGAAGGTTTTGGAAGGTTTCCAACGTTCTGGCGTGAAGCCCGAATGGATGGTCATGGAAGTCTTGCCGGTGTTGCCGCCTGACTTGCGTCCGTTGGTTCCGTTGGATGGTGGCCGTTTCGCCACGTCCGATTTGAACGACTTGTATCGCCGCGTGATCAACCGTAACAACCGCTTGAAGCGTTTGCTTGAGCTCAAGGCTCCGGACATTATCATCCGCAATGAAAAGCGCATGTTGCAAGAAGCTGTTGACAGCTTGTTGGATAACGGTCGTCGTGGTAAGGCCATGACGGGTCCGTCCAAGCGTCCGTTGAAGTCCTTGGCTGACATGATCAAGGGTAAGAGCGGTCGCTTCCGCCAAAACTTATTGGGTAAGCGCGTGGACTACTCTGGTCGTTCCGTGATTACCGTCGGCCCGTACTTGCGCTTGCATCAATGCGGTTTGCCGAAGTTGATGGCTTTGGAATTGTTCAAGCCCTTCATCTTCAATAAGCTCGAACGTCGTGGCTTGGCTATGACGATCAAGGCTGCTAAGAAGATGGTCGACAATCAAGAACCGGTGGTGTGGGACATCCTTGAAGAAGTGATTTACGAACACCCGGTGATGTTGAACCGTGCTCCGACGTTGCACCGCTTGGGTATTCAAGCCTTCGAACCGAAGTTGATTGAAGGTAAGGCCATTCAATTGCACCCGCTCGTTTGCGCAGCCTTTAACGCTGACTTCGACGGTGACCAAATGGCTGTGCACGTTCCGTTGAGCTTGGAAGCTCAATTGGAAGCTCGCTCTTTGATGTTGGCCTCCAACAACGTCTTGTTCCCGGCCAATGGCGATCCGTCTATCGTGCCGTCTCAAGACATGGTGTTGGGCCTTTACTACTCTACGCGTGAACGCATCAATGCTAAGGGCGAAGGTATGTTCTTTGCTGACGTAGCAGAAGTGCGTCGTGCCTTGGATAACAAGGTTGTCGAACTCCAAACGCGTTGTACGGTTCGTATCAAAGAATATGAATTGAATAAGCAAACGGGTGAAAAGACCGCCAAGATCGTTCGTTACGAAACGACGGCTGGCCGTGCTTTGTTGTCCGAAATCCTTCCTGAAGGCATGAGTTTCGCTGAATTGAACCGTACTTTGAAGAAGAAGGAAATTGCTCGTTTGATCAACGTCTGCTTCCGTAAGTGCGGTTTGCGCGCTACCGTGATGTTTGCTGACCACTTAAAGAATCGTGGCTATGCATTGGCTACGCTTGGTGGTTTGTCCATCTGTATCGGCGACATGACGGTTCCGGCACAAAAGACGAAGTTGGTTAACGCCGCTGAACAAGAAGTGAAGGAAATCGAAGCTCAATATGCTTCCGGTTTGGTCACTCAAGGTGAACGTTATAACAAGGTTGTGGACATTTGGGGTCGCACCTCCGATCAAGTCGGTAAGGTGATGATGGAAGAATTGTCTACGGAACCGGTTATTGACCGTCACGGTAAGGCTACCAAGCAAGAGTCCTTTAACTCTGTTTACATGATGGCCGACTCCGGTGCTCGTGGTTCTGCAGCTCAGATTCGTCAGTTGGCTGGTATGCGTGGTTTGATGGCTAAGCCTGACGGCTCCATTATCGAAACGCCGATTACCGCAAACTTCCGTGAAGGTTTGAACGTCTTACAGTACTTTATTTCTACTCACGGTGCTCGTAAGGGTTTGGCCGATACGGCATTGAAGACCGCTAACTCCGGTTACTTGACGCGTCGTTTGGTTGACGTGACGCAAGACTTGGTGGTTGTGGAAGACGATTGTCATACGACTGAAGGCGTCAGCATGAAGGCTTTGGTCGAAGGCGGTGACGTTATTCAATCCTTGCGCGATCGCGTTTTGGGTCGTGTAACGAGTGCTGATGTTGTGGATCCGGAAACGGGTTCTGTGGTTATCGAAACCGGTACGATGTTGACCGAAGACGAGTGTGATCTCATTGAAAAATTGGGGATCGACGAAGTCATGGTCAGAACGCCGCTGACTTGTAAAACGCGCTACGGTTTGTGTGCTAAGTGCTATGGTCGCGACTTAGGCCGTGGTAGCTTAGTTAACGCCGGCGAAGCCGTTGGTGTGATTGCAGCTCAATCCATTGGTGAACCGGGTACGCAGTTAACGATGCGTACGTTCCACATCGGTGGTGCCGCTAGCCGTGCAGCTGTTGCTAGCTCCGTTGAAGCTAAGGTCAACGGTGTTGTGAGTTACTCTTCCGCTATGCGTTATGTGACGAGCTCTAAGGGTGACTTGGTTGTGATTTCTCGTTCTGGTGAAATCATTATCAGCGATAACGGTCGTGAACGTGAACGCCATAAGGTTCCTTACGGTGCAACGTTGTTGGTCAAACCGGATCATGAAGTCAAGGTTGGTGCACAATTGGCCAACTGGGACCCGATGACCCGTCCGATTATTTCTGAATACGGTGGTACGGTTCAATTCGAAGGCGTTATTGATAACGTTACCGTGATGAGCCAAACCGATGAAGTGACTGGTTTGTCTAGCCTCGTTGTGATTGACCCGAAGCACTCTGCCGGTACGTCTGGTAAGGGTAAGAAGGGTTCGACGCAAGTGATGCGTCCTGCCGTTCGCTTGGTTGACGAAGATGGCAACGAAGTGAAGATTCCGGGTACGGATCACCGTGTGTCAATTCAATTGCCGGTCGGCGCTTTGATTGTGGTTCGCGATGGTCAAAAGATTGGCCGTGGTGAAGTGCTTGCACGTATTCCGGTTGAATCTCAAAAGACGCGTGACATTACCGGTGGTTTGCCGCGTGTGGCAGAACTCTTCGAAGCTCGTTCTCCGAAGGATGCTGGCATGTTGGCCGAAGTGACGGGTACGGTGACCTTCGGTAAGGAAACCAAGGGTAAGCAACGCTTGGTGATTACCGACGGCGAAGGCCAAGATCATGAATTCTTGATCTCTAAGGATAAGAACGTTTTGGTTCACGACGGTCAAGTCGTTCAAAAGGGTGAAGAAATCGTTGACGGTCCAGCCGATCCGCACGACATCTTGCGCTTATTGGGTATCGAAGCTTTGGCTCGCTACATCGTTGACGAAGTTCAAGACGTGTACCGCTTGCAAGGTGTGAAGATCAACGACAAGCACATTGAAGTGATTGTTCGCCAAATGTTGCGTCGTGTGAAGATTACGGATCCGGGTGATACGCCGTTTATTCGTGATGAACAAGTTGAACGTTCTGAAATGTTGGACGAAAACGATAAGGCAATTGCTGCCGGTAAGCGTCCTGCCTTGTACGAAAACGTTCTCTTGGGTATTACGAAGGCTAGCTTGTCGACGGACTCCTTCATCTCCGCCGCTTCCTTCCAAGAAACGACGCGTGTGCTCACCGAAGCTGCCATCATGGGCAAGAAGGACGAGTTGCGCGGCTTGAAGGAAAATGTGATCGTTGGTCGCTTGATCCCGGCTGGTACGGGTTTGGCATACCATCGTACGGTTAAGCATAACGAAGAGATGGAAGCTCAAGAAAGCAACTTTGCTTCTGACTTCGCTCAAAGCGAAGTCGTTGAAGATGCAATCGAAGCTATCTCCGTTGATGACAAACCGTTGTCTGAATAAGACAAATTTGATTGACTTGGGGTTTTAATAACCCCAAGCCACAAAATGAAGGGCTGGTAAGCGTTTTTAGAGAGTAAACGCTTACTAGTCCTTAATCATTTTTCTCTTAAGGTCTTGACAATAAGAGAAAAAAATACGATACTCTCGACTCTCCGATCGCTTTTTCGTGAGACTAAACCTTTCATTGACTACTAAAAAGTCAAAGAAGGGCGTTTTGCGTTTAAGTAACGGACGTTTTAAAAACCAGCATTCACTCTTCCATGCACTGCGTGGTTGATGAATTTTTAATACGGACTTTTATGCCTACTATTAACCAATTGGTGCGTAAGCCCCGTGAGCTCACGCACGATAAAAGCAAGAGCCCCGCGCTTAAGAACTGCCCGCAAAAGCGTGGCGTTTGCACGCGCGTGTACACCACGACCCCGAAGAAGCCGAACTCCGCTTTGCGTAAGGTCGCTAAGGTGCGTTTGACCAACGGCTTTGAGGTCATTTCTTATATCGGTGGTGAAGGCCACAACTTGCAAGAACACAGCGTCGTGTTGATCCGCGGCGGTCGTGTTAAGGACTTGCCTGGTGTGCGTTACCACGTTGTCCGCGGTTCTTTGGACACCCAAGGTGTTAAGGATCGTAAGCAATCTCGCTCCAAGTACGGCGCCAAGCGCCCGAAGGCAGCTTAATTTCGCGGCACTAGTAGCCGTGAACGGACCGAGCCTCCCGTTTGTTTGGTGGCAAGGCCGAGTAAGTCGCGATCCTAATTGAGTGATCGCAATGTTAATGACTGAAGACTACGAAAAGAGGAAAAAATGCCCCGTCGTCGCGAAGTACCGAAACGTGAAGTTTTGCCGGATCCTAAGTTCGGCTCTGTTGAAATCGCCAAATTTGTGAATGTGATCATGCTCGATGGCAAGAAGGCCGTCGCCGAACGCATCGTTTATGGCGCCCTTGAAGAAATCGAAGCCAAGACTGGTAAGAACGCTCTCGAAGTGTTCACGACCGCTTTGAATAACGTCCGCCCGATCGTGGAAGTTAAGAGCCGTCGTGTTGGTGGTGCTAACTACCAAGTTCCTGTTGAAGTTCGCCCTGTCCGTCGTATGGCTTTGGCCATGCGCTGGTTGCGCGAATCGGCTAAGAAGCGCGCTGAAAAGTCGATGCCCCAACGCTTAGCTGGTGAGTTGTTGGATGCGGCCGAAGGCCGTGGTGGCGCCATGAAGAAGCGTGACGAAGTTCACCGCATGGCTGAAGCTAACAAGGCTTTCTCTCACTTCCGTTTCTAATTTGATTAACTCGATGCGTCGAACAATCGTTCTGCGCATCGTCTCCAACTAGGGGAATAAAATGGCTCGTACCACTCCGATCTCGCGTTATCGCAATATCGGTATCTCTGCCCACATTGACGCGGGCAAGACCACGACCACTGAACGTATTTTGTTCTATACCGGTGTCACTCACAAGCTCGGTGAAGTGCATGATGGCGCTGCCACCATGGACTGGATGGAACAAGAACAAGAAAAGGGTATTACGATTACCTCCGCTGCCACGACCACGTTCTGGAAGGGCATGGACGGTTCGTTCCCGGAACACCGTTTGAACATTATTGACACCCCGGGGCACGTTGACTTCACCGTTGAAGTGGAACGTTCCATGCGTGTGTTGGACGGCGCTTGTATGGTTTACTGCGCTGTCGGTGGTGTTCAACCGCAATCTGAAACCGTTTGGCGTCAAGCTAACAAGTACGGTGTGCCGCGTTTGGCCTTCGTGAATAAGATGGACCGTACCGGTGCTAACTTCTTCAAGGTGTACGAACAAATGCGTGTTCGCTTGAAGGCTAACCCTGTGCCTATCGTTATTCCGATTGGCGCTGAAGACACCTTCGAAGGTGTGGTTGACCTCTTGAAGATGCGTGCCATCATTTGGGACGAAGAAAGCCAAGGCATGAAGTTCGAGTACAAGTCGATTCCGGCTGAACTCGAAGCTGACGCTCAACAATGGCGTGAGAACATGGTTGAAGCTGCTGCTGAAGCCAATGAAGATCTCATGAACGAATACCTTGAAAACGGTGATTTGAGTGAAGAACAAATCATCGCTGGCTTGCGTGCTCGTACGATCGCCTGCGAAATTCAACCGATGCTCTGCGGTACCGCATTTAAGAACAAGGGTGTTCAACGTATGTTGGACGCTGTTGTTCAATTATTGCCGTCTCCGATTGACATTCCGCCGGTTAAAGGCGTTGACTTAAATGACAACGAAGTTGAACGTATCGCTGATGACAAGGCTCCGTTCTCTGCTTTGGCCTTTAAGATCATGACGGACCCGTATGTTGGCCAATTGACCTTCTTGCGCGTTTACTCCGGTGTTTTGACCTCCGGCGAAACGGTCTTGAACTCTGTCAAGAACAAGAAAGAACGTATCGGTCGCTTGCTTCAAATGCACGCTAACGAACGTAAGGAAATCAAGGAAACGGAAGCTGGCGACATCGCTGCCGCTGTTGGCTTGAAGGAAGTTACCTCTGGTGACACACTCTGCGCTATTGACGCTCCTGTGATTTTGGAACGTATGGAATTCCCGGAACCGGTGATTTCTCAAGCTGTTGAGCCCAAGACCAAGGCTGACCAAGAAAAGATGGGTATCGCATTGAACCGCTTGGCTCAAGAAGACCCGTCCTTCCGCGTTCGCACGGACGAGGAATCCGGCCAAACGATTATTTCCGGTATGGGTGAATTGCACTTGGAAATTTTGGTTGACCGTATGCGTCGTGAATTCGGTGTTGAAGCCACCGTCGGTAAGCCCCAAGTGGCCTATCGTGAAACGATCCGCTCTGTCGAAGAAAACGCAGAATTCAAGTTTGTTAAGCAATCTGGTGGTCGTGGTCAATACGGTCACGTTGTGCTTAAGCTCGAACCGCAAGAAGCTGGCAAGGGCTTTGAATTCGTTGATGCTATTAAGGGCGGTGTTGTTCCTCGCGAATACATCCCGGCCGTTCAAAAGGGTGTTGAAGACACGTTGAAGGCTGGTGTTTTGGCTGGTTACCCGGTTGTTGACGTCAAGGTGACGTTGCACTTTGGTTCTTACCACGAAGTTGACTCTAACGAAAACGCCTTTAAGATGGCCGCTTCCATGGCCTTCAAGGAAGGTATGCGTAAGGCTCATCCCGTGTTGCTCGAACCGATCATGGCTGTTGAAGTAGAAACGCCTGAAGAAAAGATGGGTGACGTCATGGGTGACTTGTCCTCTCGCCGTGGTGTGATCCAAGGTATGGATGACATCGCTGGTGGTGGTAAGGCTATCCGCGCTGAAGTTCCGTTGGCTGAAATGTTTGGCTACGCTACGACCCTTCGCTCTTTGACGCAAGGTCGCGCTACGTACTCCATGCAATTTAAACACTACGCAGAAGCCCCGCGTAACGTGGCTGACGAAGTGATCGCTGAAAAAACAAAATAAGCGTAAACTTTAAGAGTTTTATTAACTAATTTACCCAATTAAAGGACCAAGTAAAATGGCAAAAGGTAAGTTTGAACGTACCAAGCCCCACGTTAACGTGGGCACGATCGGCCACGTCGACCATGGTAAGACGACGTTGACGGCCGCTATCACGACGGTTCTCGCCCAACAATTCGGCGGTGAAGCTCGTGCTTATGACC
>DYCH01000044.1 GCA_019418235.1 Sutterella sp.
CCAACGACCTGCGGATTAACAGTCCGTCGCTCTACCGACTGAGCTATCGGGGAATCAGAATTCGGCATTTTATAGATGTTTTTTAAATTACGCAAGAGTAATTCTTAAAAATTTGGGGGAACGCCATTTTTACAGTACAATGATGGGCTCTAAAAGATGATGTTCCCGTGGTGAAACAGGATATCACGATAGCCTCCTAAGCTGTAATTCCGGGTTCGAGTCCCGGCGGGGATACCATTGCTCAAAAAAGCGTCAGTTGAAAAACTTGACGCTTTTCTATTTCTATCTGATTGTTTTTGTTGATGTTTTTAGTTGTGCTTGTGCTTGGCGAGAATGCGGAAAAACAGGCATAATTACCACTTTGTTCTGAGCGGTCCGTGTTGTCGACCGTAGAACGTCTAGTTAAGAGTAAACTTTTGTTTTTATTGGGTAAATAATGGCAACAAGTAAGCGTGCTGATTACGGCGAATCGAGTATTAAGGTCTTAAAAGGTCTTGAACCTGTCAAACAACGTCCGGGGATGTATACCCTCACGGACAACCCTTTGCACATCATTCAAGAAGTGATTGATAACTCCAGCGACGAAGTGTTGGCTGGCGGCGCATCTCGTATTGAGGTGACGTTACATACGGATGGTTCCGTGACGGTTTTGGATGACGGTCGCGGTATCCCTGTCGGTATTCACGAAGAAGAAGGGGTGCCTGCTGTTCAGTTGGTGTTTACGCAATTGCACGCTGGCGGTAAGTTTGAAAAGGATTCGGGCGGAGCTTATTCCTTTGCAGGCGGTCTGCACGGCGTTGGTGTTTCTGTCACCAATGCTTTGTCTACGCGTATGGAAGTGACGGTGTGGCGTGAAGGCAAAGAGCATCGCATTGTGTTTGCCGATGGCAATGTCATTGAACCTTTAACGAGCGTGAAGAGCCCTCGTCCTAAGTCTCAAACCGGTACGAGAGTTCGCGCGTGGCCCGATCCTCGCTACTTTGATAGTCCCACGGTACCTGCAGAGCAATTGGTTCGCCTTTTGCGCTCAAAGGCTGTGTTGATGCCGGGTTGCGAGGTGGTGCTCATCAACGAGAAAAATGAAACGACGCAAAGTTGGAAGTTTGACGGCGGCCTTCGTGAATACTTGATGAGTGAGTTGACGACCGATCCTTTGATCGAACCTTTTGAATCACAAGGCTATGCCGAAGATGATTCGATGGGTTTTGCCGTAGGTGAAGGCGCTTCTTGGGTGGTCGTTTGGCAAGAAGAGGGTAGCACCGTTCGTGAAAGCTATGTGAACTTGATTCCGACGCCGGCCGGTGGTACGCATGAATCCGGTTTGCGTGAAGGGCTTTACTTGGCTATGAAGGCATTTATCGAAGCCCATGGCTTGATGCAAAAAAATGTCAAGTTATTAACCGAAGACGTCTTTGCTCGTGCGTCCTGCATTTTGAGTGCCAAAGTGTTGGATCCGCAATTCCAAGGTCAAACAAAAGAACGTTTAAACAACCGCGACGCTTTGCGTTTGGTGAGTAACTTTGTTCGTACGCAGTTTGAATTCTGGCTCAATAGCCACGTTGAAGACGGCAAGAAATTGGCCGAACTTGTGATTAAGCAAGCTCAAGCTCGCCAAAATTCTGCTAAGAAAGTCACAAAGCGTAAGGGTTCGAGTGTCGCAGTGTTGCCGGGTAAATTAACCGACTGCGAAAGTGAAGATATTGCATTAAATGAACTCTTCCTTGTGGAAGGGGATTCTGCAGGTGGTTCTGCGAAATTAGCTCGAGACAAACACTTCCAAGCCATTTTGCCGCTTCGAGGTAAGGTGTTGAACACTTGGGAAGTGGATCGCGATCGTATTTTTGCCAATAACGAAATTCATGACATCTCGGTAGCGATCGGTGTGGATCCGCATGGCTTTAACGATGAAGCCGATTTGAGTCAGCTGCGTTACGGCAAGATCTGCATCATGGCCGATGCCGACGTTGACGGTTCTCACATTCAAGTGTTGTTGTTAACCCTCTTTTTCAGACACTTCCCGGATTTAATCCGAAAGGGTCATATCTTTGTTTCCCGTCCGCCGCTTTTCCGTGTGGATGTGCCAAAGACCGGTCGCAAGCCTGCTCGTACCATCTATTGTTTGGATGAGCGTGAGTTGGCCAGTGAAAGACGAAAGCTTGAAAAGGAAAATGTCAACATGGCAAACGTCTCGGTCTCTCGTTTTAAAGGTTTGGGAGAAATGTCTGAGGACCAATTGAAAGAAACGACGCTTAATCCTGAGACGCGTCGTTTAATGCCGGTCTCTTTCGGTGATTTGGCCTACGCTGAAAGCCAAGAAATGTTTGATATGTTGATGGGTCGAAGTGAAGCCGCTACGCGTCGAGTGTGGATGGAAAATAACGGCGATCAAGTCGAAGTGGATATCTAAGGAGACAGACGTGGGGAAACAAGACGAGTTATTTTCCGGCGATCTTTTTGACGTCGAGCATGAAGTCAAAGAAGAAAAGAGCGAAGTCGAACAAGTTGAAATTGAAAACGATGTGATCATTGAGTCGACTGAGGAGGCATCTATTCAAGTTGAAGGTGCTGTTGCTGTCGTTGAAGACGAAAAGACTGAACGCAACGCTGAAGAATCGGTCAATGAAGACATTGAACCTGAGATCGAAGTTGAGGCGCCGACGCCCATTCAAAATCGCCCGGTACAAAGTGGCGATGATGGTGAACGTTTGACGTTGGCTCACTTTGCCAGTCATGCGTATTTGGAATACGCCATGTCGGTGGTTAAGGGGCGCGCATTGCCTGATGTGGGGGATGGTCAAAAACCTGTTCAACGCCGTATCCTCTTTGATATGTACGAGATGGGGTTGGCTCGACCCGAAGCCCGTTTTGTTAAGTGCGCCCGTGTGGTTGGTGACGTTTTGGGTAAATATCACCCTCATGGTGACTCGGCAGCTTATGAAGCCATGGTGCGCATGGGGCAAAACTTCAATATGCGCTACCCCTTGGTTCAAAGCCAAGGTAACTTCGGTAGTCGAGATGGCGACGGTGCGGCTGCCATGCGTTACACCGAAGCGCGTTTAACGAAAATTTCCCGCCTTTTATTGGAAGAAATCGATGAAGGCACGGTGGATTTTTCGCCCAACTACGATGGGCACTTTAAAGAACCCTCGATGTTGCCCGCGCGTTTGCCCTTTGTACTTTTAAATGGTGCGAGCGGTATTGCCGTGGGGATGGCAACGGAAATTCCGCCCCACAACTTAAAAGAAGTGGCTAATGCTTGCTTGTTGCTTTTAGAAAAGCCTGAGACCACGATTGATGAGGTGATGAAGATTTTACCCGCACCGGACTTTCCGATGGGCGGTCAAATCATCAGCAAAAAAGAAGATATCCGTGATGCCTATGTAAGCGGCCGTGGCAGCATCAAAGTTCGTGCCCGCTATCACTTTGAAGAAATGCAACGTGGTAACTGGCGCTTGATTGTGACGGAGTTGCCGCCTAATGCCAGTGCTCAACGCGTTTTAAATGAAGTCGGCGATATCACCAACCCCAAGATTCGTCCCGGTAAGAAGGCGTTAACGGCAGAACAACAGCAAGCAAAAGCGGCGATGTTGGCTCTCTTGGAAATTGTTCGAGATGAGTCTGATAGCAAGCATCCCACTCGCTTGGTATTTGAACCCAAGAGCAAGAACGTTAACCGCGATGATTTCGTCAATGCCTTATTGGCTCAAACGAGCATGGAAGGCAACGTCTCGATGAACTTGGTGATGGTGGGCTTGGATGGCAAACCCTGCCAAAAGAATTTATTGACGATTTTGAACGAATGGGTTCAATTCCGTCGTGAAACGGTACGTCGTCGTTCGCAATTTAGATTGCAAAAGGCCGTGGATCGCATTCACATTTTGGAAGGTCGCCATTTGGTGTACCTCAATTTGGATGAAGTGATCAGCATTGTCCGTGATGCCGAAGATCCTAAAGTCGCGCTCATGGAACGCTTCCCCTTGTCTGAAATTCAAGCTGAAGACATTTTGGAAATCCGTTTGCGCCAATTGGCACGTTTAACGGGTATCAAGATTGAGGCTGAGTTGAAAGAACTCACGAAGACGCGCGCGTCTTTGGAACGTCTCTTAGGTAGCGAAAAATTGTTGACCAACTTGGTTGCCAAGGAAATCACGCAAGACATGAACGAATTCGGTGACGATCGTCGTACGTTGGTGGAAGAAGCCATTCGTGCCGAAATGTCTCAATCCGTTTTGGATGAACCCGTGACGGTGGTTATCAGTCAAATGGGCTTTGTGCGTGCTCGTACGGGGCACGGTCACGATGCCACTGTGATGAACTACAAGATGGGCGATAGTTACGCTTGGTCTTGCGAGTGTCGTACGACAGACCAAATGGTTGCCATTTCCGATACGGGTCGTGTGTACACGATCGCAGTTGCGGATTTGCCGAGCGCCCGAGGCGATGGCTTACCCATTAACAGTTTCATTGATTTAGAGTCCGGCACAAAGATCATGGGTTACTGTGTGGCAAAACCCAATGACAAGATTGTCATGGCGACCTCGATGGGTATGGGTTTTGTTTGTGAATTTAAGGATTTACTGGCACGTTTGAAGGCCGGTAAGAACTTCTTAAAGCTCGAAGAACATGCCGAAGTTCTGGTTCCGCAAGTGGTTGCCGAAGGTCAAACCCATTTGGCCTGTTTGTCTGAACAAGGCCGTTTGATCATTTTTGACTTGAATGAAGTGCGTCAATTGCCGGGTGGCGGTAAGGGTGTGAGTTTGATGGATCTCAATTTGGGAGAAAAACTCTTGATGGCCAAACCGATTTCGCCTGAGGGTGTCATGGTGACCGGAACGGGCCGAGGTGGCAAGGATCGTGAATATGCGGTGAAGAAAGCCATTTTGGAATACCACATGGGTCATCGTGCTCGTAAGGGTAAACAACTCGATATCCGTTGGAAGGCCTTGTCTTTGCAAGATTTGCCGGTGAAAGCACCTGCGACAAATCAAGAAGATGGTGAGAAGGCTGAGGCCGAAGCGACCGAGAGCGCTGAAATACTCGAACTTGTCTAGCAAAAAAGGGGGTGTTGCAAAACTCATGTTTTGTTGCCCCCTTTGTTTTTTCTCTTG
>DYCH01000045.1 GCA_019418235.1 Sutterella sp.
TTGTTATCGTTTTCCCTAATATTCATATCTCAGTTTGATCTTTATTAAATTCTTTATCTAAAAAATATTTTGAGGAGGTATTTGACAAATAAAAAATGGGGAGGCATAATTTCGAACTCGTTGGTTGGATGTGAGGCAACGGGCTTCCCCCGGCAGCGCATAGCGACGGGTCGTTAGCTCAGTCGGTAGAGCAGCGGACTTTTAATCCGTTGGTCGAGAGTTCGAGTCTCTCACGACCCACCAATCACAATTAGCTTGAAGGTTTGGGAGCGTAGCTCAGTTGGTAGAGCAGCGGACTCTTAATCCGTCGGTCCAGAGTTCGAGTCTCTGCGCTCCCACCAAGCCTACTGAAAATGAAGCTGATCGTTGATCGGCTTTTTTTGTATCCATCCGTCAAAAAAACCATTAACTTTCCACAATTTGTGGTAATTTTCCCTTTTATCTGACGTTTTTTTGTTCTTAGGTATTGAAGTGACGACGATCGCTCTTCCCACTGCTACAGATACGGATCATTTCGGTGAAAGCTTGGCTTTGGCCGTTTTAAATGCGCATGATGCCATTATGAGCTCAGGCCTCAATATTCGTTTGGAAGGCAATCTCGGTGCAGGTAAAACCTCTACCGTGCGTGCAATGCTTCGTCGTTTAGGCGTTACCGGTCGCATCAAAAGCCCGACCTTTACTTTATTAGAAACCTATCCTTTGGATAATGGGTTAGAAGCCTTTCACTTTGATTTCTACCGTTTTGAAGATCCGGAAGAATTTTTAGACGCGGGTTTTAGAGAAAACTTTGCCCCCGGTAACATCACGCTCGTGGAATGGAGCGAGAAAGCCTACCCTTGTTTACCTGAAGCAGACATCACGGTCACGCTTAGCGTTGCAGGTGACGGGCGCGAAGTAAAGTTCGAAGGCAATTCTGTCTTAGGTCAACACATTGTCTCCGAGGTGCTCAAGCAATGGCCGTAACTCGTCGTCATTTCATTGCCAGCACGTCAGGAACGTTGGCGCTCACGATTACCCCATTTCAAACGACGCAAGCCGCAGAGATGGTCGACGTACGTATGTGGCCTGCACAAGAGTACACACGCGTTACGCTAGAGCACGACCAACCCATCAAATTTAAATATTTCCTTGTCCGCTCCCCTAAACCCTGTCGTTTGGTGGTTGACATTGAAAATTTGGAGCTGACGTCTCGACTTCAAAAGATGATTTCGAACGTCTCGCCCAACGACCCCTTTATCCAAGCCGTTCGTATCGGTCAATACTCGCCCAATATCGTGCGACTCGTGATGGACTTAAAAACGGAAGTTCGTCCCGAAGTCTTTTCGCTCAAGCCCATTGCCAATTACAAGTATCGACTGATTTTTGACGTCTACCCTGCAGGCAAATCAGCGGCCAGTGACGCAGATCCTTTAGCCAGCGTTATCGCAGGTCTTGACAATAAGAGTAAGCCGGGCGATCCCTTGGGGGATCTCATCGCGAAAAACGATAAAGACACCAAAACGCAACCCGTTGCGAAAATGCCGACAGAAGCAAAGCCCTCTGTACAAAAGCCTGCAACGAGTCAAGCGAAACCCCAAAAGACGCAACCTACCACCAAGACGCCCACCAATAGGTCATCTTCAAAGAAAAAGACGCTTATTGTTGTGGTCGATCCCGGTCACGGCGGTGAAGACCCCGGTGCCATCGGCAAGGGTAAAACTTACGAAAAACACGTGGTATTGGCCATTGCTAAACGCTTGGAAAAACTGATCAGCCGAGAAAAGGACATGAAGTGCGTCATGACGCGCACCTCTGATCACTTTGTCAGTCTCGGCCAACGCGTGATGATTGCTCAAAAAGCCAAAGCTCACCTTTTTGTAAGCATCCACGCTGACGCTTGGACCAAACGTGACGTCAAGGGCACCAGTGTTTATGCCTTGGCCGAACGTGGAGCAACGTCTTCTGCGGCCATGTGGCTAGCTAAAAACCAAAACGATGCTGACTTGATCGGTGGGGCTAACTTTAAAGAAGTGGACCGTCGTCTTCAATCCGTTTTGGTCGACATGACAACGTCGTGGAAAATTAACTACAGTCTTGAGTTCGGACACAGTGTTTTGTCTCGTTTAAGTAAAGTCAACACGTTGCACCGCCGTCAAGTGGAGCAAGCCGGGTTCTTAGTTTTAAAGGCCCCGGGGATTCCTTCGATTTTGGTTGAAACGGCCTTTATTAGTAACCCTCAAGAAGAGAAAAAGTTAAAGACTTCCAGCTACCAACAAAAAGTGGCGGTAGCGATTCTCGAAGGTATTCGCCAACAAGTCGCTAAAAACGACTCGATTATGCAAGGTTAATTTTTGAAACGCCTCGACTTTTCGGGCAGTTTCAGAGAATTAAAGTTAAAATAACGCTATCTTTTTTAGTTTATTCACAAGGACATCGCAATCATGGCTCTTGTCTCTTTACGCCAATTATTGGATCACGCCGCTGAAAACGGTTACGGCGTGCCGGCTTTTAACGTCAACAATTTGGAACAAGTTCAAGCAATCATGTCGGCTGCTCAAGAAGTGGGCGCTCCCGTCATCATGCAAGCCTCTGCCGGCGCTCGTCGTTACACGGGTGAATTGTTCTTGAAGCACTTGATTGAAGCCGCAGTGGAATCTTACCCGGACGTCCCCGTCTGTATGCACCAAGACCACGGTCAAAATCCGGCTGTCTGCCAAGGCGCCATGCGCATGGGCTTTACGTCCGTGATGATGGACGGCTCTTTGGAAGCTGACGGTAAGACCATTGCCTCTTTTGACTACAACGTTGACGTTACCCGTCGCGTGGTGGAAATGGCTCACTGCATCGGTGTGAGCGTTGAAGGCGAACTCGGTTGCTTGGGTTCTCTCGAAACGATGAAGGGTGACAAGGAAGACGGTCACGGCACGGACTCTAAGATGACCCGCGATCAACTTTTGACGGATCCCGATCAAGCTGCTGACTTCGTTGCTCAAACGCAATTGGACGCTTTGGCCATTGCTATCGGTACGAGCCACGGTGCTTACAAGTTCTCTCGTAAGCCCACGGGTGACATTTTGTCGATCGAACGTGTGAAGGAAATTCACCGTCGCTTGCCCAACACCCACCTTGTGATGCACGGTTCTTCCTCTGTTCCGCAAGAATACTTGGCTGAAATCCGTGAATTCGGTGGTGATATGCGCGAAACGTACGGTGTGCCGGTTGAAGAAATTCAAGAAGCCATCAAACACGGTGTTCGCAAGGTCAACATTGACACCGACATCCGTTTGGCCATGACGGCTGCCACCCGTCGCTACTTGGTGGAAAACCCCTCTAAGTTTGACCCGCGTGAATACTTGAAGGCCGCTCGCCAAGCCGCCTATGAGCTCTGCAAGAAGCGTTACCTTGAATTCGGTTGCGAAGGCCAAGGCGCTCGCATGAAGGCGGTTGACCTCTTTACGATGGCCAAGCGCTACGAAAAGGGCGAATTAAAGCAAAACATCATCTAATTTTTAGATGATCAAGGGCAGCCACGCTGCCCTTTCTTGTTCTTATCAGCGAACTGACACCAAAAAAACTATGACCACACAACCCAACGACGCTAAAGACCTCAAAGGAAAAACCGGCCTTCGTCGCTTGATTAATGCTTTTCATTATTCTCAAGACGGCTTTATGGCTGCCTATAAAAATGAAGAAGCCTTTCGACAAGAATTCTGGCTTTTGATTGCTGCCGTTATTCTTGCCATGCTTTTGCCGTTTTCGATGACAGGTGTTGCCGCCGTGGCGATTGCTCACCTATTTTTGCTTATCGTCGAAATTTTGAATTCGGCCATTGAAGCAGCCATTGACCGCATCGGCTCTGAAATTCACCCCTTGTCCAAGCGTGCCAAGGACATGGGCAGTTGTGCTGTTTTGATGGCGATTGCCGTGGTGGTTATTACGTGGTTGACGTTACTCGTTGATGCTTTTATTGTCTAACGAAATTCTGTGTAGTTTTGAGGAAAGTTTTTCCTCTCCACGCTAGAAAATCATTAGAATTAGATAGGTTAGGGCAGGCGCGGTGCCTGTCGAAATTTTGGATAAATTAGGGATTGAACGATCATGCCCATTCTTGAAACTTCGTTGCACTCCTTGGAGCGCGTCTACAGCGGTAAAGTACGTGACAGCTACCTCGTCGATGACGATAAGTTGCTCATTGTTGTCTCTGACCGCATCTCTGCTTTTGACGTGATTCTTGATGACCCGATTCCTTACAAGGGCCAAGTCTTGCAAGCTTTAACCGACTTCTGGTTTGAAAAGTTCAAGGACGTCGTTCCTAACCATTTAACCGGTATCGCTCCGGAAAGCGTGGTGGAAGCTGACGAAATCGACCAAGTGAAGGGTCGCGCCGTTGTTGCGATGAAGCTCAAGCCCATTCCTATCGAATGCGTGGTTCGTGGCTATATCATCGGTGGTGGTTGGAAGGACTACCAAGAAACGGGTAAGGTTTGCGGCATTGAATTGCCGGCTGGCTTAAAGCAAGCTCAAAAGTTGCCGGAACCAATCTTCACGCCCGCTGCTAAGGCTGAACTCGGTACGCACGACGAAAACATCTCTTTTGAGAAGGCCGCCGAAATGGTTGGAGAAGATGTCGCTACCCAAATCCGTGACTACTCCATCAAGCTCTACAAGTTGGCTAGCGAATTCGCACTCACCAAGGGCATCATCATTGCCGATACGAAGTTTGAATTCGGTTTGGATGAAAATGGCACGGTTCGTTTGATGGACGAAGTCTTAACGCCTGACTCTTCTCGCTTCTGGCCTGCCGATCAATACCAAGAAGGCATTTCGCCTCCGTCCTTTGACAAGCAATTCATGCGTGATTGGTTAGAAACCCAACCGTGGAACAAGACGGCTCCGGCTCCTCGTGCTCCTGAAGAAATTTTGGAAAAGACGTCCTTGAAGTATCGCGAAGCCTTAAAGCGCATCGCCGATCGTGACGTTATTTAATTTCTGATCGCATAAGCATCAGTGGCGCGAGAGCAAAAAAAGCTTTTCGCGCCCTTCTCGTTTTTTTAGATATTGTTTTTAGGAAAGAAAAAATGCAAAACACTCCGCTCGTTGGTGTCGTGATGGGCTCCAACTCTGACTGGGATGTCATGAAAAACGCTTGCGATATTCTCAAGGAATTCGGTGTTCCGTTTGAAGCTCAAGTCGTCTCCGCTCACCGCATGCCCGATGAAATGTTTGAGTACGCCGAAATGGCTCAAGAACGCGGTTTGAAGTGCATTATCGCAGGTGCCGGTGGCGCTGCCCACTTGCCTGGCATGTTGGCTGCTAAGACCGTTGTGCCGGTGTTAGGCGTGCCCATTCCCTCTCGCTACTTGCGTGGTGAAGACTCTTTGCTCTCGATCGTTCAAATGCCCAAGGGCGTGCCTGTGGCCACGTTTGCCATCGGTGAAGCCGGTGCCGGCAACGCCGCTCTTTACGCTATCCAAATGTTGGCTGCGGCCGGCAACGAAGAAATGCGTGAAAAGATTCAAGCTTTCCGTAAAGCTCAAAACGCCAAAGCTCGCAACATGACTTTGCCCCTTTAATCCACAAGGACAATACTCATGCAAAAGAAGTTACCGTTAAACCCCGGCTCTACCCTTGGCATGATGGGTGGTGGCCAATTGGGTCGCATGTTTGCGATTGAAGCCGCTTACATGGGTTATCACGTCACGGTTTTGGAACCTGGTCAAGGGTCTCCTGCCGCTGAAGTCTCCTTAAAGCACATCGCTCAACCTTATTTGAGCGAAGAAGGTTTAAAAGAATTGGCTCAAACGTCTGAAGCCGTGAGTACGGAATTTGAAAATGTCCCGGCTCAAGCGCTCGACAATTTGGCTCAATCTTGCTTTGTGGCCCCTCCGGGTTCGGCCGTTGCAGTCGCCCAAGACCGTAACGTTGAAAAGAACTTCATCGAAAATGTAGCGAAAGTTCCTGTGGCGCCGAATGCAGCGATTTTAAGTGCTGCGGACATTGATAAGGTCTCTGACGATCTTTTCCCCGCCATCTTAAAGACGGCCCGTTTGGGCTATGACGGTAAGGGCCAAGTATTGGTCGAAAACCGTGAAGACTTGCACCGTGCTTTTGTCGAACTCAAAGAAGTCGACTGCATTTTGGAAAAGCGCTTGCAATTGCACCGTGAAGTTTCCGTCATCGTTGCTCGTGGCGCAGACGGTCAAACGGCAACGTTTCCCGTGTGTGAAAACCTCCACCGCAGTGGCATTTTGGCGGTTACCGTGATGCCCGCTCGCGTTGAAGAAGAAACGAGTCAAAAGGCTCGTCAATTTGCCACGCAAATCGTGGATGCTTTGGGTTACATCGGTGTACTTTGTGTTGAATTCTTCGTGCTCAAAAACGGCGATATCGTTGCCAATGAAATGGCACCGCGCCCGCACAACTCCGGCCACGCGACGATTGATGCTTGCTGGAGCAACCAATACGAACAACAACTTCGTTGCATGACGGGTCAGCCCTTAGCGGATACGACGCAACACTCCCCCGCTGTCATGCTCAATTTGTTGGGTGACATTTGGTACGAAGGTGAAGAGATGCGCGAACCGGCTTGGGATAAGGTGTTAGCGATCCCCGGCGCCAAACTTCACCTCTACGGTAAGGCTCAAGCTCGCCGTGCCCGTAAGATGGGCCACGTGACGTGTTTGGGTCGTACGATGGAAGAAGCCTTAAACTGCGCCCGTCAAGTGGCAAACGTTTTAGGTTTACCGGAGCCCCAATAATGCAAACGCCTGTTGATGAAAGAGCAATCCGTGCGGCCGTTGATGTTTTAGAGTGCTCCGGCCTTGTAGCCATGCCCACTGAAACGGTTTACGGCCTTGCGGCCAATGCCGATGATGAAAAGGCAGTACACAAAATTTTTGCGGCCAAAAACCGTCCGGCCGATCATCCGTTGATTGTTCACATCACGGGCGAAGAAGCTTTGGATCATTGGGCCGTGGATATTCCTCAGTCGGCTTATACGTTGGCTAGGAAATTTTGGCCGGGCCCCTTGACCATGATTTTAAAAAAGGCCGACCATGTCGGTGATTGGGTCACGGGCGGTCAAGATAGCGTCGGTCTTCGTGCGCCGTCGCACCCTTGGGCGCGCGCGTTGATTAAAGCCTTTGCCGGTAAACATCACCGTGGGATTGCTGCGCCTTCAGCCAATACCTTTGGTCGTATTTCTCCGACCTCTGCTCAACACGTCAAAGACGATTTGGGTGAAAAGCCTCTCGGCAAGGTTGACCTGATTTTGGACGGCGGCGACTGCGATGTGGGGGTGGAATCCACCATCGTGAATTTGTCGGGGGAACATCCTGAAATTCTTCGTCATGGAGCAGTGACTCGCGCCATGCTTGAAGAAACGTTGGGTTGTGCCGTGCCTGACGGAAGCAAAAATTCGCCCCGAGCTTCTGGCACATTAAAGAGCCACTATGCCCCCAAAACCAAAGTAATTTTGGTCGATGACATTCAAGTGGCAATCTCGCAGTTTAGCGACAAAAAGTTAGCCGTTATGGCACCTCAAAGCCAAATGGCAGAGACTCCGAAAAATGTCGTCAAATGGTTTGCAGCACCCTCGGAAGCCTCTGACTATGCTCGCGTTCTTTATGCACGTTTGCACGAACTCGATGCCGTCAATGCTGACCTCATTTTGATTGAAAACCCTGCACAAGGCGGTCTTTGGGACGCCGTGCATGACCGTTTAAGCCGTGCGGCCGCATAAAATCGCCTGGAATAAGAGTTATGGCAGAAGAATTGATGCGCCTATCAAAGCGCTTGAGTGAATTGGGTTTGGCCTCGCGTCGCGAAGCTGACAGTTGGATTGAAAAAGGATGGGTTCGTGTCGATGGCCACGTGGCTGAACTTGGCGAAAAAGTCACGGCCTCACAAAAAATCCAAATTTCTTCCAAAGCCAAGGCTTTGCAAGGCCAACAAGTCACGATTCTTCTGAATAAACCGATCGGTTACGTGAGCGGCCAGGCCGAGGACGGCTACGAACCGGCTCGTGTTTTAGTGACGCCAGAAAATCATTGGGAAGAAGATCCTTCTTCCAAGCGTTTTTCTCGCTCACAACTGATGCATTTGGTGCCTGCCGGGCGCTTAGACATAGATTCCGTCGGCCTTTTGGTTTTAACGCAAGACGGGCGCGTGGCCAAAACCATCATCGGTGAAAACAGCACGATTGATAAAGAGTACATTGTGCGAGTGGCCATGATGGATGGCTCGGCACCGGACTTATCTGAAGAAGACTTGGCGTTGCTCAACCACGGTTTAAGCTTAGATGGGAAAGAACTCTTACCCGCCAAGGTTACGTGGCTCAACGATGACGAATTACGCTTTATTCTCCAAGAAGGCAAAAAGCGCCAAATCCGTCGTATGTGTGAAGCCGTGGGACTGAAAGTCTTGCGCTTAAAACGCGTTCGAGTCGGCAATGTCCGCCTCGGCAAACTCCCTCTTGGTCAATGGCGCTATTTAGCCGATAACGAACGCTTCTAATTTTTCAAATGACGGACCATCGCCCTTTTTATGCTCAATGGTTATTGGTATTGGTGACCCTTTTATGGGGGAGCACCTTTTTAACCATTCACACCATTTTGGACTTCATTGATCCGGTTGTTTTAGTGTTGGCTCGCTTTACGTTGGCCTCACTCATTATGTTTGTCATCATTAAGGGCCGAGTAGATAAAATCACGGCCTATGAATGGAAAGCGGGCTTTGTGGTTGGCGCGACCATTTGGGCCGCTTACACTTTGCAATGCGTGGGTCTTCAAGACATCAATAGCAGCACGAGCGCTTTTTTAACGGGCCTTTATGTTGCTTTTGTACCATTGTGCCAATGGGTCGTTTTTAAACAAAAGCCGTCAACGACGATTCTCATTGCCGTCATCATGGCTTTTGCCGGGATGTCGTTATTCGCGAACCCCTTTGAGATGAGTTTCACCGGTCAATGGGGTGAATGGGTCACGATTTTAAGTGCCTTTATTTGCGCATGGGAAATTCTCACCATCAGTCAATTCGCACCGGGCTGTCGTCCGTTGCAATTAAGTTTTACGCAACTGGTGTTTGTTGCGGCGATGTCGGCTGTCACCCTGCTCTTTTACGAACCGGTTCGACCGACGGTCATTAACACTCAACTGATTGCCGGGATTTCGGCTTTGGCCATGATTGTGGCTTTCGTGCAATTCGGGATCGGTTGGGCTTTGAAATACGTCTCCGCCTTGCGTGCTACGCTCACCTACTCTTTGGAACCTGTCTTTGCAGGCATCATCGGGTGGATTGCCGGAGAACAAATGGGATTATCCGAATTAACGGGTGCTGCCTTGATTATCTCTGCCGTGATGTTAAGTGCTTGGAAGCCTGCTAAACGGGGAGCTCCAAAGGAAGATTAAGATGCAAGATCAAGCAATCGGCTTTTTTGATTCAGGTTGGGGCGGTCTGTCGATTTTTAATGCTGCGCGAGACGCTTTGCCCCACGAGAATTTCATTTACGTTGCCGATTGCGGTCATGCTCCTTACGGTGATCAAACGCACAAATATATCGTTGAGCGTGCTCTTAAAATTGCCGACTTTCTCTTTAATCACGAACGCGTCAAAGCGCTTGTCATTGCTTGCAATACGGCAACAGTTGAAACCATTAAAACGCTTCGAGAAACGTATCCTGACAAAATCATTTTAGGGGTGGAACCTGCCATTAAACCCGCGATTGAAAACTCTAAAACGCATTGCGTAGGCATGATTTCAACAACACGTACTGCTCACTCGGCTCGCTATCAAGAACTCTTGAAAGCCTTTGCAGGTAACGCAACCGTTTACTCACAAGGCTGTCCCGGTTTGATGGAGTGTGTGGAACGCGGTGAGTTAGAGGCGCCTGCCACTATCGAATTACTTCACACGTATCTTGATCCTATGATCGAGGGTCACATTGATGCGTTAGTATTGGGCTGCACCCATTACCCCTTCTTAATTCCGGCTATTCGATCCATCGTGGGCGAAGGGGTAACGTTTTATGAACCCGGTCCCGCCGTTGCCAAGCATTTAAAGCACCAATTAGACAATGCTCATTATTTGACGACTCGCACTCAAATGGGCGAGGACGTTTTTTATGTATCAGATTTGACTGCAGAAAGAAAAATCGTGGCAAAGAGCTTAACCCCCAGTGCCACGACCTTTTATGAATTGCCTTGTTAGCTTCAACCCGTTAGAGCGGTTTTTGCGTTTGGCCTTCAAAATAATACTTTTGCATTCTTTCTCGAAGCGTATCGGGAATCGGCGTTGAAAGACCGGTTTCGGGATTCACGCAAACCATCGTTTCTTCGCACTTCACATGCAAGGCTTCGCCCTTATAAAACTCGATTTGAACCGTGATGGAGCTTTTACCTAAGTGAGAAATCCACAAGTTCATTTCCCCCACGTCGCCGATGTGAAAGGGTTTAAAGAAATCCGTTTTGATGTTTACGACAGGAATCACAATTTCCTTCAAACTGTGTTGTTCCCAAGCCAGACCTAAACCTTCACGGAAGAGATCTTCCAAAAGACCGTTAAACATCACATAAAAGTTCGGATGATAAACAATACCTGCCGGGTCGCAGTGGGCAAAACGAATAATCTGATCTTTCTTAAAGATTTCAGGCATGAATAGTTATTCCTCATCAATGAGAATGGCTCGAACGGGGCTCGCCTCCAAGCCTTCAATTTTTAGGGGTAATGCAACGAGAGTATAAACGTCTTTATGAGCTTCGGAGAGAGCCAAATTCTCCAAAATGAGCATACCGTTATCAATCGCAACAGTATGCGCAGGTAGCGTTTCACTCGTGGCTTTATCGATGCTTGGAGTGTCAATCCCCACGACATCAACACCCAAACGCACGAGTTTTTCAACCGCCTCTTTGGTTAAATACGCAAAGTCATCCGTCCATTGATCGGGCATGAGAAACCCTGTTTTGATCAACACACGTTGGGTAGCCAGATTGTCAGGAATATCATCTGGCTCGATAGCGCGAAGTCCCTCGCAGTGCAAAATTCTGCACTCCCCTACCAAGCGAAAAAGCACGATTTGACTCACATCGCCCGGTGCATTCAGATGCAAAGGGGCATCCACGTGTGCACCTAAATGCGGTGACATACGAAAGGCAGAAACCCGAGCCGGGAAGGTTGCTGTCACCTCAATCGACAAAGCCGCATCCCCCGGATAAACAGGAGAGGCGGCTTGAATCTTTGGCGTAATGTCAATGATGGCCATTAGAATTGGCGCGGATCCATTTGTGCGTCTTTGTCGGCAGACAACTTAGCAACAATGTCTTTTGCCAAATCGATCATCGTCAACGGTGCGCTACCTTCGGCCTTATTGTTGGTAATCACAAAGCTCTTTTGACCACACTTGTGAGCAACATTGACCAATTGCACGAGGCCAGCGCGCGTAGCAGGATCAGGATGCACAATGCGATTAAAGGGCGCATAGGTCATCTTGGCCACACCGTGACGTTGGATCGGATTCAAAGACCAACGAACAATCAACGGGCCCTTCATCGTCCAGTCATCGCCTTCGGCTTCTGGATCTTCAAAGTAACGCAAAGCGGCCGTTTGACGAATGACATCCGGCATCGACGGGTGAACACCCACAACCAAACGAACACCCGTGCCACGCAAAGCATTCAATAAGCGCTTGGTGTAAATGGCGGGCGTACGAATTTCAACGGCATAAGTGGGCGTTTCGCCTTCGACTTCTTTGGGCAAATCGGCAAAGAATTGAGCAATACGATCAATATAGGCGTAGCACTCGGCTTGCGTGGGCAAAAGCGGACGCGGTATCGGAGACAATTGGAAAACCAAGGGACCGGCGTTTTCGCCCAAACCGTTAATGACGGGGTAAACGAATTCATGCATCGTAGCATGAACATCTAAGAATTCTTGGTTAAGAGAGCGGAAGCGACCCTTGGGGTCACGCTTTACAGCATCGGTGACGGTTTGAGGGGCTTTGACTAAGAAACGGAAACGTTCATCAACTTGCTGGGCCATGGCAGCATAAGCCATTTCGTTTAACGTACCGAAAAAGGACCAATCGACACCGACAGCGCGAAGCACCGGGTGCTTACAGTAAGCCGCTAAACCGCGACGGGTCAAATCCTCAACGCCACTAGTGTCTCCCCACACAATGCCCTTCCAGCCAGGGAAATTCCAACTGGCGCAACCTAAATAGATATCAGAAGGAAGAAGACGTCCTAAACGGACCACTTCTTGCGAAGGAGTAACAGGAGTAACAGGTGAAGACGTGACATCATCAAAACTGTAAGGCTCTGTCGTAACAAATTGATTGAACATATCAAAACCACTTTCTCAAAAAATAACTGCGTGGAAAAATAACTGAATAACTGAATCAACTATTTTTCTCTGTTTATCGGTGTTTATGGTTTAAAACACCAACTTCAATTTATTTTAAACAAAAATGAAAAATCAAAAAGAAAGATTTTCTCTTGTTATCAAATGGATAAGGGGGGAGTATAAGTACTATTGCTTATCCATTTTCAGATGATTTTGCATCATTTGCTTCAAATTTCCAGAAACGAAAAAGGAAGAAAATCCGGCGACTCTCTTCCTTCCCATTTCAAATTCCTACTTGATAGGAGCTTTCTTTTGCACATCGCTTGCACGACCAAAGTCTCTATTGACGTGGTGAGACAAGCGCCCCGTGCCCAAAATATAGTCCATGCGATCGACTTGCTCAGCCGACAGGGTCTTTACCAACTGTGCGCGAGCTTTAACAAAAGCATCAAACGCTTTGGCATGATCACCCATCCATTGACTGCGGTGCTCTAAGAATTGTTGATGATCCATTTTTCGAGCATCGCGGTGCTTGTCGCGGTGAGTGTTGCGCGCTGTGGCTAAGTTAACGTAGGCACTACTCATCGCACCCCAAGCCTTATCCTCTTTGGCGCTAATGCCCAAAACCTTTTTGATGTCATCCATGAAGACACTCGCTTCTTGAGCATCCATTCCAAACGTGCGAACAGCGTGTCCGGCCATATGACCATAACGAGGGGCTTGATGATAGCCCCCACGCGGCCCTGTCTCGTCATCACCCCAATAGCAGTGAGCTCTCGGAGCATTGTCATTATCAAAGCCTCTCGGGCCATTGCCGTTACCGTGCCAAGCGTAAGCCGTCATCGGCACAGCGACCGCAACCATGGCGGCGGTTAATAGCATATTTTTATAGGTTTTCATAAGACACACTCTCTAAAAAAGGGCCCCTAAAAGGGATTATCAATTAGGGGCTTTATGATGTTAACTTTAGCTTTTGCTGTGATTCACAGTTTATGGCAATCACAAGCAACAATCTTTTTGCTTGTGTATGAATTTGTTAGAGAAAAACCGATAAATTTACACTTTTGAAAAAGAAAATTTGAAATTCATGTTTCAAATTCCGAAGCAACCCAATAAAAACGGGTTATTCCTTGAAAAATCTTAAAAAATGACAAAAGAGAAAGCTGTACGCATTTGATACAATTAGCGCATCGAATTTTTTCAATTTTGTAGGACTTAAAAATGGAACTTTCTGCTTTAACCGCTTTGTCTCCGCTTGATGGTCGTTATGCTCGTCAAACCGAAGCACTTCGTGACATTTTCTCCGAATGTGCTTTCATGCGTGCTCGCGTCCGCGTTGAAGTCGAATGGCTCATCGCTTTGAGCGAATTTGATTTGCCGGAATTGCCGCACATCTCTGACCACGGTAAGGCTTTCTTGCGTGGTTTGGTCGAAAACTTCACGATCGAATCTTGCCAAGCAATTAAAGATATTGAAAAGACCACGAACCACGACGTTAAGGCCGTGGAATACTGGATTAAGAACCAAGTCGCTCACGACGAAGAATTGGCCAAAGCCAGCGAATTCGTTCACTTTGCCTGCACGAGCGAAGACATCAACAACACCTCCCACGCTTTGATGCTCACCGAAGGTCGTGCTGCTATCGTTGAGTACTTGGAACAAATCCGTCAAACGCTCGTGGGCTACGCCAATCAATGGGCAAACGTTCCGATGTTGTCTCGCACGCACGGTCAAACGGCATCCCCCACGACGGTCGGTAAAGAATGGGCTAACGTCTCCATCCGTTTGGGTCGTGCCATTGAATCCATCAAGGCTGTGAAGATTTTGGCCAAGATGAACGGTGCCGTCGGTAACTACAACGCTCACTTGATCGCTTATCCTGAAAAAGATTGGGAAAGCTTCTCTAAGAAGGTGGTTGAAGAACGTTTAGGTCTTAACTTCAACACCCACACGATCCAAATTGAACCGCACGACTACATGGCTGAAATCTTTGATGCCGTTGTTCGCGCCAATACGATTCTTTTGGACTTGGACAAGGACGTTTGGGGTTACATCTCTTTGGGCTTTTACAAGCAAAAACTCAAGGAAGGTGAAGTGGGTTCTTCCACGATGCCGCACAAGGTCAACCCGATTGACTTCGAAAACAGCGAAGGTAACTTGGGTATCGCCAACGCCCTTTTGACGCATTTAGCTCAAAAGTTGCCGATCTCTCGTTGGCAACGTGACTTGACGGACTCCACCGTTCTTCGTAACTTGGGCGTGGCTTTCGGTTACTGCTTCGTGGGTTACAACGCCTTAACGCGCGGTTTGGGCAAGTTGCAACTCAACGAAGACCGTTTGGCTCAAGACCTCGATCACGCTTGGGAAGTTTTGGCTGAAGCCATTCAAACGGTGATGCGTCGCTACGGTGTGCCGCACCCCTACGAACAACTCAAGGCTTTGACGCGTGGTAAGGGTATCACGCCGGAGACGATTCATGAATTCGTAACGGGTCTCGACATCCCCGAAGATGCTAAGGCTCGCTTGATGGAATTGACCCCGGGCACCTACATCGGTAAGGCTGTTGAATTAGCCAAACGCGGTTAATTTCGTTTAGACATTTCACGATCCCAACCCGAAGGTTTCATTGAAATCTTCGGGTTTTCTCATTTGAGAGTATTTTTTACCAATCAGTTGCTTTTTTTGAGTGAAAAAACAACGCCAAACGCTTAAAATGAATGAGTTAAAACTCTGTTGCGATTCGCACATTACAAAGGGAAAGAGGCATGGCTAGCGAGACGATTTACCGCAAAGACTATTTACCCCCCAATCACCTTGTGGATAACGTGGATTTGGTGTTTGATTTGCACCCTCAGAAAACCCGCGTCACAAGCACATTGACGATCCGTCCGAACGAAAAACGCACAAGTGATGACCTTGTCTTAAACGGTCGTGAACTCAACTTGGTCAAAGTCAGCGTTGACGATCAAGAGCTTGCCCGTGCTGACTATACGTTGTTACCTTCGGGTGACTTGGTGCTTCGCAATATCACCAAAGAGGTTAAAGTTCAGATTGAAAACATCATCAATCCGTCAACCAATACAACGTTGATGGGCCTTTACCTCTCTAATGGCAACTTCATGACGCAATGCGAAGCCGAAGGCTTTCGTCGCATTACGTACTATCCCGATCGTCCCGATGTCATGGCGAAATTCAAAGTTCGCATCAATGCGCCGAAGTCTTTCTGCCCGGTCATGCTCTCAAACGGCAACTTAATTGAAGAAGGCGCCATTGACGAAAACTGGAGCTACGCCGTTTGGGAAGATCCGTTTAAAAAGCCGTGTTACCTCTTTGCGTTAGTGGCCGGTAACTTAAAGTGCCGCGAAGAACGATTCCAACTCAAAAACGGTAAAAAAGCGCTTTTGCAAATTTGGACCGAAGAGAAAAATCTCGACAAAACCGAATTTGCCATGGAAAGCTTAAAGCGCGCCATCGCCTGGGATGAAAAACGCTTTGGTCTTGAATTGGATCTTGAACGCTTCATGATCGTGGCCACCGATGACTTCAATTTCGGCGCCATGGAAAATAAGGGCCTCAACATCTTTAATTCACGCTGTGTATTGGCAACGCCCTCGGTCGCAACCGACCGCGACTTTGCTCGCATTGAAAGCGTCATTGCTCACGAATATTTCCACAATTGGACTGGTAACCGCGTCACCTGCCGTGACTGGTTCCAATTGACGCTTAAAGAAGGCTTGACCGTTTTCCGTGACCAAGAATTCTCGAGCGACATGTTGGGCGACCCCACGGCACGTGCCGTCAAGCGTATTGAGGACGTGCGTTATCTTCGCGATACGCAATTCTTAGAAGACGCAGGCCCCATGGCTCACCCGATTCGCCCCGAGTCCTACGAAGAAATTAATAATTTCTATACGACCACCGTTTATGAAAAGGGTGCTGAAGTTATCCGTATGTTGCAAACCCTTTTGGGTAAAGAAGGCTTTAAGCGTGGCTTTGATTTGTACATCAAAGAAAACGACGGCAATGCGGTCACGTGCGACGACTTCTTAGCCGCCATGGGTAAGGCTAACTTGAAGGACTTGACGCAATTTAAGCGTTGGTACACGCAAGCCGGTACTCCGCACGTGAAGGTTGAGACACAATGGAATCGCAATAGTGCCACCTACACGGTGAAACTGACGCAGTCGTGCCCGGCAACGCCCGGTCAAGCCAATAAGGAACCGTTCCATATCCCCTTTGGCTTTGCGCTTTTGAGTCCCAAGGGCAATCCCATTCCGTTGCAACTTCAAGCTGAAACAAGCCCGAAGGGCAACTCACGCATTTTGGAATTGACCGAAACGGAATTTTCGTGGACTTTCGTTGGCATCAAAGAAAAACCGGTGCCTTCTTTAGCTCGCAATTTCTCTGCTCCGATCGTTGTGGACTATGACTACACGAACGAAGAATTGGTCTTCTTAAGTCGCTTCGATAACGATGCCTTTAATCGTTGCGAAGCCATGGAAGCCTTATCACTGCGTTGCATCAATGAAATGGTGATGGATTATGAACGCGGTACGCGCATGGTCATCAACCCCCACTTCAAAAATGCTTTCGAAGCGATGTTAACCGACAAACAAGCCTCGGCTGCGTTTAAGGCCATTGCCTTGACGTTGCCGAGCGAGCGTCGTGTTGCTGAATCTCAACCTTTGATTAATCCTTTAGCCATTCGCGCTGCTACGCGTGCGTTGCGTGATCAATTGGGCCGCCTTTTCTCACACGTCATCATGCGTGTCTTTGATGAAAACTTACCGAGCTCGACCTACTCGCCCAATCCGACCGATTCGGGCCGTCGCGCATTGCGTGCCCTTTGCTTTGAATTGCTATTGGCCGGTGGCAACGCCAAGTCGCTCTTGCGTGCCCGTCAATCGTTTGAAACGAGTTCAAACTTGACCGAACGCTTGGATGCCTTACGCATCATTGTCAATAGCGCCTCTCCTACCAAGTACGCATTGCTTGAAGCGGCTGAAGCCGAATGGCGTGACGAACCGCTCTTAATTAACAAGTGGTTTACGGTTCAAGCCACGGCCACCATTCCGATGGACGAATGTTCCATTAAGGATGTCGTGCAAAACCTTATCGAGCGTTATCCAGGCTACAACACAAATAACCCCAATAACGTTTATTCGTTGGTTTTGGCCTTCTGTCAAAACAATTTGGCCGAATTCCATCGTCCTGACAACGAAGGCTATAAACTTTGGGCAAGTGAAGTTTTAAAGCTCGACCGCATCAACCCAGCCATTGCTGCTCGTTTGGCTCGCTGCCTTGACGGCTGGCGTCGCTACACGCCCGAATGTGCCCGTTTGATGTTTGGTGCATTAAACTACGTTTATTCTCAACCGAATTTATCGAATAATCTTAAGGAAGTCGTGGGCAAGGCTCTTAATAACGCCTCTCACTAACACCACGAAAAGGAAAGACAAACCATGGCAAAAACTTTAGCCTTGTATTTACAAGAAATGCAAAATGAACACGGTGTGGATCCTAAGCTCACAGGGCTTATCGCTCACATCGCCGAAACGTGTAAAGACATCAGTTTTAAGGTGAGTTTAGGTGCATTGGCAGGCGTTTTAGGTACGGCCGGCAGTGAAAACGTCCAAGGTGAGACGCAAAAGAAATTGGACATCATTGCCAATGACATTATGAGTCAAGCCTGCATGGAAAGCGGTTTTGTGAGTGCCGTGGCCAGTGAAGAAATGGACCATGCGCTTCAAGTGCCGGAAAACTGCGACATCGGCCCCTACTTGGTTTTGTTTGACCCGTTGGACGGCTCCAGCAACATCGACATCAACGTCTCCATCGGTACGATTTTCTCGATTTTGCCCGCCGGCACCCCGCACCGTGATGTCAAGGACGAAGAATTCTTGCAACCGGGTACGCAACAAAAGGCTGCCGGTTACGTGATCTACGGCCCGCAAACGCAATTGGTGATGACGTTGGGCTTTGGTACAACGGTCTTTACGTTGGATTCTTCTAAGAACGAATACTTCCAAACGATCGAAAAGGTTGAATTGGCTGCGCAAACGGCTGAATTTGCCATCAACTGCTCCAATATGCGCCACTGGGAAGCCCCGGTTCAACGCTACGTTTCTGAAATGTTGGCCGGTACCACGGGTCCTCGCGGCAAGAATTTCAACATGCGTTGGGTGGCTGCCATGGTCGCTGAAGTGCACCGCATCTTAAATCGTGGCGGTATCTTCATGTACCCGCGCGATAACCGTGATCCGAAGAAGGCCGGCAAGTTGCGCTTGATGTACGAAGCTAACCCGATGAGTTGGTTGATTGAAGAAGCCGGTGGCCGTGCCACGAATGGCTATGAACGCATTCGTGAAATCACGCCGACGGGTTTACACCAACGTGTGGCCGTGTTCTTGGGTTCTCAAGAAGAAGTTGACTTGGTCACCTCTTATCACGCTAAATAGTTATGGAATGGCTTGAGCTGATCGCCGATTGGATTTTAATTCCATTGATCATTGTCTACGGTTTCACGAGTTGGGCAAAGGACAATCCGAACAAAAGTATTTTCGGAAGCCTTGGCCAAGAGAAACCGACCCCTGATACAGACAAAGTTGATCAGTCAACCGATTCTGAAAACAAATAACGAAAACGCAACCCAAGCGGTTGCGTTTTCATCAATAGACTTTATCTATTGAGGGTGCTTTCAAGTCCAATTGTGATTTGAAATCACGCTCTCTATACTGAATCGCAATCGAAATGGTTGCAACTGTAGGACTGTAGGGAGAAGTTATGTCCATTCATCAATCACTCGATGTGCGTGTTGCCGTTAACGAGGACAATCCCGCTCTTAAGCGCGATGAGGCCTTATGCGTTAACTGTGCAATGTGCCGTCAAGTCTGCGAAGACTATATCGGCGTACATGGTCGATATGATCTCGAAAAAACGGGCGATCGTGCCATCTGCATTCACTGCGGTCAATGCATTAACGTCTGCCCCACGGGAAGCCTTTCTAGTCCGCTCGAATACCCCGATGTTCAAAAAGCCATTAATGACCCCGACACCATTGTTGTGATGTCCACGTCACCCGCTGTTCGCGCTGCTATTGCGGAAGCCTTTGGCCTGCCTGCGGGTAGCTTTGAGCAAGGTAAGATGGTCGGGCTTTTGCGCGCTTTGGGTGCCGACTATGTTTTGGACACGAACTTTGCTGCTGACTTGACCATTATGGAAGAAGCGAGCGAACTCATTGCCCGCTTGCAAGACAAGGATGCCACGTTACCGCAATTTACGAGCTGCTGCCCGTCTTGGGTGAAGTATTGCGAAACGTTCTATCCGCAAATGCTCAAGCACATCTCTTCGGCTAAGAGCCCCATCGGTATGCAAGGTCCGACCGTCAAGACCTATTTTGCAAAAGCTCAAGGGCTCGATGCGAAGAAGATTGTTCACGTTGCCATTACCCCTTGCACGGCCAAGAAATTTGAAATTCGTCGTGAAGAAATGTGTGCTGCCAGTCAATACTGGGGCATTGACGGCATGCGTGATACGGACTTTGTGGTCACCACGCACGAATTGGGTTTATGGGCTCAATCTCGCGGCATTCAATTTGATGCGATTGAAGAATCGCAATTTGACCGCTTGATGGGCGAAGGCTCCGGTGCCGGCGTCATTTTCGGTAATACGGGTGGTGTGATGGAAGCCGCATTGCGTACGGCCTATGAATTTATCACCGGTGAAAAAGCCCCTGAAGTGCTCTTTGACTTAAAGCCCGTTCGTGGTTTAAAGAACGTCAAAGAAGCCAGTCTTGATGTTGCCGGTACCACGGTGAATGTGGCCGTGATCTACGGCACGGCTGCTGCGGGTCAATTCATTGAGTCTTTAAAGACGACTGACAAGTCCTACCATATGGTCGAAGTGATGACCTGCCCCGGTGGTTGCATCAGTGGTGGCGGTCAACCCAAACTCAATTGGGGTCAGGAAGATCAAACGCGTCAATTGCGTATTGACGCTCTTTACAAACGCGACGAAAGTTTGCCCACTCAAAAGCGTACGAGTCATGAAAATGAAGAAATCAAAGCGCTTTATGAAACCTTCTACGGCAAACCTTTGTCGGAATTAGCTGAAAAAATGTTACACACTCACTACACCGATCGTAGTGGGGATTTAGGAGAAAAAAAGATGAAGTATATCTGTAAGGTCTGCGGTTACGTTCACGAATGTGATGGCGAATTGCCCAAGGACATCATTTGCCCGCTCTGTAAGAAGGGTTATGAAGCCTTTGAACCCGTGGTTGAAAAGTGCGAATGCAACGGCAAGTTGGCCGGCTCCAAGACGGAAAAGAACTTGATGACCTGCTTTGCCGGTGAATCTCAAGCTCGCAACAAGTACACGTACTTCGCAGAAGTGGCCAAGCGTGAAGGCTATGAACAAATCGCTGCCATTTTCTTACAAACTGCTCGCAACGAACAAGAACACGCCCGTTTGTGGTGTGAAGCCTTGGGTTGGATTGGCGATACGTCCAAGAACTTGGGCGCTGCCGCTGACGGCGAAAACTATGAATGGACGGACATGTACGCAACGTTTGCTAAGGAAGCCGAAGAAGAAGGCTTCTTGGACTTGGCTGCTAAGTTCCGCGCTGTCGGTGCCATCGAAAAGGCTCACGAAGAACGTTATCGCAAGCTCTTGAAGAATGTTGAAATGCAACAAGTGTTTGCTAAGGCTGAACAAACGATGTGGGAATGCCGTATTTGCGGTCACCTCGTCATGGGCCCGAAGGCTCCTCAAGCTTGCCCGGTTTGCGGCTACGCTCAAAGCTTCTTTGAAGTGCGTGCTGAAAACTACTAATCATCCGTTGATGATTAACTAAACCAAAGGATGGTCAATCGTGGGAGCGGTTACCATCCTTTAATTTTTGTTTCAGCACTTTCTTTTCGTCCGATTTCGAGTAAAATTACCCATCTCTAGTTTGCGGATGTAGCTCAATGGTAGAGCAGAGGCTTCCCAAGCCTATGACGGGGGTTCGATTCCCCTCATCCGCTCCACGACGATTCTGTATACTCAGCGGACGAATTGTCCGTTTTTTTGTTTCTGCAAAATGTCTGAAAAGAAAATCCTCACCCCTGAAGAAATTGAAGTGCTCAAGAAGCGCCACATTCGCAGCTTCACGTTGCGTCGCGGTCATATCAGTCAAGCTCAAAAGCGTTCTTTGGAAGAACTCTTGCCGCGCTTTGCACTCAACTATGAAGAAAAGTTGATTAATCCCGAAGCCATTTTCGGTCGTAAAGCCCCCTTGGTGCTTGAAATCGGCTGTGGCATGGGGGAGACGACGGCAGCCATTGCTCAAGCTCATCCTGAAGTCGACTTTATCGGTTGTGAAGTTTTCTCTGCCGGCGTGGGCGCTTTGGCCATTCGCTTAGACGAAATGCAATTAACAAACGTTCGCATCATTCAACACGATGCCGTGGAAGTGGTGAAAAACATGTTGGCCGAAGAAATGCTCGACGGCATTCACATTTATTTCCCCGATCCTTGGCGTAAGGCTCGTCACCATAAGCGTCGTTTGGTCGCTCAACCCTTCATTCATGAATTGGTCAAACATTTGCGTGTGGGCGGCTATATCCACTGCGCTACGGACTGGGAAAACTACTCTGAGCAAATGTTTGAAGTGTTAAGCCAAGAACCGTTATTAAAGAATATGCATGACGGCTTCTCCCCGGTGATGGCTAACCCCATCACGGAACGTCCGATGACCAAATTCCACGCCCGCGGTGAACGTTTGGGTCATGGCGTTTGGGACTTGGTCTACGAACGCATCTAATAAAGCGAGTTTTCGATGGATATCATCTATCAACTTAAAGCGTTTATCCTCGGGATTGTTGAAGGTTTAACGGAATTCTTACCGATTTCGTCAACCGGTCACTTGATCATTGCAGGCGACCTTCTCAATTTCACAGGCCCCGAAGTCAACACCTTTAATATCGCTATTCAGGCGGGTGCCATTTTTGCCGTTTGTTGGTTCTATCGCCAACGCTTGTGGCAAGTGGCAACGGGCCTTTTCACGCAAAAGAAAGAGCAACGCCTGGTCATTAATTTGATCGTTGCATTTTTACCGGCCGCTATTTTAGGTGTGATTTTTGCCGATCTCATTGAAGAGCTTCTATTTAACGCCATTTCCGTGGCTGTCGCCTTGGTTTTAGGTGGCTTCATCATTTTCTGGGTAGAAAACGCTCACGCCAAACGTAGCTACTCGCCTCGTGTTCCAAACATGGATGACATGACGGTGAAAGATGCGTTCTTAGTGGGTTGCATGCAATGCATTGCCATGATTCCGGGAACGAGCCGTTCAGGCGCTACCATCATCGGTGGTTTAGTTTTGGGCTTATCTCGAAAGGCTGCTACTGAGTTTTCTTTCTTCTTAGCAATCCCGACGATTTTCGGTGCAACGGTATATTCGTTAGCCAAGACCTTCTTGCGCGTGTCTGAACAACAAACCTTTGTTTGGACCACGGACATGACCATCGGTTTTATGGTGGGTTTTGTCGTCTCTTTTGTGAGCGCATTGGTTGTCGTGAAATGGTTGTTGCGCTACGTCTCCAGTAACGACTTTAAGTCCTTCGGTTGGTATCGCATTATCTTTGGCATCATTATTTTGGTGACTTATTACACGGGTTTGGTGGCTTGGTAAAACAAATCCAATTTGTCAAGACGATGATGGGAAAAATTGTTGCAATTCGAGCAATTTTTCCCATTGTTTTTTTGTGCGATTTGAGCCAAAATTAGTCTTGTCCCTATAAGTGATAAGTTGCTTTAAGATTCCTTGTTCCAATGCTTAAACACTTAGGTTACTGGTCTTGGGGCCGGTGGTGCGGAGGCACGTGATGCTTCCCCGAAACCCGCTTCAGAGGTGACCGCTCTTGATTCTTCGGACTCAGGATGCAAGGCAACCCTTATGGGGACTTCTCTTTTTTCTAAGCGTAATTCATGTCGAAATTTTGGCTGATGAAATCGGAGCCTTCTGAGTGCTCCGTACAAAGCGTTCTGCAAATGCCTCAACACCGCGTTCCTTGGTTTGGCATTCGAAACTACCAAGCAAGAAACTTTATGCGAGATGAGATGCAAGTAGGCGATCGCGTCTTTTTCTACCACTCCTCTTGCAAAGAACCCGGTATTGTTGGTTTAGCTCACGTAGCCACCCCTGTTCATCCGGACGAAACGCAGTTTGATCCCCAAAACGATTACTACGATCCCAAATCTACGCGAGAAAATCCCCGCTGGGTTTGTGTCGATATCGAAGTCGATCAAGAAGTCTCTTTAATCGGCATCAATGAACTTCGTCAACACGACGAACTCAAAGAGATGAAAGTGCTTCAAAAAGGCAATCGTCTCTCCATTACGCCTGTCACCGAAGACGAATACACGTTTATTCTCAATCACCTTGTAAAGGCCATCTAAAATGGAAGTCACTACCCTTATCCTGCTCGCTGCCTTAGGCTGCTGTACCGGCTTTTTAGCCGGTTTATTAGGTATTGGGGGCGGGATGGTATTAACCCCGTTTTTAACCATGATTTTGGCGGGCGGCGTTGTCCCCGATGAGGTCGGAGTTCACGTTGCTATTGCAACGAGTTTGGCAACCATTGTTTTTACCTCGGCTTCGAGCGTACGCGCCCATAATGCGCACGGTGCCGTTCTTTGGAAGGTGGTGATGGCAGGCGCCCCTGGGATTCTTCTCGGCGCTTTAATCGGCGCTCAGATTTCCGGCATGTTGTCTAACTTTGCCATCTCGTTACTCTTTGGCTGCTTTGTGATGTATTCGGCCTTGAGAATGTTCTTTGGTAAGAAAACCGTCAGCACTCGTCAATTACCCGGTAACTTAGGTATTGCAGCTGCCGGTACTGTTGTCGGTTCCGTGTCCTCTTTAGTGGGTGCCGGTGGTGGCTTTATTTCCGTGCCGCTTATGACCTCTTGCAACGTCCCAATTCACAAAGCCGTGGGCACGTCTGCTGCGTTGGGTTTCCCGATTGCCTTTGCGGGCACCATCGGTTACATCATCAGCGGTTGGAACGTCCCCGGAATGCCGGAATACTCCTTAGGCTTTTTGTACCTACCGGCCCTTTTCTCTGTTGCCGCTTGTAGCGTTTTAACGGCTCCATTAGGCGCAAAGCTGGCACACGGTATGGACACCAAACCCTTAAAGCGTATTTTTGCGAGTTTGTTGTTTGTCCTCGCTGCTTACATGCTCTTTAGAGCGGCTATGGCGCTTTAACCAATAACCGTTTGATTTTTAAGAGTTCAACAAAAATATTAAAAATATTTATAAAAAAGACTTGCAATCTTTAAAAAACATCTGCATAATTCCACTTCTCCGATGCACGGAGATACTAAATGGGAAGCCGGTTTAGCTCAGTTGGTAGAGCAGCTCATTCGTAATGAGAAGGTCGGGAGTTCAAGTCTTCTAACCGGCACCATACTTCAAGACTCGTTCAGCTGAACGAGTTTTTTGTTTTCTGCTTCAAGAAAAATCTCCACCCCAAGAAACAAACAAAAATCGCATCTCTGACCTTAAGTATTCTTTTTTTGCCTGACAGAATCATGGAATCGTGATAGTCTTTTGCTTTTCCTTATTATTTTGAAGCCGTCTCACAATGATTGAGATTGAACACTTATCCCAAACGTTTAAAGCACCGGACGGTAAAGACGTCCACGCGATAAAGGATGTCTCCTTGCATATCAACAAAGGAGAAATCTTCGGTATTATCGGTCGCTCCGGTGCAGGTAAATCGACGCTCGTTCGTACGATTAACTTTTTAACGCAACCCACGCAAGGCCGTGTGGTTGTCAATGGTCAATGTCTCAATGACCTTTCTTTAGCTCAGTTGCGTCAAATCCGCACGAAAATCGGCATGATCTTTCAACACTTTAATTTGTTGAGTTCTCGTACCGTTTTCGACAACATCGCTTTGCCGCTTGAATTGCAAAAGACGCCCAAGGCTGAAATCGAAAAGAAAGTCACTCACCTCATTGACTTGGTCGGTTTAAACGATCATAAAGACAAATACCCGTCTCAATTATCCGGTGGCCAAAAGCAACGTGTGGGCATTGCTCGCGCTTTAGCCAATGACCCGATGGTTTTGCTCTCTGACGAAGCCACGAGCGCCTTGGACCCCGAAACCACGCGTGCAACGCTTGAACTCTTGCAACATATCAACCGCACCTTAGGCGTCACGATTGTATTGATCACGCACGAAATGGAAGTCGTCAAAGAAATCTGTCATCGTGTGGTGGTGATGGATCAAGGTCAAATTGTTGAAGCCGGTACCGTTTTGGACGTCTTCCGTCACCCGAAGTACCCTACGACGCGCGCCATGTTGGCTGACATCATGATTCACGATATGCCGCAACGCATTATTGATAACGTGAAAACCTTGATTGCCGCAGCCGAAGAAAAGGGGCGCTTTGCCAAATTGTTGCGCTTAACCTTTATTGGCTCTGAAGTGACGCTCCCCGTTCTTTCCATGTTGACGCGCACCTACAATGTGGACTTCAACATTTTGCAAGGTCAGGTCGAAGAGCTCCAAGGTTCTAACTTCGGGATGTTAACCATCTTGGCTGAAAGCCCGGATGAACAAACCTTTGAAGCAGCAACTGAGTTTTTAGCTCAAAATCACGTTGAATTTGAAGAGGTGCCGTTATGAGTCCCGAAATTATTGCCCTGTTAGGCGACGGTTTTGTCGAAACGGTCATCATGGTGATCGGTAGCGGTATCTTAGGTAGCATCATTGGTATTCCTTTGGGTGTCTTACTTCACGTGACCGACAAAGACGGTTTAATGCCACGCTTAGCCACGAACGCCGTAGTGGGTGTCTTGGTGAACGCCGTGCGCTCCACGCCCTTTATCATTTTGCTGGTGGCCATCTACCCGTTAACGCGTTTACTCGTAGGTACGACGATTGGTACAACAGCAACGTTAGTTCCGTTAGTGATTGGTGTTGCTCCTTTTATTGCTCGTTTGGTGGAAACCAGTTTGCGTGAAGTCGATCGCGGTTTGATTGAAGCCGCTCAATCGATGGGTGCCACCAATATGCAAATCATCAATAAGGTTTTGTTGCCTGAAGCCTTGCCAGGCATTGTTGCCGGTGTCACGATTGCCATTGTGACTTTGGTGGGTTACTCTGCCATGGCTGGCGCCATCGGTGGTGGCGGTCTAGGTGACATCGGTATTCGTTATGGTCACAACCGTTACATGCCCGATGTGATGTGGACAGTGGTGTTGATTTTGATTGTGTTTGTTCAAGTCATCCAAAGTTTCGGTGACTGGTGCGTACGAAAAGTCTCTAAACGCTAATTTCTCACACCACTCAAACTAGAAGAGGTTAGATTTTCAACGATCTAACCTCTTTTGCCTTAGCAACGAAAAACTATTCCGTCTTTTCTGTCTTTTCTTTTTCAGTGATCGTCACTGATTTGCCACCCGCCCAATCCACAAGTTGTGTTAAACGATCTTCAACTTCACCGACGCTTGCTGAAATGGAATCAATCGTCACTCGGGTATTGCTCTCCAACTCTTCTTCAATGGCCGTTAACTTCGTCGTTAAGGCAGCGTGTTGCTCACTGCTCTTATCTTGAAGCTTTTTGATTTGTTGATCGATGTCTTTTTTCAAATCATTAAAGCGAGAAAGTTCAGCCTTGGAAGCCAAGTCTTGAGCGTTTTGCAATTGACGATGAACGCGACGCAATTCCATGGAAAGGGCGGCTTGTTGAACAAAACCGTAGATCAGGCAGACGAAAATCAAAAGACCCGGGCCTAACAACAAAATCAACCCTAACGGCGCTTGCGTTTCTGTGTAAAGCAGATTAACCGTCACCGGTGCCATGACGCCTTCCCAATTCACCACAAGGAAGATGGAGCAGAAAATTAACAAAAGGATTAAAAAAACGGTTCGAAGATGCATTTTTAACTCTTAATGTTGAAGATGGTTTCCCCTAACTTTAACACTCTCAAGCCTTTTTGTTCCCTTTTTTTAAAAAACGCTCACAATTCAGGATAGAAACCGCTAAGATTGTTAGGTTAACCTCTTCATCAATAGGAAGGACATTTAAATGCGTCAAGATTCTCGTTTCCCTAATTTGGACATCATTGACCATCCGCTCATTCAGCACAAACTCTCCATCATGCGTAAAAAGGATACCCCGTCGAAAGATTTCCGCGCCTTGTTGCGTGAAATCACGGTTTTGATGGGCTATGAAGTCACGCGTGATCTCCCCTTGACAACGCGCATGATTGAAACGCCCTTGTGCGAATACGATGCGCCGTTTTTGTCGGGTAAAAAGCCCGTGATCGTTCCGGTTTTGCGTGCTGGTCTCGGCATGGCCGACGGTTTCTTGGATTTGATGCCTGGCGCTCGTGTCGGACACATCGGTATGTACCGTGATGAAAATCACCATCCGGTGGAATACTTGGTGAAGTTGCCCGAAGTTCAAGATCGTACATTCTTTGTAGTCGATCCGATGATGGCCACGGGTTACTCTGCTGCTCACGCTGTGGACGTACTGAAAAAGCGCAATGTGCCGGCCAATCGCATCGTCTTTATTTGCTTATTGTGCGCTCCCGAAGGGATGAAGACCTTCCAAGAATTGCACCCCGATATCAAGGTCTTTACGGCAAGCTTGGACGATCATTTGAACGAAAAGGCTTACATCGTTCCGGGTTTGGGCGATGCCGGTGACCGCTTGTTCGGTACGCTTTAATCATTGTAAATTTCCAAACCAAGAAATTAAGGGTTAACCCCAATGCTTTTACATCATTTGATGAATAATTAAGCAACTATCTAGGGTTAACCCTCATTTTTACTCTTTTGAAGCTTAAAATAATCTGAAAAAAGAGCAAAACTTCTGACATAACTCAAACCTTTTTACATGAAAATGGTGGATCATTCGTATGTCGGAATGGTAATCGTGTCCGTTCGGACATTTTTACTATTTGATAGAGTCTGGTTAAATGCTTTGGACCGCGTTTAATTTAGGACATAACTTCTTATAAAGGTAAACTCTCATCATGTCGATGTATACCACTGACTTAGAAAAGTATTCCAACACCCCGACGTCTGAAGAAGTCATCGCCGGTGTGGAATTGGCTAACGCCAAGCGCGCAAGCAAGTGGCCGGCTTACTGTGACGTTGCACAATCCGTCACGGGTCTCTTGTTGGGCTTGTTCTTGTTCTGCCACATGGCTTTCACGAGCTCCATTCAATTGGGCAAAGACGTTTTCTGGAACTTGGTTGCTTTCTCCGGCGGTTATCCGATCTTCGGTGAAGAACAAGCTTGGATGCACGTTGTTTTCGTTGGCGCTATCACGCTCCTCGTTATCATCCACGCCTTGATGGCTTTGCGTCGTTTCCCGACGAGCTATCGCATGTTCCATAACATCAAGGGCCAATACCAATTCATCGCTCACCGCGACACCACGCTTTGGATCGTTCAAATCGTGACCGCTGTGATCTTGACGGGCATGGTTTTCCCGCACGTCACGCCGATGTTGCTTGACCCGCACTCCATTGGACCTAACCTTTCTTCCGTTCACACGTATCACAACGGTTTGGTCTGGACGTTCATCTTCTTGGTTGCTACCGAATTGCACGGCATGATCGGTTTGTACCGCTTGGCCGTCAAGTGGGACGTTTGCGCCGGTAACCGTGAAGCTCTCCGCAAGATCATGTACTGCCTCGTGGTCGCTATGATCGCTTGCGGTTCCTTGACGATGTGGACGTACTACAGCAACGGTAAGGAACTCGTCGACTCTGGCGAACCGATCGTTAAGTACGAACCGGTCAACAACTGGTGGAACTAATAATCCCTAATCGGATTTAAAAGTTACCAAACGCGAGTTCTTCGGAGCTCGCGTTTTTCTTTGTCTATTCTTGATTTTCGATTAAACTTAACGGGTACCAAATTTTTGATTAGATCAACACCATGAAAAAGATTCTTTTAGCTTCTATCCTTCCGTTATTGTTATTGACGGGTTGTGCCGCCACTTCTGTGACCCCGCAAGGTCAACAAGTGGTGATCGTTCAAAGCATGCCGCAAGAATATGCCGGTCGTTGCCAATTTGTCGGTGAAGTCGCCGGTTCTCAAGGCAATTGGATTACGGGTAACTGGACGCCCAACAAGAATCTCGCTTTAGGGGCTCGTAATGATTTGCGCAATGAAGCCGCTAAGCTTGGTGCCAATGTTGTTTTGATTACGGATTCGTTTAACAGCACCGATGATGACAACTCGTTAGAAAACATCACCAATATCGGTCGCGCTTATCGCTGCCGTTGATTTGAGTTAAGGAACGATTACAGTTCCTTTCTGATCGGCCACCATGGCTTCAATCTCATGAAGCGCCCCGATGGTGGCTGTTTTTTTGGTTTTTAAGACATACTGGCAAGCCGCTTTGACTTTCGGGGCCATGGAGCCCGGCGCCCACGTCCCCTTTAATAGTTCTTCGGCACGAATGCGATCAATGCGCTTTTGATGGGGCTTGCCCCAATCTTCGTAAACGCCATCCACATCCGTTGCAATAATTAAACGCTCAGCCTTTAATTCAATCGCTAATAAGCTTGCCGCGAAGTCCTTATCAATCACAGCTTCAATGCCTTTGTACGCCCCATTTACAGCGATGACGGGCACTCCACCGCCACCGGCAGCAATCACATTAAAGCCATTGTCTAAAAGCGTTTTAATCGCGGGTAACTCCAAAATCTTAATCGGTTCAGGACTCGCAATCACACGTCGGAAATGTTCCCCGTCGGGTTTGATCACCCAGCCCTTTTCTTTTTGCAAAAGAAGAGCGCCTTTTTGACTTAAAACCGGCCCAATAAATTTGGACGGCTGATCAAAGGCGGGATCCGCTGCACTGACAACGGTACGTGTAACGAGATTCACGAACTCTTTTTCGGGCAAAAGGTTTTTGAGTTCTTCGACCATCATCACGCCAATCATGGCCTGACTTTGGGCCCCCAAAATATCAAAGGGGTAGGCAGGAACGGCTTTATAAGCATCGTTTTGCAATGCTAATAACCCCACTTGGGGGCCATTGCCATGACTTAATACGACCTCGTGCTCGGCCATGATGCGGGCAATCGCAGCGCAAGCCGTACGGACATTGGCTCTTTGATTCTCAGCACTTAAGACTTCACCTCGCTTTAAGAGGGCGTTGCCACCGACCGTAATCACTAATCTCACAATGCGCTCTCTTCCTCGTCTAAGGGTAAAAAGGCGGACTTATCGTTGCCGCAATTCGGACACGTGAAATGCTCGGGTAAATCGTTAAAACTCACCCCAGGTTCAATATCAAACTCTTCGCAACCCAATGCCTCATCGTAGACATACCAACAAACCTTGCATTGCATTTTCTTCGTCTTTTGCGCACGTTCTCGATTTAAGCGATCGAGCATTTCATCAATGCGTTCCACTTCACTCATGGATTTACTCCCGTGTGTCGCGTTCCATGTCCTCTTTTAACCACTCAAGAATGTCATCACATTGCGTGATGGCATCTGCCATTTCTTCCGGTGCACTAGGCACTTCGGGCGGAACGCATGTCACCACATAAGAGTCTAACAATTCTTTGCCGGCATTATTCAAAATGGTATTGCGCCAAATACCTTGATATTGTGTACTTTGGATATTGGCATTAGCAAAACCGGAGAGCTCAATCGCAATATCGCCAACCCCTAACATGGCCGTTAAATAATCTTTATCAATATCGGATAAGGGTTGACGCGTGAGCTCCACCATGTAGGGCGGATCAAAGGAGATTTGATCGAGCTTAACGTTACCTTGAGCGTGTTCTAACTCCTTTAAAACCGCAGGGGCAACAAACACCCCTTCAGGGACGGCCTCAGGCGTTTCTAGTTGAGCGCTGGAAGCTTTTAAAGCATTCAACAGGGGGGAAGGTAGGCTAGAGACTTCAAAGCGCTGAGAGTCCTTTTCTTGCACTCGCCACACACCGCTGATACCGGTTTCAGCCATGCGAACATCGTCTTTACGCAAAACAATGCGTGCTTCACCTAAGCCTAACGTTGCCAAAATAAAATCCATGTGCTCCGGCTCAAACGTATCAAAGTCAATCGCACAAAGATTTTTAGATTCTTGAAGTTCAACACCCGATTTCAGAGCTCTTTTGATTTTCTCTACAAGCTCAATGGTTTCTTTAATCGCGGCCAATTCCGTCTCACGATCCAAATCAACATTGGCCCAACGGATGGACGTGTGATGCATACTCATAATTCGTTTCCTTATTCCTCGCAACCGCCGGATGCGTCCTTATTAAGAAGCGCAATCGTGCGTGGTGCTGGCTTTTCCTGCAATAAAATTTCAGGAATTAACCGACAATACTCTTCCCACGTTTTTAACCCTTGAACAGCGCCCCAAAATACGTCATCAATAAAGATCGCAACGGATGGCATTGAACGCAAGCCCCAACGTGCCGCAAGACTGCGAGCCACTTTAAAGTCTGCCCAAGCGGTCTCAACGAGCATGCCTTCAAAAGCCTTTTTTAATTCCGGTGCAATCACCGCCATATCAAGCGTTGTTTTACGATCATTGGGATTGTCGGCAAAGATCGCAAGCTTTAAACCTTCTTTTGCCAAAAACGCCTCAATATTGTCCTCATTGAGATGAGAAAAACCTTCGGCCTCAAACAAACGAAGTAAAGCAGGGTGCTTTTGATCATCAATGTAGTTTGTTTTTACTGTTGCCATGCATTAATCCTCGAGTGTTTTCTTTCCAACCAATGCCTTTAAGTGTTCGGGCAACTGAGGCTCTTCATGAATAAGATCGCCAAAGCCGCTTTCAATCGTAGCAGCGTCGCCCTCTCCTCTCATCACGGCATCCACACACTTTAGCGCTTCTGAAATTTGATTGGCTTCTGCCTCATCGATTTTACGCAAGGCGACCGAACGAAAAACTAGAATAAAGTCTCCTTCTTTCACTGCATCCAAAAGGGAGATATCAATTTTTTCTTCGCCCGCATTGCCTTCAACCATGGCGACTTGGCCACCGGCCACTTTCTTAACGGACAGGACTTTCTTAGGAATGGCTATGCACATGATTTATCCTCTGCCTTTAAAAATCGAATGTCCCCTACCCGACAAGCTTCCGTCGCTTTCGGGCGTTCGGTTTCATAGGGATCAAGCTCCAATGAGGAAAACCCCAACGGTTCGACAACTTCATTGGCATCACGCTCTTTGACTTCAAAGCCCCACTTTTTAAGTTCATCTTGGGCTAAATCAACCGCTTCACCGACCCTTGCCTTGACAACGTCGGTCAAACTGCCACCGTAGTCATTGAGCTCTTTCGGTTGAACACCAATGACGGTGAGTGCCTCAGGTTCGTACCCACCCAATGCGGCGGTGACCAACACATCATTCATCCCCGTTTGATGGGGCGAAATTTTGGTGCTCGACCAAAGCTTAATGTCATCGTCTCGAAGCACACGCAAGGTGCCGGCCTCGGCCTTTAGATCACAACAATCAAAAAGCAAAATACGACGCGAATCCGTGACGTCATTGATGAGGTAGTTGCCAAGCGTGCCTCCGTCCATCACACGAATGCCTTCAATTGCCTTAAAACGTTGATGAAACGCCTCAACCGCACGAACACCAAAGCCTTCATCGGCCCATAAAATGTTTCCGATGCCTAATACCAATACTTCGGTTGGAAAGTTTTTACTCATATTTTTCCTTTATCAAACCCACTGCGTAAAAAACGCCCGCCGATGATGAGAGGTCACATCGCGAGCGTTCGAGAAAGTAGGAAGCAAGTCTCGTTCGTCCTTGCTTCCTTTTCACCCAAATTAATGATGATTTTCTTTAAACATGCGCAGACCCGTGGACATGGAAGAAAGCGTTGTTGCTCCACCCATGACGTCTTCTCTAAAGGACATGTAAATGTGCGCAATCGAGAAGAGGATGAACACATACATACAAGCATGGTGCACCGTACGCACGGTCTGTACATCGCCCAGCAACGAGAATACCCAACCGAACCAAATCATCCAATCCGTATCCCACCCCCAAGCTTGGGCGTAAAGAGCCAAACCGGTGATGATAACCACGAAGCTACCGATAACAAACATGGAGAACATCGCCAATTGTGCAAGCGGATTGTGGCCGGCATATTCAGGTGCCGTCTTTTTCAAAAAGAGGTAGTAAAGAACTTGAGACCAAACCCCTTTCCACCACTTCAATGACCACAAGGGCGGAATGAAAATCATGCGAGCGTAACGATTGCCGACAATGGCCCAATAGAGGCGATAGACAAACAAAGCCGCAAAAATCATCCCGGCCACAAAGTGTGCCAAACGAATGTAACCAAAGTCATACGTAACCCAAGTGTCTCCCAAATTGGCGACCATCGGTTCACCAATTAAGAAACCGGTCACGATCATGACAAACATGCACGCTGCCATTGCCCAGTGCCAGACTCGAACAGGAGCCTCCCAGACATAGATCGGTTGCGTGCCTTGCGAGGCGTCAACCTCAAAGGTGACGGGATCAATTTTCATATTGACCTCCTAGCGCACGCGAACGTCACAAAGTTCATGCCCTTCGGGGTCTAACAAGTGCGTGGCACAGGCCAGACACGGGTCGAAACTGTGAATAGTGCGAATAATTTCTAACGGACGATGACCATCGGCCATGGGCGTACCGATAAGACTCGTTTCAAAAGCACCTTGTTGGCCTTCTTCGGAACGCGGAGATGCATTCCAAGTCGTGGGCACAATGGCTTGCCAGTTAGCAATGCGCGTGTCTTTAATCACGCACCAGTGACCCAATGCTCCGCGCGGTGCTTCACAGAAACCCACACCTCGGCATTCCTTAGGCCACGTCTTCGGTTCCCAGAATTCCATGTTGGCAGCCACTTCATCGCCCAAACGAATATTGGCAATTAAGTCGTCCACATATTGCACCATCTTGTGTGCTGTCCAATGGCATTCCAAGGCGCGAGCAGCATGGCGACCCAAGGTTGAATAAACCGCTTCCAAAGGAAGGTTAAGTTCTTTCAACAAATCAAGTGCCGGTTCTTTAAAGTGCTTCACGTCCTTAGCCACAGAGACGATCAAGCGAGCCAAGGGACCGACTTCCATCATGTGACCCCTCCAACGCGGGCTCTTAATCCAAGAGTATTTACCGGCTTCACCCAACCAATCAAACTTGGTGTTCGTGCCGACAGAGCCTTCAGACAATTCAAAGGCTTGATCGGTTACGCCTTCCCACGGATGCAATCCCTTTTTACCATCCGGATACTTGTACCATGAGTGATCCACAAATTCTTGAATTTGATTGAGGTCACGCAAATCCACATCATGAACGTGCGTCAAGTCACCGTCAATGATTGCCCCCATCGGCATTTGCAACGACTTTTCAGACCAGTCGTTAGCAATTTCCGGGAAGTCGCCATAGCACAGTACGTTCTTCTTCACCAAGCCACCACCGTACTTAAACCATTCCGGATAGAACGAGGCAATGGCCTTAATGTCAGGCAAATACACGTTTTCAACAAAGTCCACGGTTTGCTTTGCGATATCTCGCATATAGTTCATGGTCACTTCATTGATCATGTTGCCGGCGGCACCCGTTTCATGCATATTGATCGGACAGGCAACGCCACCCACCAAATAATTCGGGTGAGGATTCTTACCGCCCAAAATCGTATGGATTTTGACGATTTCTTTTTGGAAATCTAACGCTTCCAAGTAGTGCGTCACGGCCAACAAATTCACAGCGGCGGGCAATTTCATTGCCGGGTGATCCCAATAACCGTTGGCAAAAATCCCCAATTGACCAGAGGCGACAAACTTCTTCAAACGGTTTTGTACGTCACGGAAGTAGCCCGGAGACGACAACGGATGGCGCGGGCTGATCTTCTTTTGAAGTTCAGAGACTTCACGAGGATCGGCAGACAATGCGCTCACCACGTCGACCCAGTCTAAAGCTGAGAGCTGATAGAAGTGAACGATATGGTCGTGCGAATAAAGCGTCGCATTCATCAAGTTACGGATGATGTTGGCATTTTTAGGAATCTTGATGCCGATGGCATCTTCCACGCTTCTGACGGCGGCCAAAGCGTGAATACCCGTGCAAACGCCACAGATACGTTCCACAAAGGCCCATGCGTCACGGGGGTCACGCCCCTTTAAGATGACTTCCAAACCGCGCCACATCGTGCCGGTACTTTGAGAGTCGGTAATTACATTATTGTTGCCCAAGACGGCTTGAACACGAAGGTGACCTTCGATGCGCGTTACAGGGTCCACTACAATTCGACGGTCTGCCATTATTCTTCCCTCCCGAGATCTTTATTGGTCTTTTTTGCTCGAGCTTGAGCAACGGCTGAAAGTGCTGCATGGGCAATCGCTGCGGCACCGACAACACCCACTGTTGCAAGACCGACCTTATCAGCGGTTGCTTCAATGCCACCTAAACCCGGGGGCAACACAGTGGTTTCATGTTCATAGAACGAACCCTTATCAAAGAAGTTGGGTTCGGAACAACCGATACAGCCGTGACCGGATTGCACGGGCCAAGACAGGCCTTCGTTCCAACGGATGGTGGAACAAGCGTTATAAGTGGTCGGGCCCTTGCAACCGACTTTATAGAGGCAGTAGCCAAGCTTTGCGCCTTGGTCATCGAATTTTTCAACGAACTGACCGGCATCAAAGTGAGCGCGACGATAGCACTTGTCGTGAATGCGTTGACCGTAGAACATCTTCGGACGACCCAAACGGTCAAGCGGCGGAATACGATCATAGGTAAGGATATAGGTCACCACCGCAGACATCACTTCCGGAATCGGTGGGCAACCCGGCACCAAAACAATGGGCTTATCTTTAATGATTTCTGTAATCGGAACGGACTTCGTGGGGTTGGGTTTTGCTGCTTGCACACAGCCCCAAGCGGCACAAGACCCCCAGCCGATCACGGCTTTGGCGCCTTTGGCCACGTGTTGAATTTTTCTCAAGAACGTTTCACCACCGGGAATACAGTTCACACCGTCTTCATTAAGAGGGATGTTACCTTCAACGGCCAAGATGTAGTTACCCTTGTATTTGGTGATGGTTTCTTCCAAGGCCGCTTCTGCTTGATGACCGGCTGCCGCCATGATCGTATCGTCGTAATCCAACGAAATCATGGATAAGACCAAGTCTTTGGCCACCGGGTGGTAAGAGCGGATAAAGGATTCAGTACAGCAAGTACATTCCAAGCCGTGTAACCACACTACCGGCATTCTGGGTTTGGTTTCAATCGCATGGGCGATCTCTTGAGCACCGGCCGTTCCAAGCCCAAGGCTTGCGGCGGTCAGTGAACAGTACTGAAGAAAGCTTCTGCGGCTGACGCCTTGACGACGCAGAGCTTGGTATTGTGTTTCGTGCATAGGGGGTTCTCCTTCGCTCGTTTATACGAAAATTGAACGAGTCTTTATCGGAGCAGCCAATTGCTTCGACTTTTTCATTGTAGTCTTGAATTGGTCAGAACATAACCCCCCTTCTACCTGCTTTTCTACCACTTAGGTGGCACAAATTCACACTTTGACAATTGGTTGCAATTCATTTGGCGAAATACCCAAATTGCCATGCACTTATAGCTTAAATCTATTGAAATTGCGGTAACCTAAAAAGTCAACTTAAGGATAAGGGAGCACAACGTGACTACATCTGGCGTTTACGTCTGGCAACGCTCTCCGGAGCGACACTTCGAAGAAGGCTTTCGGCAAATCGCCCAAAATCGTATGCGTGGCCTTCCTATCTGCAATCCCAAGATTCATGTTCGTGCCTTCGGTTTTACGCGGTACCAAGGACATTGGATCGGCGCTGTTGTCACGCCCTGGTCCATTTTGGTGGTCTTTGCCTGTGGTGATGCCAAAACGTGGGTTGATGTTCCCGTGACCAAAGTGACCGCCCTTCAATTACCGTCCGGGCCCTTTAGCTTTATGGGTATTGATGACCCCGTTTTAGGTAGGTATTTAGCCTGCAGTCTCATGAGTCCGCTCACCGACATCCCTGATCAACGAACGGCTGAGGCCATTGCCTCTCAAGCGCTTTCCTTGATGATGTCTAACAAAACCATCACCATCAAAGAAGAATTGGGAACACCATTAACACCTGAAAAAACACCCTTTGAAAAAACATCTGCCTCAAGAAGGGATTTCTTTGCTAAACCCTGGAAGTAAAGGGAAACATAATGAACAACGCCATCACCCTCAAAATCAACCGTGCCGACAGTGATTCCCCGGTGATTGAACTCATCAATCACCGCACGCGCGCGATTGCGATGGCTGTCGCCGGTAAAACGGCGCCTTTTGCCAAATCGATGCTCCGATCGCTTCTTGGCCTTTGCCCCATTGGGCAAAGCACCGCTTTTGACTTTGCCTACAAGGCAGCCTTTTTCCCGTGTCAGCTGCACTGCGACACGTTTAGCTCGATGAATCACTTCTTTGAAGAGCGTCAGATTCGTAATGCACAAATGCTCATTACGGTTGAAGCCGTTTTGGAAACGCTTCGGGTAATGAGTCTTGACTTCAATGCTTTTGTTTATCACACCAAGGCAAGTGCTGAGACACTCAAAACTTTAGGGGCTTTAAAAGAACGTTTGTGGACCCTTTCAGCAAAAGACAATTACGGGTTGGCAGTTGATGAACTTTTCGATGACACGCGAGCTTTTGCAACGCTTTGGTTTATGCGTGAAACCAAAGCCATTGGTGCTATTACGCAAGCCTACGATCGATTCAATAGTCTGCCCTCCATCTCAGGCGACGCGCTTCTTTTGCCGAGCGAACTTCAACAACCAGAAACACTTGAAGTCCTGATGAATGCGCTTGTCACTAACCCCGGTTTTGCTTTGACACCCGAACTTCACACACCTCGAATTACGGGCGCCATTGCCCGCCTTCGTGACCGTCGTGATGCAAGTTTGTCACGCGAAAGTTTTAACATCAAAAACCTCATTCAAGCGCGTCTTCTGGAGTTACAACACTTTGTCGCGGGCGAATTGCCGCTTTTTGATGTTCGTACTTATCACCATCCCAACGGCTGCAGTCTTTGCCTTGTTGAAACAGCGCGTGGCACGCTGATTCATATGCTTTCGCTCAATAAAGATGAAGTGAAAACGTTGCATATCATCGCGCCTACGGAATGGAGTTTTCAAAACCGTGGCCCCATGATTGAACAAATGAATCTTTACGCCCATAAGCACATTAACGATGACAATGCGATGGAGAGCGGTTTATCCATGATGGCAACAGCCTTTGATGCTTGCACCCGCATTGACATTGTCAGGGAGAGTGAAAATGCATGAGGTCTCCATTGCTGAAGGCATCGTGAGCGTTGTCGAAAAAACCGCCACCCTGCATGACATTAAACGGATTAAAAGCGTGCGAGTGAGCATTGGAGAACTTGCGGGCGTTGATATTGAAAGCCTTCGTTTTGCATGGCTTTCTGTCACGAAGGGCACCGTGGTTGAAAACGCAGAACTTGTCATCGAACGACCTGCGGGTGAAGCTTGGTGCATGACGTGCTCAAAATCGGTTCCACTTCACGCTTATGGCCATCCTTGTCCAGTCTGTGGCGGCTACCAACTCACCGCCACAGGCGGAACTGAATTAAAAGTGATCGACATCATCGCAAGCGATGATTAATAGGAGTAAATGAATATGTGTACTACTTGCGGCTGCTCTGACGGCCATCAACACACGCACACCCATGTGGATGAAAACGGTAACGTCATCACCCACACGCACAGCCACCATGACCACGATCATGATCACACCCATGACCATCATCATGAACATCACTCTCATGATGCAAGCGTGTCCCACGAACGTGCCATTGCCATTGAAGAAGATATTTTGAGCCGCAACAACGAAGTGGCCAATGTCAATCGTGCCATTTTCCGCAAAAACCGTATGTTGGCGCTCAATTTTGTTTCAAGCCCCGGCTCCGGCAAAACGGAATTGCTCTGCGCGACGATCCGCGCGGTCAATAACGAATTCCCGATTGCCGTTATCGAAGGCGATCAACAAACGAGTAACGATGCCGATCGCATTCGTGCCACGGGTGCTAGTGCCCATCAAATCAACACCGGTAAAGGCTGCCACTTGGATGCTGATATGGTGCACCACGCCATCGGCCACATGACGCCCGTCGAAGGTTCTGCTCTTTTTATTGAGAACGTCGGCAACCTCGTTTGCCCCGCTGAATTTGATTTAGGCGAAGCTCATAAGGTTGTTATCCTGTCTGTTACCGAGGGTGAAGACAAACCGTTTAAATACCCCGATATGTTTAGAGCTGCTGACATCATGCTCATTAACAAAGTGGATTTGTTGCCGTATCTCACTTTTGATATTGAAAAGTGTGAAGAGTATGCCCGTCGCGTTAATCCCAAAATCCAAATTCTTCGAGTCTCTGCCACAAAGGGTGATGGCATGGACAATTGGGTGAAGTGGCTTAAGGCTCAATTGATTCTCGCGGGTCTTTAGAACACTTAAAATTGAGTGAAATCATGCAAGAGAGGATTGCGAAGTTTTTCCGTATTAACGGCTTGGTTCAAGGCGTAGGGTTCCGACCGACCGTTTACCGCATCGCAATGGATTTGCATCTCAATGGTGAAGTCTTTAACGATGCCCAAGGTGTGGGCGTGGTTTTAGAGGGCGAAGCCGATTCAGTTCTTCGCTTTCCGGAAAAAATGCGAGAGGAAAAACCGCCTCTTGCCCGAATTGATTTCATTCACACTTCTGACGTCCCTTGGCGGGGCTATACCTCATTTACCATTACGGAAAGTCAGGGCGGTCAGGTTAAAACCGCTATTACCGCCGATGCGGCAACGTGTCATGCGTGTCTCAAAGACATGTTTGACCCTGCCAATCGTCGCTATCGCTATGCGTTTACAAACTGCACGCACTGTGGGCCTCGCTTTACCATCACACGTCACTTGCCCTACGACCGTCCTCAAACATCGATGGCCAATTTCCCGATGTGCGAGGATTGTCTCACGGAGTACCAAGATCCCTTGGATCGCCGTTTTCATGCCCAACCCAATGCTTGTCCTGAGTGTGGGCCGACACTGACCTTTGCACGAGACAATCGCCAAGCCGTTGAGGGCGATGCCATTGATTTAACGATTGAGGCCATTCGTCGTGGTGAAATCGTGGCCGTTAAAGGTCTGGGTGGCTTTCACCTAGTATGCGATGCCAAAAATCCCAAGGCCGTTGAACGCCTCAAACAAAGAAAGCGTCGTGAAGAAAAAGCGCTTGCCGTTATGGTGGCCAATGTAGAGAGTGCCAAACTTTTTACGGACATTTCTGAAAAAGAAAAAGAGGTTCTCACAAGCGTTGCTCGACCCATCGTGTTATTGGCAAAAAAGGCAGGGGTTGAACTCGAAGGCATTGCCCCCGGCCTCTCGGACTTAGGCGTGATGCTTCCTTATACACCGGTGCATTGGCTCTTATTTCACACCCTCGCAGGTAAACCTGACGGCGCTCAATGGACGCAAGACCTTGCCCTAAACGAAGCTTTAGTGATGACCTCTGCCAACCCTTCGGGTGAACCTTTGGTGATTGACAATAATGAAGCCTTTGAGCGATTGGCTGGCATTGCCGACGCTTGGCTGATTCATAACCGTGACATCGTCACGCGTTGTGATGATTCTGTCGTTCGAGTGATCAATGACACGCCCGTCTTTTTGCGTCGTTCGCGTGGCTATGCGCCGCAAGCCATCAAATTCAAAGACACGGTTACAAGCGCCTTGGCGACAGGGGCCTACTTAAAAAATACCGTGGCCGTGAGCCGCGATCAAGACGTCTTTTTGTCTCAACACATTGGCGACCTTGATCATACGAAAACCATCGATGCGCATCGTGAAGCCGTCGCTCATTTAGAGAGTATTTTTGAAATCACGCCAAGCGTTGTCGCCTGCGACACGCACCCCGATTTTGCGAGCACTCACTTGGCCGTTGACTATGCCAAAAACCATCACCTTTCTTGGTATCCCATTCAACATCATGCGGCCCACATTGGTGTGGTGATGGCTGAACTCGAACGTAAAATACCTACCTTAGGTCTGGCGTTAGACGGTGTCGGACTTGGTCCCCATCATGAAGCTTGGGGGTCAGAGCTTCTATTGGTTGATGCGATGGGCTACCAACGCTTAGGACACTTACGCGAACTTCCCATGCCGGGAGGCGCTGACAAAGCAGCACGAGAACCGCAACGGATGGCCGCTTCCGTCTTAACGCTTTTAGGGCTAGAAAACGAAATTTCTAAACGTTTCCCTCATTTAGCGTTTGCAGATCACTTCGCAGAACTCGTGAAAAACCCTGCGTTGAGTCCCACGACAGACGCCATGGGACGCTGGTTTGATGCGGTAAGCGCCCTTCTGGGACTATGTGATATCCAACACGATGAAGCCCGTGCGGCCATGCTTTTAGAGTCCCTTGCAACGCAAAGAAAAGGCGTTCCCCGAGCGGAACTCATGCCCATTGAAAAGGGCATCATTAACCCGCTACCCTTTATGAAGGCCATGCTTGAAAGTGACAATGATCGTGCGCAATGGGCAGCGGACTTTCATGCAACCGTAGCTCTCGCATTAGCCACACTGGTTAAGAGTGTTTGTGATGAAATCAACTATCAAGGTGAAATCGCTTTAACGGGGGGTTGCATGGCCAATCGCCTTTTGACCACAGCGCTCGTTGACGAATTGCAACGCTTGGGATTGACGGGTTATTTCCCCAAAAAAGTCCCGGCAGGCGACGGTGGTCTTGCCTTAGGTCAGTTGTGGCTTGCAACCTTAGCCAAAGAAAACGGCGCCAACGATTTTTGTTATCGCGGTGACGCCACTCAAAGGAAATCATTATGTGTTTAGCCGTTCCAGCCAAAATTTTGAAAATACAATCTGAAGACATTGCCCTTTGCGACTTTAACGGTGTTGAAAAAGAAGTCAATGTCGCTCTTATCGACAATCCGGTCATTGGCGACTGGGTCATTGTGCACGTGGGCTTTGCGCTTAACCGCATTGATGAAAAAGAAGCCCAAACAACGCTTGAGATGTTAAGCACACTTCAAACGCCCAATGCTGCTTAAAGGACAAGTTATGCAATACGTCAGTGAATACCGCGATCAGGAAAAAGCCCAAAAGATTTGTGAGGCGATCCGAAATGAAACGAACCCTGATCGCCAATACCGTTTTATGGAATTTTGTGGCGGACACACGCACGTTTTATCGCGTTGGGGTTTGAGTCAGCTGTTACCTGACAACGTTCGCATGATCCATGGCCCCGGTTGCCCCGTTTGTGTTTTACCCATCGGTCGTATTGAAATGGCGGTTGAGTTGGCGCTTAAACACCATGTCATTTTGTGCACCTACGCAGACACCTTGCGGATTCCTGCCGCCAAAGGACAATCGCTATTTAATTGTCGCGCCAATGGCGGTGATGTTCGTATGGTTTATTCCCCCATGGATGCTGTCACCATTGCCAAAGACAATCCTGAAAAAGAAGTCGTCTTTTTTGCTATCGGTTTTGAAACCACGACGCCACCCACGGCAGTAGCCATTAAAACGGCACAAAAACTGGGATTAAAGAACTTTTCGGCACTGGTAAGTCACGTCTTAACGCCGGCGGCCATGGAACATATCCTCAAAACGGCCCCCGTAAGAGAAGCGGCACCTAAACTTCACGGCCTCGTGGGCCCGGCTCACGTCTCCACGGTCATTGGCTCCAAGCCCTATGAAACCTTTGCGTCCGATTGGTCTATGCCGGTTGTCATTGCGGGCTTTGAACCCTTAGATATGTTGATGGCGATTCTCATGCTCATTCGTCAAAACAATGAAGGACGACACGAGGTAGAAAACGAATTTATTCGAGCCGTCACACCTGAGGGTAATCAAGTGGCGATTCGTCTCATGGATGAAGTCTTTGAACGACGTGAATCGTTTGAGTGGCGCGGTTTGGGAGCGGTTCCCTACTCGGCTTTAAAACTCAAAGACGATTTTGCAGAATTTGATGCCGAAAAGCGTTTCCATTTAATTGAACCTCATATTGAAGATAACCGCGCTTGTGCTTGCGGAGAAATTTTGAGAGGCGAAAAAGAACCCAAGGATTGCAAACTTTTTGGCAAAGTCTGCACACCGGCTCGTCCCATGGGCGCCTGCATGGTGAGTTCCGAAGGTGCCTGCGCTGCCTATTGGCGCTACGCCCCGAAAAATCAGTAAAGGATAGAAAATCATGAGCACACAACCCAAGTATTTAAAGCCCCTTAATATCAAAACAGAAAAAGTTGAAATGACGCATGGTGCAGGGGGCTTAGCCACCGCTCAACTCATTGACGAAGTCTTTGCGAAACACTTCACCAATGATTGGCTCGATGAAGGCCATGATGGCGCAACACTTCCCGCACTTCAATCCCCCGTGGTCGTCTCTTGTGATGCTCACGTGGTCTCTCCCCTCTTTTTCCCGGGAGGCGACATTGGGAAATTAGCCATTGCAGGAACCGTTAATGACGTTGCCATGTGTGGTGCCAAACCTTTGTACATTGCCGCTTGCTTTATTCTCGAAGAAGGATTCCCGTTGCAAGAGCTCGATACCATCGTATCCTCCATGGCACAAACCGCAAAAGAAGCCAACGTTGCGATTGTGACGGGTGATACAAAAGTCGTTGAAAAGGGCCATGGTGATGGCATTTACATCACAACCACCGGTATTGGGGAGAAAATCACTCCGTATGCTATTTCCGGTAAAAATGCACAACCGGGCGATGCGGTGATTATCTCCGGCTCTATGGGTGATCATGGCACAACCATTCTTTCTAAGCGTGAAAACATGACTTTCCTCACCGATTTAGAAAGTGATACGGCGCCGCTTGCTCAGATGATTGAAAGCGTTTTAAAGGTCGTGCCTGATGTTCATGTACTTCGCGATCCGACACGAGGCGGGCTTGCAGCCACACTCAATGAAATTGCGCATCAAAGCGATGTCGGTATTTTCTTGGAAGAAGACAAAATCCCCGTAAAAAATGAAGTGGCTGCGGCTTGTGAATTCTTAGGATTAGATCCCTTGTTCGTTGCCAATGAAGGTAAGGTCATTGTGATTTGTGAGGCTGACAAAGCACAAACCGTTTTAGAGGTACTTCAAAGTCATCCCTATGGGAAAGAAGCCTCCATCATCGGCACAGTGACCAAGGAAAATGCCTCAACGGTTCAAATGCGAACGTTGATGGGTGGGTTACGATCTGTGGATTGGTTGAACGGCGAGCAATTGCCGAGAATTTGCTAGAAAAACAGGAAAAGTTTAACTTTTTTGGAATATAATCCATAAAAAGATTGATTTTTTTGGAATACAGTCAAAAAATGTTAAAGTTTCCATACATCACACGAGAAATTGAAGAAGCGATTCGTAAGGGTACTCGTAGCAACCGAGCGGAGTTGCTACTGGGGCCACGCCAAGTGGGAAAAACAACGCTTCTTAATGAACTCGTTCGAAACGAAAGAAGTATCAAACTCACGGGAGAAGATGAAGATGATCTTCGAATTCTCTCGGATCCGAAGTCGTACCTGACTCTCACTCAACAGTTTCCCAACGTCATTATTGATGAGGCCCAGTTTGTTCCGGAGATTGGTCGTGTCGTTAAACGCATGGTAGACAATAATGACTCCAATGCTCGTATTTTTGTGACTGGCTCTAGTTCATTAGACTTAGCAGGCAATGTAAAGGAATCTGCTGCCGGTCGATTCAACTCATTTAACCTTTGGCCTTTTTCACTTGAAGAATTAGCTCAATACACTTCGTGGATAGAAGTTAAACGTCAAATTCAAGATCGAATGGTATTTGGTTGCTGTCCCGCCGTCATCAACGAGCCCGAATATGCCAAGGAATACTTAATCGACTTTGCCGATACCGTTCTCTACAAAGACCTCTTTCGTTTAGCTGAAATCCGAAAACCAACGGATCTCACAAAACTGGTGAAGTATTTAGCGGCTAACGTGGGTTCTGAAGTTCGTTACGGTTCTGTTGCCAACGAGCTTGGGATGCAGTACAAGACCATTGAACGCTACGTTGATCTTCTTGCTGAGTGTTTCATCATTAAAGTCGTACCCTCTTGGAGTCGAAACCCCATTTCTGAACTAAAACTCAGTAAAAAAATTTACTTTTATGACATTGGAATTCGCAATGCGATCTTGAGAGACTTCACCCCGGTTGCAGCCAGAGCAGATAAGGGAGCACTTTGGGAAAACTTATTTTTTACAGAACGACTCAAACGTCATGCATTCCGTCGGGATGGAGGTGAAATATATTTTTGGCGAACAAGACAACAACACGAGATGGACTTCATTGAGATCGTAGATGGCAAAATTGCTGCCTTTGAATGTAAGGCGGGCGCTAAAACCAATAGCGTGTCACTTAGAGCTTTCTCTAGAGCTTATCCAAATATCCCTGTATCGGTCGTTTCGCCAGAAACAATCGATGAAGAAACCGCTCCGCCCGTTGATTTAAATGGAATTGGCAATACTCAAAAAAGCCAATAGTATTGCTAGAGGTAGCAATCAGAATTTCACACCGTGCTCTTGAGCCCACAAAGCAGCTTGAGTGCGGCTTGTGAAAGCCATCTTCTTTAAAAGATGTTTGACATGAACTTTCACGGTTCCCAACGTGATGTTGTGGTACTGTGCAATTTCTTGGTTTTTCATACCGGCAGCTAAGCACTTCAAAATGTCGCGTTCACGATTAGTTAATCGAGAAATGTTGCGACCGACTTCAGCCGTATCGTCTCGGAATGCGCGTGTGAGCGCTGCCATCAAACGGTTACTGACCACAATCTGACCACTGGCCACACGACGAATTTGACTCTTTAATTCTGCAACCTCGATGAGCTTTGAAATATAACCTTCAGCTTGCAGATGCACAGAACTCATCAGCTCTTCACTGTCATCACGATCGGTCATCATAATGACGCGCGGCGGACGACTAAACCCTTTCACATAGCGCGTAATCTCCGTAGCGGCATCTTTTTTCATATGCATGTCCACAATGACCACTTGCGGATTTAAGCGCTCAATATAAAAAAGACCCAAATGCTTATCACCGGTTTCGGCAATATTGCCGAACATTTCATCTTCGTGAATAAGACGAGCAAGCGACTCTCTAAAAAGCGGAGAGGCGTCAACGATGACCACATTGATCTTGTCGGCGTCATAGACGTCGTCAAAATCATCGGTTTCTTGAGAGAGTTTTCGAAGGTCTAGCATGGGGCTTAAAAATTTAAAAAGGGAGCGAACTCCGTCGCTCCCCTTCGACGGTACTAATTAGTTATCAAAATGGGACACAGCAGCCCAAAGAATATCCGTACCTTGCATAAAGTCCTTAATCTTCATGGCTTCATGAGGATTATGAGAACCCAATTGGTTAGCCACGAAAATCATGGCAACAGGAATACCGTTGTTACCCAAAACGGCAGAGTCGTGGCCGGCACCGGAAGCCAACTTCAGGCAGGGAATACCTTCGATTTGGGCGCTTTGTTCAAGCGTGGCACTCAATTGTGCGTCAACACCAGAGGGCTTCGTGATCAATTGAGCATCAAACTCAACCTTCACACCACGTTCTTCGGCGACTTCTTGAGCAGTCTTTACCAAAAGTTCATGGAAGCGTTGAGCCGTCTCGGCGCTCAAACTGCGAATGTCCACGGAGAACGTCACTTCACCCGGAATCACGGAAATAGCGGCGCTAGAAGCCATCTTCAAAACACCCACCGTAAAGACCAAGTCTTCACCCATCACCAACCACTTATCCCAAGCGCGATCCATGCGTTGCATGAGATCCGTAAAGGCCATCAATGCATCATGACGATAGGGTTTATCCGTTGCACCAGAGTGAGCAGCTTCACCCAAAATGCGAACAGCCTTATGACGGATGTTGCCACGAATACCCGTCACAACACCGGCACGAGCTTCGGCTTGAGCATCCAACGTCGGGCCTTGTTCAATGTGCAATTCCACAAAAGCGGCAATCTTCTTAACGTCAACCAAGGGTTTACCACCCGTGACGTCAGCCAAATCAACACCTACGGCCTTCATGGATTCACCCAACGTGCAAGAGCCGTCACGGTGCTTGAGGTTTAAGTCTTTTTCGGTTAATTGACCGAACATACCCAAAGAGCCCATGTAGGCCTTACCGAAGAACGAGCTTTCTTCACCGCGCATCATCAAAACGGTATAGTCACGCGTCGGTTGGTATTGCGTTTGACGCATCCACCAAGCCACGGTCAAAGCGGCCGTCACACCGGCCAAACCGTCATAGTTACCGCCTTGCGGAACGCTATCGACGTGAGAGCCAGAAACAAAAGCCGGCAAAGAACGATCCTTACCCGGCAACGTCATCCAAACGTTGGCGGCACGGTCGGGCGTAATCT
>DYCH01000046.1 GCA_019418235.1 Sutterella sp.
TGATTTAGGTCCCTCGGAAAACCCTTAATTTTTGGGTTTGTCAACAGTCTGAAGCCGCTGAAGTTGGGATTCAGCGGCTTAATCAACTACGCAGTGATCTTAAAAAGCATCAGCGCGCAAAGCTTCAGCCTTGTCGGTCTTTTCCCACGTAAATTGCGGTTCTTCGCGACCGAAGTGACCATAGGCAGCCGTCTTCGTGTAAATCGGGCGCAAAAGGTCAAGCATCTTCACGATGCCACGCGGACGCAAGTCAAAGTGACGGCGAACCAATTGTGCAATCTTTTCATCATCAATGACGCCAGTACCGTAGGTGTAAACCGTGATATTGATCGGTTCAGCAACGCCAATAGCGTAAGAGACTTGAACTTGGCAACGAGAGGCAAGGCCTGCGGCCACAATGTTCTTCGCAACGTAGCGGCAAGCGTAGGCAGCGGAGCGGTCCACCTTGGACGGATCCTTACCGGAGAAGGCGCCACCACCGTGCGGACAAGCACCACCGTACGTGTCAACGATAATCTTACGACCCGTTAAACCGCAGTCACCTTGCGGGCCACCGACAACAAATCGACCCGTTGGGTTGATCAAGAAACGCGTGTTCTTTAACAATTCGGGCGGCAACACCGGCTTAATGATGTGTTCGATAACGGCTTCGTTAAATTCCGGCTTCATCTTGTCACCGTCGCTCATGCAGGGATCATGTTGCGTGGACAAAACAACCGTATCAATACCCGTCACAATGCCGTTTTCATAGCGCAACGTCACTTGACTCTTTGCGTCTGGGCGCAAGAAATCTAACGTACCGTTACGACGAACGATGGATTGTTGTTGAACCAAACGGTGGGCGTAGTAAATAGCGGCCGGCATTAAAGTCGGCGTTTCATTACAAGCAAAACCAAACATTAAACCTTGGTCACCGGCGCCTTGTTCGAGGTAGTCGTCGCTTGCGCGATCAACGCCTTGAGCGATGTCGTTAGATTGCTTGTCGTAAGCAACCAAGACAGAGCAACCCTTGTAGTCAATACCGAATTCGGTGTTGTCGTAGCCGATGCGCTTGATGGTTTGACGGGCAACGTCGATGTAATCCACATTGGCTTGCGTGGTGATTTCACCGGCCAAAACAACGAGACCGGTGTTGCAGATCGTTTCAGCAGCCACACGGCTGTACGGGTCTTGCTCTAAGATGGCATCCAAAATGGCATCAGAAATTTGGTCCGCGACTTTGTCGGGATGGCCTTCGGAGACGGATTCCGAAGTAAAGAGGTAGTTGGAGTTCATGGTGCTACATTCCTTTTGTTTTCATATTGGGCGGAACGAGCGTCCACCGCGGCAATAACGGAATGCGGCTGACGCTTTAGCGGAATTTTTTACACGCCCCGCAAGTTGTCCTTAACTCGGCGTGGATTGAAATGGTACTCCATTTGCACCAAAAATCAAGAAGATGCAATATTCTTTTTCAATTGAAAAATCGTCAGTTTGAAACAAAATTTGGCAAAATTCGTTCCATGGAACGGTTAATCAAATTAATTTCTAAATTACCCCTTGGTTTTGTCAGAGGCGTCGGTCGCTTTATTAGCGTACTGATCTATCGTTGTTCTGAATCCTACCGTCATCAAATTCGTGAGAACTTGATGCGTGCGGGTGTGTACACACCGGAGTTGGCATTATCTGTTGCTAAAGAGCAAGGCGCTCAGGGCGTCGAAGCTCCGTGGGTTTGGGGTAGAGATCGAGAAGATATCTTAGAGCTGACGCACTGTGACGAAGAATCTAAGCGTATTGTTCAAGAGACTTTCGCAATGGGAAAGCCCATTGTCTTTTTAACGCCCCATATTGGTTGTTATGAGGTGGCGCCGATTTATATTGCTCATCATTGGTTGGGTGCGCTTAATAAAAACATGGCCATCCTTTACCGTGTTCCGAAAAAGTCGTATTTGAGAAGTATTGTGGGGCAAGGTCGAGCGATTCCCAACATTTTGCCTTCTTCAGCTGACCTAAAAGGTGTTCGTCAGATCCTTAAGACAATGAAGGCGGGCGGTCTTGCCGGTATTTTGCCCGACCAAGTCCCTTCCGAAGGCGAGGGTATCTGGGTACCGCTTTTCGGTCAATACGCTTACACCATGACGTTTCCAGTTCGCTTAGCACGCCAGTTTGATGCAAATGTCTTGATGTGCCGCGTTCAACGCGAAGAAAATGGCTGGAGTGTGCATATGCGTCGCTGGGATTACACTTTTACGGGTGATGACTCCTTGGATTGCGCCGCCATGAACCGATTGGTTGAAGAAACGATTTTAGAGTGCCCTGAACAGTACCTTTGGTCTTACAATCGCTATAAGTGTCCCAAAGGGGCAACACCTCCCCCAAAAAATTAAATGAATAGTCTTCTTATTTTTGTCTCTCATATCTGGCTTGCTGTTGTGAATTCAATGGTGAGCTGGAGCCCGAAGAGTCGAGCCAGAGCAGCTCGACTTTTGGCTACTGTTTTTTGGATCGCTGTCCCGAAACGCCGTCAGGTGACGCTTACGAATTTGCGTCTTTGCTTTCCCGATTGGAGTGAAGAAAAGCGACAAGAAGTAGCTAAAGAGTGTTTTTATTGTTTGTCTCGCGCAGCGTTAGATCATTCTGTGTTGTGGAAGGGAACTCGCGAAGATGTTGAGCGCATGGTGCGTTTTGATCCAGAAGAACTCAAGCACATCACGAGTGAGGATAATCGCCCGCTCATTCTCATCGCTCCGCATTTTGCGGGCCTTGATGCAACGGGGATCGGTTTAAATCTTCATGTTCGAGGCGTATCGCTTTATCAAAAACAGTCCAACCCCGTTTGGGATGAAGCGGCTTTAGCCGGACGTATGCGTTTTAATGAGCCCGTTTTAATTGCCAAAAGCAATCAAAGTGATTTGCGCCCCGTTATTCGAGCCATGCGCGAAGGGCTTCCTTTCTACTATTTGCCCGACATGGATCACGGCAGAAGAAATTCGATCTTTGTACCTTTCTTTGGCGTGCCGGCTGCAACGCTACCGATGGCATCACGCTTAGCAAAGATGACGAAAGCCAAGGTTTTGATGTGTATCCCGGAAATGGTCGAGGATGGCTATAAGATTCATATTACGGAGTGTTGGGATAACTTTCCGACAGATGACTTTGAAGCCGATACGTTGCGCGTAACGCAAGAGTTGGAGCGTTGGATTTTAAAGTTCCCCGCTCAATACATGTGGACTCATCGCCGTTTTAAGACTCGTCCTGAAGGCGAAAAGTCTGTGTACTAAGATGCGCTTGAAATTTACCAAAATGCAAGGTGCCGGCAATGACTTTGTGGTTATTGACGGCATTTCTCAAAATTTTGATCCTAATTCTGAGACGATTCGTCGTTTGGCCGATCGCCATTTCGGTATTGGTGCTGATCAGATTTTGCTCGTTGAGAAGACGCATTTAGCTGGTGTTGATTTTCGGTATCGCATTTTTAATGCAGATGGTCACGAAGTCGAACAATGCGGTAATGGTGCGAGATGCTTTGCCCGCTTTGTTGTTGATAAGGGCCTGACAAATAAATCGCGAATTCGTGTTGAAACGAAAAAACGCGTTATCGAACCCGAAATACTCGAAGACGGTCGCGTTAAGGTCATGATGGGTGCTCCATCATTAAACCCTGACGACTTACCATTCCTTGCTCATCAACTTCTCAGCACTAAGAAAGCGGATCTGCCTCTGTGGGAATACGAGAATGTCAAGTTTGGTGCTCTTTCAATGGGCAATCCCAGTGCCGTGATTTTTGTTGATAACGTTGATGAAACGGATGTTGAAGGGATCGGTAGGAAGATTTGTTTTGCTCCGTGTTTCCCGCAACAAACCAATGTCGTATTCTTGGAAATCAATGACGCTCATCGAGCAAGGGTTCGTGTTTTTGAACGAGGCGCTGGTGAAACCTTAGCTTGTGGTTCCGGAACCTGCAGTGGCATTGTTGCCTCTATGTTGGCCAGGAAAACAAATACTTTCGTAGACGTTCAAGCGCGAGGCGGAATGCTACAAATTCAATGGTCGGGGGAATTAACAGCCCCAGTGTATTTGGTCGGAGATGCGGTAAGTGTCTTTGACGGAGAAATTCTTCTTTAAAGAGAATAAAAATGACGGATTTAGTACTTAAAAAAGGCAAAGAACGATCTTTATTGCGCCGCCATCCGTGGGTTTATGACACGGCAGTGCAAAAAGTTATCGGTAAGGCAAAAAGTGGTGATTTGGTTCGAGTTGTTTCCTTTGACGGACGCTTCTTAGCTTGGGCTGCGTACTCTCCTGCCTCCACGCTTCGTGCTCGTTGCTGGTCTTTTAACGAAGAAGATGTAATTAACCAAGCTTGGTTAGAAGAAAAAATTCGTAAAGCATTGTCTGCTCGAGAAATGTTAGCAGAGCGTACCAGTGCTATTCGTGTGATTTTCGGTGAAGCTGATCAATTGCCGGGTCTTGTTGTTGACCGTTACGGTGATTGGTTTGTGACGCAATTCCAAGCCGCAGGCGTTGAAGCTTATCGTGAAGTCATTGCCGATATTTTGATGGCTCAATCGGGCATTAAGGGCGTTTTTGATCGTTCGGATGCGGCAACTCGTCATCGTGAAGGCTTGGAAGAACGTATCGGTGTTTTGCGTGGTGAGGAGCCGCCTGAAGAGATCGAAGTGGTCGAAGATGGCGTGCGTTACGGCGTTGACGTTCGTAAGGGCCACAAGACGGGTTTTTACATTGACCAACGTGAAAACCGTTTGTTGGCCCAAAAGTTGGCTCGTGAATTCAAAGAACGTCACGGACGCGGTATGCGAGCATTGAATTGCTTCTGCTACACGGGTGGTTTTTCATTGGCCCTTTTAGGGGGCGGGGCGGCTGAAGTGGTCTCTGTGGACTCATCGGCTGAAGCATTGGCAATGGCTCAACGCAACGCTAAGCGCAATGGTTTTGAAGACAGTCGTGCGCAGTGGGTTCAAGCCGATGTGTTTGAATACTTACGTCAAGCCCGTGAAGAAGGTAAAGAATTTGATTTGGTGATTTTGGATCCGCCGAAATTTGCCTCTAGCCACCGTCATATTGAACGTGCGGCACGTGCCTACAAGGACATCAATTTAAAGGGCTTGCGTTTAGTGGCTGAAAATGGCGACTTGTTAACGTTCTCTTGCTCTGGTGCCATGGACGTTGACCTCTTCCAAAAGGTGATTGCTGGGGCGGTGATTGATTCTAAGCGCGAAGCTTGGATGGTCGCCCGTTTAGGCGCCGGTGCTGACCACCCCTTAATGATGACGTGTCCAGAAGGTGAATATCTCAAGGGTATTCATTTGGTACTTCGTTAATAAACAAAAGGATTTGATGATGGATGTAATGGATATGGTGCCTCAAATCTCCGTCACGATTCTGACGGGTTTTTTAGGTGCTGGTAAGACCACGTTATTAAACCGAATTTTGAAAGAAGATCACGGTCACCAAATTGCTGTGGTTGAAAATGAATTTGGTGAAGAAGACGTTGACAGTACGTTGTTGGTTCAAACGGATAAAGAGCAGATTGTGCAAATGAGTAATGGTTGCATTTGTTGCACGATCCGAGGCGACCTTTCTCGGGTGTTGACGGATTTACGCCACCGTCGAGAAAAAGGCGAAATCGCCTTTAATCGAGTGATCATCGAAACCACGGGTGTGGCCAATCCCGGCCCCGTTGCTCAAACGTTTTTCATGGATGACGCTGTTGCTGCGTTTTATCGTTTAGACGGTGTCATTACGTTGGTGGACGCAAAGCACGGTCATTTGGCATTAGATAATGAAAAAGAAGCTCAGGCTCAGGTGGGGTTTGCCGATCGTATCTTCCTTACTAAGACCGACTTGGTGAGTGAAGAAGATGTTCAAAAGATGGTGAGCCGTTTACGTCAAATGAATCCCCGTGCACCGATTGAAAAAGTAAACATGGGCGAAGTCGAAATCGACAAGGTGCTCGATATTGAAGGATTTAACCTCAATGACGTTTTGGATATTGATCCACAGTTCTTAAGTGATGTGGGACACCACCATCATCACGGTGATGAGATTGGCTCTTTTGTTTTTACTAGCTATACCCCCTTTGATCCTTTCCGATTGGAACGTTTCTGGGGAACAATTACGCAAGTTTATGGTCCCGATTTGTTGCGCTATAAAGGTGTGATTTACTTGGACGGGGTTGATCGAAAAATGATCACTCAAGGGGTTCATATGTTGGTGGCTGCCGATTTGGGACCTCAGTGGGCGCCCGATGAAAAGCCGATGAGTAAGATCGTTTTTATTGGTCGTAACTTACCGGAAAGCGCTATTATTACGGGGCTTGAAACTTGTTTAGTTGATGCTCCATAGGTTATTGATTTTCCGTTAAAAACCCCGATCTTTTTATCATGATGTAAAAAAAAGACATTAAAGGGTGCGAGAAAGTTTATTTTCCTGTATAAATAGGGCCTTAAAATTTCGCACACATCTTTTGCGTGTATGACCCTGAGTAATTAGGGTAGATTTTTTGAACGGACTTTTCCGTTTGTTGGATAAAGATTTATGGCTACTAAAAAGAAGTTGTTGACCGAGCGTGAATTGCTTGAGATGCCTGAAAAGGATTACATGAACGATCGCCAATTGGCTTTCTTCCGCAATCGTCTCCAAGAATTGGAGGCTGAATTGCGCAATAACGCTGGTGAAACGACGGAACATTTGCGTGAAACGACCGTAGCGCCCGATCCTGCCGATCGCGCCACGATCGAAGAAGAACACGCCTTGGAATTGCGTACGCGCGATCGCGAACGCAAGTTGCTCAAGAAAGTTCAAGCCGCCATCCAACGTGTCGATAGCGGTGATTATGGTTGGTGTGAGGAAACGGGCGAACCGATCGGTGTGGCTCGTTTGTTAGCCCGCCCGACGGCAACGTTGTCCTTAGAGGCTCAAATGCGTCGTGAAATCCGCCAAAAGATGTACGGTGACTAATCACTGATCTTTTCAAAGATTCAATAAAGAGGGGATGCCTTTGCATCCCCTTTTTGTTCCTGATCAAATGGATTCTTAATCGATATTAACCAAACTGTGAGCGTAAACATTGCGTTGACGTTGAAGGGCTTCGCTCCAAAACTGTTGTTCTGTGCGAACTGCAGTTGGCATTTGGATGAGATTGAGCCAACTCAAAGGCGAAGTCCAGCGTTTCATTGACGACTTCAACGTAGCACTCAGCGAAACAGAAGCATCACTAAAGAAGACAACTGGGCTTGTTGCAGGCAATTTTGCTAATTGACGTGCTTCTGCGATTGCATCATCAAAGTACCCAAGACGATCCACTAAATGATTTTGAAGGGCTTGCTCACCCGTCCATACACGACCTTGAGCAACGGTTTGAACTTTCGCTACGGTCAATTTTCTGGACTTAGCAACCAAATTGGTAAAGTCCCCGTACGTTCGAGCGACATTTTGGGTCAAGATATCTTCAAGACGTGGATCCAACGCACGGATGGACTTGTCCGCCCCGGCAAGCCACGTCGTGGAAACACTGCCTTGTCCAATTTTTGCTAACGACAACGTCTTTTCAAAGGTGGGCGTCAAACCAAACACCCCAATGGAACCGGTGATGGTGGTGGGCGAAGCAATGACCTTTGTTCCGCCCATGCTGATCCAATAGCCACCCGAGGCAGCAACATCCCCCATGCTAATTACAACGGGCTTGCCGGCCTTTTTAATGCGTTCTAGCCCATGTCGAATGTATTCGCTAGCAACGGCGGAACCGCCTGGAGAATTAATGCGGAAAACAACGGCTTTGACATTGGGATCTTCACGAATCAAATCCAGTTGTTGGGTAATAGATTCGGCGCCGATAATACCGGGCTCGGATTCACCATCGAGGATTTGACCGTCTGCAATCACGATAGCAACACTTTGGGGAGCTACGTCAACGGGCATTTCCGGTGCGTAGTCAAGATAGGAGATCAAAGCGGCTTTAACACTTTTATCTTTTCCAAGTTTGGACTCAATGAAGGCCACCATTTCATCGTAGGTTTTAAGACCATCAATGAAGTTGGCGTTTAGCGCTGTTTGGGCCATATCACCGCGATTATTTCGTACGGTTTCTGGCAACGAGTCAATATAGTTTTTGATACTGCCGGGGATAAGACCGCGAGAGCGTTCAATATCCGTTGATAAATGCGTCCAAGCGTTATTTAGCCAAGTTCTTTCACCTTCAATCCACACGTCTGATGGTGCGTTGTTGGTAAAAGTTTCTGGGTAACTCTTATAGGCACCCGCTTTAAAAACATGAACATTAACGCCCAGGCTCTTTAATAAATCACCATAGTAAAGGCGATTGGAGCTTAAGCCTTTGATGCTGACTTCTCCCATGGGGTGCATGTAGATTTCACGGGCGTGAGAGGCGATGGCATATTGAGTTTGTGAAAAATGCGAACCCCATGCCCAAACAGGTTTACCGCTTTGCTTAAATTGATCAATACCGCGTCCGAGCTCTTTCAGAGAAGCAAGACCAACACGATCTAACTTATCGAGTTTGAGAAAGACACCCTTAATCATCGGATCGCGTTTGGCTTTATCTAACGCCCCTAAAACGTCATGTAATGCTGTTTCTTGAGGTTCTTCGCCCGCAAGCAAGGTCATGGGTAAGGAGGCGGGTTCGGCTTGTTCAACAATGCTGCCTTTTAAATCAAGAACCAAGATACTATTGGCCGGTAGTGGTGAGGTGCTCTTAAAAGCGACTCCCAAACCGATGACAATGCCAATGACGACCGCGACTTGAATCGTTCGCCACAAAAAGCGAAGAACGAATAAGCATGCCCAGTCAATGGCATTAAAAAATTTTTTGATCCACTTGAAAATAAACAAGATGACCTCGATAACAAACTAACGGATTAATTATAGGGGTTTAAGAATCCGATTCGGCGACGTTTTGTGACGTTTGGTCGCACTTTGTTAATGACCCTTGGAATATCACGAAGGTGACTAATTTGCGCATCGACATAGTCAATGGTTCTAGCAACTTTGAGTCCGTGGTGATGCCACCCCTTGCAAAGAACGGTCTGAAAACCGATCGATTTCGCTACTCGGAGGTTATTTAAACTGTCATCGATTAAACAGACCTCTTGAGGTTTGACTTTGTAGATGGATAGGATTTTTCTTAACATCTGCACAGACGGCTTGGGGCGCCACTGACCAAACACCTTCATGTCTTCAGCTCGATATTGAGCATCGAAATGGTTCAAAAGATCCAGTTGGTGAAGAATTTTATCGGCAAAGCAATCGGGGGCATTCGTAAAAAGAATCTTTTTGCCCGGGAGTCTGCTCAATGCGGCACGAGTGTCGCCTGTAGTGCTCACGTTAGAAGTATCTACTTGATGCGTTTGAGTTAGAAACGTATGAGGATCCACACCGTGGAACTTCCACAGACCGTAATAGGTCACTCCATAGCGCAACCAATAGCGCAATCGAAGTTCGTTTGCCTCTTCTATACTCAATCCCATATGACGGTGAATGTAGTCGGTCATCGAAGAGTCAATTTGACTGAACATGTTGGCCGAGGCCGAGTAAAGAGTGTCGTCCATATCAATGAGCCAAATTTTAGGCGTTTTAATATGACCGCTGATAATACTGGGTTTAAAGTGACTCATAACAAAAACGGGAGCCTTGTTGAGGCTCCCGCAATCAAATAGAAAGAATTAACGATTTTCTGCAACGCGAATGGCCGTAACCGTGCGTTCAGCATCTTCGTCAGAAAGCCATGGTACCCAGAAGTGTACCGACTTTTCTTCATTTCCCAAAACTGCGATGGCATGTCCGAGATCACTTAAGCTTTCTGCGCCCTTGATGCCCAAAGCATATTCACTCATTTCGGCCGTGGGTAACTTAAGGGCAATGCGGTTACCGAAGTAATCGCGAATTTCCTTAGGTAACACTCGTTCATCGGGCCATTGTGTTGCAAGAATTAAGTGATAGCCGGTACTCCAACCTTTATTGGAAATGGCCTTTAAGGCTGCCAGCAATTTTGCTCTAAAGTCATCATCAATTAACCAGACTGCGACTTCGTCAATGATCACAAAGGTGCGCATGATGCGCTTTTTGAGTCCCAAAACATTGTTGCACTCTTCAAGCGTTTTGACGCCCAATGTTTCAAAGAGCTTTTCATGGGCTTCAATGGACTTAACAATGCTTTCAAGATAGGCTTTAGCGGTTTCGATATTGCTTTCTACACGCATTCTGTGAAGGCCTTTTAGGCATTCATAAGACCACCCGCCATTGGGTTCGTACACTTTGATGGCTGCCAAGTCCGGCGTATTCGTAATGGCAATATCCAAAATAAGATTTTTAATGAGAGACGTTTTACCAGAACCTGTCATCCCCGTAATGAGTGTGTAGGGGGCGTGAGCGGCATAGCCTTGGAAGGCAGATTCAAAATTGAGATAAACAAGGTCATCTTTTTCTGCCGTTCGACCCAGAACAAACGAATAATTCCCATTGGACTGATTGCGATTGATTTTGCGCTCGTTCCAAATACTCCACATGCTGTCATTGCCCTCACGAGAATGCTTTTCAACGAGAGCTTCGATAGCGGCCTGATAGCGAATGTTTGTCTTATCTAACATAGTCACATTCCTTAAAAAAGGTCTTTCTTCTATCTTAGTCGCTTTTTTTGTTAGTGCGTAAAAAAAGCCTTTGATTGCGGACAATCAAAGGCAAAGTTCCCATGGCTGTTAACTTTAAGGATTCGATAGTTAAGAGTTCAGTCTCTTGATAAGAGCAATCAAAGTGGAAAAACCAATAGGCATGCTTTGTTTATCATCTGGGTCAAAGTCAGCCCTATGTTGTCCATTGTGGTCTGCACCATAGTAAAAATGAGCGGCTTTACCGCCGTGTTTTTGGACACGATCCATCAAAATTGTGACGTCTTCACTACCGCCACGTTCGCTGTAGTAATCAACGTTATTGGAGCCGACAATGACTTTTGCTTCCTCTTCGATAAGTTTGGCTAAGTCTTTGTCAGGATTCATCGTAAATGCTTGCCCAACCTTACTGATTTGGTACTGAACGTCGAAGGCTTCGGCGTTAGCTTTGACGGCGCGTTTGACTTGGTTGAACATGTATTGGCACAAGTCATTCGTTGCGCCACGAACTTCCATTTGCATCACGGCATGAACGGGGACAACGTTACGCATTTCACCGGCAACAATTTTCCCGCAACTGACCGTGGTTAAGCCGTCGCCGTGTCGCGGGAGACTACCAACCATCACAGCGGTGTGGCAAGCGGCCATCAAGGCATTTCGACCGTCTTGAGGGTTAGCCACCGAGTGGGCGGGTTGACCGGTGAAGGAAACATCAAATTTGATGGTTGCGTTGTATCCGGGATCCGTGACCGTAATGTGGCCCAAACGAGGCGTACAACCAATGTGACTTGCTAAGAAGTAATCGGCATCATCAACGATACCGGTTTCGGCCATGGCAAGAGCACCTCGGGTGCCTTCTTCGGCCGGTTGGAAAAGTAACTTGATGGTACCCGTGAGCTCTTCTTGGTGATCAACAATCCAGTGAGCAATGGTTAGGCCGATTGCTGCGTGACAGTCATGTCCGCAAGCGTGCATGACACCATCGTATTCGCTAGCAAAATGTTCTTTACGGGGAATGTGATTAGGGTCTTGTGTTTCGGGGATGTAGAGAGCATCGATGTCAAAACGCAAAACCGTTGTGGGACCTTTTTTACTGCTGCGCCAAATGCCGACGGCTCCCGTATAACCTTGCATTTCTTCGATTTCTTGAGAGGAAATGCCTGCGGCTAAAGCGCGCTCAATCCCAAGATTGACTTCTTTTTCATAACGCCCCATAACAAACTCTGGATTGATGGCTTGCTTTCCCTTGAGGACTTCAAAACCAAGTTCTTTGAGTCGTCTGATGATTAGGGCAGTTGTACGAAACTCTGTCCAACCCGTTTCAGGTTTGGCATGGAAATCTCGACGAATTTTGACCATTTCGTCACGGTATTGAGTTGCGACATTCATGATTGAAGTCTCTTATGAAGTTGTGTGTAGCAAATGCATTAAAGCATTTGCTACACGGCAGAACAATTAGAAGTTGTGCGTAATACCTACGAGAGCAGTGTATTTTTCATCCCATTGTTCGAGGGCAGCGATTTCGTCTTCATTCTTCGTAGCGTTAGCAACGAGATAAAGTTGGGTGCGCTTAGAGAGCTTGTGTTCAACACCGGCGCTTAAGCGATGACGGCTACCATCAACGGTCGTGCCATTGGACATTTCTTTTTCGCCATCAAAGTAGGCGTAAGAACCGATAAGCGTCGTGGGACCGGCAACCTTCCAACGGAAACCGGTGATGTAAACCATGGCATCAACGCCATTGGCTTCTGCAGCCTTGTCTTCTGCCGTACCAGCTTCGTTAAGCGTACGGTTTTGAGAACGCCAGAAGCTCATCGTGCGCCAATCTTTCATGTATTGAGCACCCAAGTACACGTAGAGGGCTTCGGTCATGGCGTAACGCATACCCATTTGCACTTCGATAGAGTCTTCACGAACAGAGTTCGAGCCAACGTTACCCCACATGATCGTAGAAGCACCCAAAGAGGCATTCAAACGATCATCAGCATAGGTAATCAAGGCTGCGGCAACACGATCGTTGTTACCGGTACCCGTGACTTCGTCACCAGCCGTTTGGAAGGAGTACGTGGCACCCACTTGCCAACCGGCGATGCGGGGAGAGTAGTAGGTGATAGCGTTATCAACACGACTGTCGGTAGCAAAAATGCCGGAAATCGTGAAGTCGCCCGTGTAACCGGTTTCAAACGGGTCAAAATAAGCAAGACCGCGAGCATACGGAGAGTTCGTGGACGTGACGGTACCCATGCGGCCAAAGCCTAATTCACCGTATTGCTTAGATTGCAATGCCAAAATAGAACGACGACCGAAGGCTTTACCGGAAATCGTATCTTTACCGGTGTCAAGGTCAAAACCGTTTTCTAAGTAACCACGAACGGACAAATCATCGCTGATTCTTTCTCGGATATTGATGCCCCAACGGGAACCGCCATTGGTCATTTGATATTGCGTTTTGGCTTTTGCACCGCCGGAGAAGTGATTAACTTCGATGCCGACGTCGGCTTTACCGTAAATTTCAACGTCAGCAGCCAAAGCAGAGCCAACGCAACCCATGCCGAATAAGGTACCCACCAAAAGGGTGGTTGTAGTTTTAATTTGTAACATATACAAAGTTCCAAGAGAAAGAGTTGTGCACAAAAAGGCGATATTCATTATTCCGTGATGAGTTTTTTCTGTCCGTTAGGAATTTCCGCACGTTCGTCAACAGATAACAGTTAACTGATATATGAGATGGCGCTATTCCTAATGTCGTCTTTGGTGAGTGGTTTGTAAGATGTAACCTCTCGCTCGTGTGTTCTTGGAGGAACATTTATGTCAATCACGTTTTGGGTCGCTTTGGTCATTATTGCCGCGACGATTTACGCCCTTGTAAAGCGCTACGAAACTCGTTTAGTGCTCTTTACTGCGGGTCTTTTAATGTGTTTAGTTACGTTGGATCCGATGGCGGCTTTAAATCAGTTCGCCAAGTCGATGACGACCGGTAACTTGATTCAATCCATCTGTTCTGCCATGGGTTTTGCTTTCTTGGTGAGCTACACCAAGGCTGATATCCATTTGGTGCAATTGTTGACGCGCCCGATGCGCTCTTTAGGGATTTTTGTTATTCCCTGCTGCGCTCTCTTAACGACTGTTATTAATGCTGCTATTCCGTCTGCTGCAGGTTGTGCTGCTGCCGTGGGTGCAACGTTGATTCCGTTGATGATTCGCTCCGGCATCTCTCCTGCCGCCGCTGCCGCTGCTGTTTTGGCCGGTACCTACGGTTCTAACTTTAATCCTGGTGGTGCTCACCCGGTGATGATTTCCGGTATGGCCGGTATCGAACCGATGGAATTCATTATTCAAAACGCTCCGATTTTTGCCACGTTGAGTGTCATTGGCGCTGTCATGATCACCGTTGTGGCTTTTGTTTTGAAGGATCATAAGAGTTCTGCTTCTGCCGAAGGTATTGAAACGGACGCCACGGGCGGTATCGAAAAGGTCAACGTTTTGTTTGCCTTTGCTCCGATGTTGCCGTTGATCATTTTGCTTTTGGGCAATACTTGCGTTCCTGCCATCAAGATGGGTGTTGCACAAGCCATGTTGATCGGTGTGATTTACACGATGATTGTCACGCGTGCCGATCCTCAAGAATGCTTCCGTAAGTTCTTCGATGGTGCCGGTAAGGGTTACGGTAATGTGTTGGGTATCATCATCGCTGCCGGTGTTTTCGCTTGTGGTTTGCGTGAAACGGGCGTGGTTGACGCTTTGATTGAAGCGTTGAAGAATTCCAGCGAATATGCTCGTATTGGTGGTGCTGGTGGTACGTTCGTAATGGCTGTTTTAACGGGTTCCGGTGACGCTGCAACGTTTGCCTTTAACGAAGCTGTGACGCCGCACGCTCCTGAATTGGGCTTGAGCATTGTTGAATTGGGTAACCTCGCTATGTGCGGTGCTCAATTGGGTCGTACGATGAGTCCGATTGCCGGTGTCGTGATTTTGCTGTCCGGTATGGCTCGTGTTTCTCCGATCGATTTGGTCAAGAGAACCGCTGTCCCGATGATCACGGCATGGCTTGCCTTGGTGATTTTCTTCTAACCATTTGAGTAAAACACTGTAAAAGGTAAGAAAATGACAAATTACACGCAAGAAATGGTGACCTATCGCCGTCAATTCCATAAGCATCCTGAAGAAGGTTGGACGGAATTTGAAACGATGTATACCGTTGTTAACCGTCTTCGCGAGTTGGGCTGGTCGGTGAAAATGGGTACGGTCGCTGTGAATCCTGAATTTGTGATGGGTCGCAATCCGTCTCTTGTTGAAAAAGCGATGAAACGCGCTTTAGCAAATGGGGTCACTCAAGCGTTTTTAGATGAAACGCAAGGCTATACCGGGTGCGTTGCCGTATTGGAAACCGGTCGTCCGGGCCCTGTGACGATGTTCCGTTTTGATATGGACTGCGTCATGGTTGAGGAGTCAACGGATCCCAAGCACGAAGCCAACATTGGTGACTATCGCTCTGAATTTGACGGTCAAATGCATGCCTGTGGGCACGATGCTCATACGTCTGTTGGCTTGGGCGTTGCTCACTGGGTCATGGATCATAAGGAAGAGTTGACGGGGACGATTAAGTTACTCTTCCAACCGGCCGAAGAAGGGACTCGCGGTGGTTTACCGATGTCTGAAAGTGGCTTGTTAGACGATGTTGATTACATTTTGTGCGGTCACATTGGGACATCCGCTCGTTTGGGTGAAATCAGCATTGTGGATCAAGGTTTCTTGGCCACTAAGAAAATTGATATCACCTTTACAGGGAAGCCGGCTCATGCGGGTGCCAATCCCGAAGATGGACGAAGCGCTTTGTTAGCGGCCTGCAATGCCGCAACGACCTTGACCGGTATTCCGAGAAATAGTCGTGCAGATACGCGTATCTCTGTAGGTAAGCTCGTAGCGGGTGAAGGTCGTAATGTTGTGCCGGTGCATGCTTCAATGCAAATTGAAGTGCGTGCGGCAACCGAAGAAGTCAATGCGTACATGTATGACTATGTGCAACGCATTATTCAAGGTTGTGCACTGGCCTATGACGTGTCTTACACCATCGAACAAGTCGGTGCCGCAACTGTGTTGGATTCAGACCCTGAAATGGTGCAATCCGTTTTAGCCATTGCTAAGGCCATTCCCACTGTTCAACGTGCTTTCGTTGAAAGTGGGGTGTCGGGTTCCGAAGACTGCTCATGGTTGATTCGCAAGGTTCAAGCCCATGGTGGTAAAGGCACATTCTTTGCGTTTGGTTGCAATCAAAATGGCCACCACAAAGGCGATTTTGAAATCCAAGACGAGCAAAGTCTTCCGAATGGCTTAGCAGTGTTTACTCGCTTCTTAGAAGAGAAAAATCACAACTAACCATTCAAGGATGAGCTTTAAAGGAGAGGTAAAAACACCTCTCCTCAGACTGTTGACAAACCCAAAAATTAAGGGTTTTCCGAGGGACCTAAATCAGGT
>DYCH01000047.1 GCA_019418235.1 Sutterella sp.
AACCGCCAGGTGCCGAACGGCATGCCTGTAATTGCGGTGTGAGAGGGGCGAGATGCAAATCTCCCCCTACTCGATTTATAGAAACAGCCGTAAAACCTTTGCTTTCAACCAGAGGATATAAGGCTGTTTCTATAAACCAAAGGGTTATTAAAAAAAACGAACAACTTAAAGTAAAAGATTAAATGACACGTTGCCATTTTCAGATAACAAAAGGCCCCGGGTTCAGAAACTTCCCCCAGGGCACAATTTAAAGCGAAAAGCCTACGAGATTAGTAGAGCGTGCTGATCACGTCACGAGCAAACTTTTCTTGAGCCTTGATCAATTCGCCCAACTCCTTGTCGGTCTTGTATTCAAGGTTAAGACCTGCCGTTTGGTGAGCCTTGATCACTTCAGGATCGTTCATCACCTTTTGGAACGTGTCAACGTAGTACTTCAACACGTCAGCAGGCATACCGGCCGGAGCAACCAAAGCACGGGCAGAGCCGTACCATTCGCCGTAGTAACCCATTTCACCCAAAGTCGGGACGTTCGGGAATTCCTTCAAGCGTTGCTTATCGAAGACGCCCAAAATGCGAAGTTCGGGCTTGTCACCCTTGACGAGCTTAGCGACGTCAGCGATCTTAGCGCAAGAGAAGTCCACTTCGCCTTGACGCAAAGCGAGTAATTGGTCAGCCGTGCCACCGTAAGGAACAGCTTTGTATTGGATGCCGGCGCTCTTGGCGAACAATTGAGCGGCCGTGTGGTTAGAAGCCTTCACGCCATTGGTGGAGCAACGCATCTTTCTGTTGGCCTTAGCAGCATTAACCAACCCCTTCAAAGAATCGATCTTGCTGTCAGCACGGACAACGATCACGCTCGTTTCCGTTAAGTGGTTAGCGATCGGAACAATTTGGGAGGTCTTAAAGGGAGCACCCTTTTGAGCGGCCAAAGTCGTAAAGGTCGGCAAGTTGATAAAGCCGATCGTGTAGCCGTCGGGCTTGGCTTGAACCAAACGCGTCCAACCGATCTTACCGTCAGCACCCGGCAAGTTGTTGATGATCAACGTCTTACCGATGAACTTTTCAGCTTGGCTCGAGAGCAAACGAGCGCCCGTGTCCGTACCGGAACCGGCCTTATAGGCAACGATCACGTTAATGTCGTTTTGCGGGGTCCAAGCTTGGGCTGAAAGAGGAAGAGCCATCGCAACAGCCAACGATAAAAGGACTTTTTTCATGTACCAATCTCCTATATCTTTAAACGATATTAAGTTTTATCTACGGACCCAATAAAACGAATGAAGTGAAGAGGTCCAAACCTCGCTCCATTTAAGAAAATTAACTATTCTTATCCAACATACGCTTTTCAAAGCGACCCATGATGATCGGGGAGAAGATCCCGACTACACAAAGGATGATCAACATCCAGCACAAGGGGGTTGAGAAAAGAATCATCGGATCGCCATCGCTCAAATAAAGCGAACGACGCAGACCGTTTTCACCGATCGGGCCCAAAATAAGGCCTAAAACGATAGCGGCGGCATTTAAGTCAAACTTGCGAACCAAGTAACCGATCACGCCGAAGATGAACATGATGATGACTTCAACGAAGTTATTGTGAATAGCGTAAGAACCCACCACGCACAACACAACGATTGAAGGAATCAAGATACTGTCAGACAAGCGAGAAATTTGAGCAAAGACTTTGCTGCCCCACAAACCGATACCGAGCATGGCAAATTGCACGAGCACGAAGCCTGCAAAGAACGTGTAGGTCATCGGAGCATAGGTAGAAAAGAGTTCCGGCCCCGGTTGAAGACCGTGAATAATCAAGCCACCCATCAAAACCGCTGTCACGGATTCGCCCGGAATCCCTAAGGTCAAAGTCGGAATCAAGGAGCCACCCGTCACAGCGTTGTTGGCAGCTTCGGAACCCGCCACCCCTTCAATGGAACCTGTACCGAATTCTTCCTTATGTTTTGAGAAGCGTCGAGCTTCGTTATAACCCATAAAGCAAGCAATCGTGGCACCGGCACCGGGCAAAATCCCCAAGATGTTACCGATTAACCAAGAACGGGTAATGGTCGGCATTAAGCGTTTAACTTCTTGACGAGAAAGACCGTATTGCATCTTAAATTTAGCGGCCTTAGCGCGTTCAATAATCTTCTTTTCAGCCAAGATGAAGACTTGGGACATGGAGAAGAGACCAATCAAAGCGCAGGTCGTATTCACGCCGTTATAGAGCGTGCTTTGACCAAACATGAAGCGTTCGACCCCTTCCATCGGGTCCATGCCGATGGTGGAGATCAAAAGGCCCAAAATGCCCGACATCAACCCTTTCAAAATAGAGCGGGAAGAGACACCGGCAATAATCGTTAAGCCAAAGATGGAGAGCCAGAAGTATTCCGGGCTCTTAAATTGCATGGCAAGTTCTGCTAAAAGCGGTGAGAAGAAGAAAAGCAAAATACAACTTAGCAAACCGCCACAGAAAGACGCATAGCAAGCCACACTCAAAGCTTTGGCGGCTTGCCCTTTCAATGTCAATTGATAGCCTTCAATGGCCGTTGCAGCGGAAGCCGGTGTACCTGGCGTATGGATCAAAATGGCGCTAATGGAACCACCGAAAATAGCCCCGCAATAGATACCGCCCAACACAATTAAACCGGTGGCGGGATCCATCCCGAAAGTCACCGGTAATAAAAGAGCCACCCCCATGGCGGCCGAGAGCCCCGGCAAACAACCGATCGTGATCCCAAGCGCGGTGGAAGCCACCATCGCCAATAAGTTCATCGGGGAGAGTGCATGAATGAAGCCCGCACCCATTAAACCTAATGTTTCTAACATACGACGCTCCTCTCCTTAACCAAAAAACATGCCCGCGGGAAGGGGAACGTGTAAGAAAGCGGAAAAGACCGCCGCCACCATGGCGGCAATCACAATAACGCTGATTGCAATATAAAGGGGCTTGACGCGCAAGAAAAGCATGGTGCCCACCATGAAGATGGCCGTTGAGAGGTAATAGCCAGTCACATACATTAAGGCGAGATAACCGATGATCCAGGCGGCTACGCCCATAAATTGCATCGGGATAAATTCTTTAAAAGCATGCGCCACATCATCTTCGACTTGGTGGTTGGAACGATACGATGCTAACGACTTGATTAAATAGAGAGTATTGACAAAGAGCAAGGCGCTAATGAGCACCAAAGGGTATGTTTGTGCAGCATCGGGCAAATCCAACGTCATGAACAAAAAGCCCAAGCCGATGGCGTAGATGACACTGACAACACCGAAGTCAGATTTTTTCATAGAAAGTCCGCAAGTAGGGAAAAATTCAGCAATGTGAATTGTGATGATGGACTTTTGGTATTGCTCGTGAGATATGCGATATCAAAAATCAATCCATTCAAACATTACTGGCGCCCAAGGATTGTAGCCCTTATCAATAGACGATGTCAGCAAATTGCCTAATATTTAAACAAATTCTCGGACTAACCCTAACACATAATTGAAGTAGAACTTTAAGAACTGCCTATCTAGACAGTTAAACCTAGAAAAGCAGAACATAACGGATGAGATTTCAAATCAATGTTTCACTTTTTCAAGAAAACTGATAAAGTAAGAAAACATTCCTTTTTAAGGTAATTGAAATGAACACGATGTTGCAAAACGCACAATGCTGGTGGTGGCGCTGCTGATAAGCGGGTGCCATGGTTTTTTGCAACTTATGAAATAAACCCGCCTAGTTTGAGCGGGTTTATTTTTATCCTTAAAACCTATCACTACTCATAAGTCCGTTCGAAATAGGCAAACACTATTTGGAGTGACTTATGACTCAACTTAATCCTTTCTTCGGTCCTTTCGGCGGTCAGTTTGTTCCTGAGGTTTTAAAGCCTGCTTTGGACCAACTCGAAAATGCTTTCCTTGAAGCGCAAAGCGATGACGCATTTAAAGAAGAACTTCAACATCTCCTCTATGACTATGCGGGTCGTCCAACGCCTTTGACCCTTTGTCAAAATTTAACCGCCGGCACAAACACAAAGATTTTCTTAAAGCGTGAAGACCTTTTACATGGCGGCGCACACAAAACAAACCAAGTATTAGGTCAAGCACTATTGGCTAAACGCATGGGCAAAAAGCGCATCATCGCAGAAACCGGTGCCGGTCAACACGGTGTTGCCACGGCTCTGGCCTGTTCTTTAATGGGTTTTGATTGCACGATTTACATGGGTGCCAAGGACGTGGAGCGCCAAAAAACCAATGTTTTCCGCATGGAATTGATGGGAGCCAAGGTTATTGCCGTCACTGAAGGCGCGCAAACGTTAAAGGAAGCCTGTGAAGCCGCCTTAAATGATTGGGTCGAAAACGTCGATACGACGCACTATATGTTAGGCACGGCCGCCGGACCCCATCCGTTCCCGACGATTGTTCGCGAATTTCAAAAGATCATTGGCGAAGAAGCCAAGGAACAAATCCTTGATATTGAACACCATTTGCCCGATGCCGTCATTGCCTGCGTGGGCGGAGGGAGCAACGCCATTGGTTTATTTAACGACTTTATTGAACACGAAAATGTCGACCTGATTGGCGTTGAACCGGCTGGTTTTGGCATGGATACCGACAAACACGGCTGCGTACTTCAAAAAGGCACGGAAGGCGTCTTTTTCGGCGCAAACTCCCTCAATATGCAAAACGAGAAAGGGGAGATTGAAGAGTCTTACTCGATCGCTGCTGGTCTTGACTTCCCATCCGTTGGGCCCCAACACTGCTACCTTCAATCCATTGGCCGTGCGCAATACGTGGGGATTAAGGACGTTGAAGCCCTTGAAGCCTTTATGCTCTTAAGTCTTCATGAAGGCATTATTCCTGCCTTGGAAAGTTCTCACGCTTTGGCCTACGCTTTGAAGATGGCAAAGGCCGATCCCCAAAAACAGCAAACGCTCATTGTGAATCTCTCCGGGCGCGGTGACAAGGATATCTTCCAGGTTTATGATTATTTCAAGAAGGAAGGCATCATGATCGATGGTCACTTAACGCAAGCTTCTTTAATCGCTTTCCAAGAAAAGCATCAACTTATTTAAATATTAGGGGGCGAATATGACCCAACACTTTGATCAAGACATTGTCGAGGCATTGGATACTCTCAGATCTGTCGATATCGTTAAAAAGGCCCTTACTTTTGTAAAGGATGCTTTACCCGAAAGCATAGAAGTGCAAAAAGAACTCGCTCTTATTGAAGCGCCGAGTTACCACGAAGAAGAAAAGGCGAAACGTTATGCCGAGCTTTTGATTGAAGCCGGTCTTGAAGAGGTTCGTATCTGCCCCAACTTCAATGTCTATGGTTTCATTCGTGGAAGCGGCAATACAGGAAAGTCCGTTGTACTCGAAGGGCACTTGGATACCGTTTTTGATTTCGGAAGTGTTAAAGGTGTCACCACCGATAGCGATAGGCGCATCCATTGTCCTGGCATTTGCGACGATACGAGAGCGTTGAGCGCTAACCTTTCAGTACTCAAAGCCATTAAAACGCTCAATATTCGTCCGGTTCATGACATTGTGATTGCCGGCACGGTCTGTGAAGAAGGTTTAGGAGGGATGAAGGGGATGCGTGCACTCTTGGACGACCTCAAGCCCCAAACGCAGGTTTTAGCAAGCATTTCCATTGACGGTCCGACGGGCAACGTCTTTTACGCTAATGCCACTGGGATGGTGGATTGGAGCGTAACGTTTGAAGGCCCGGGTGGCCACGCGTGGACGGCAAGTGGTACGCAGCGATATTGAGTTGCCGGACAATCCCAAGACAACTTCGACCGTGAGCCTCATTGAGGGCGGTCAAGCCATTCACGGGATTGCTCAGAAAGCCGTCATGAAAATCAATATGCGATCAAATGACCAAGAAGAGCTTGAAAAGCTCAATGAAAAGATGATTGCAGCTTTCGAAAAAGGAGCGGCGCTTGAAAATGCTCGCTACGGCAAAGAGGGTGTCGTTAAGGTCTCTTACGAGAAGGAATTGAACGTTCCTGCCGGCTCTCAACCCGATGATGCCCGAATCATTCAGGTTGCAAAACTCGTGACCAAAACCTGCGGGTTAGAACCCGAACTTAAAAAAGGCGGTTGCACCAATGCCAACATGCCAATTTTCGATGAAATTCCAGCAATTACTTATGGACGCGGCGGAAAAGAATATGGC